>DASYYL010000237.1:0-8702 GCA_035933915.1 Verrucomicrobiia bacterium
TTTGGGTTGCGACGTTTGCTTTGCGGACGTTGGACGTTATAGGGACTTTCGGCGTGTTAGCAACGTGAGCGCGGCCAGACCGCTGGCAAGCAAAGCCATTGCGCCTGGTTCAGGGGCGGTGGAAACTATGTTAGCTTGGAAGCCGTCCGCCACGGCAATATCGTCCGCATCAAATACCGCCCGGCCTCCAAGGCCATTTCCGCGCCCACGGCGAAATACTATGTCGAGGCAATGCCGTGCGCGACCAGGCCGAACATGGTCTTTGATGCTCGACAAGCTACAAGTGCGCCTGAGCCCAGTCCTGTGCCAGAAATGGCCGCCGCCCCATGCTGCTTTCTCGTCCAAAACCCGTCGAAATAACTCGCCCGCAGCCCTCCAGGAACGTAGAATTCGATTTTGCTATGGGCATAATCAGGTTACTCTTAGCTATTGCCGTGGTAATTGATCACTCCACTGCGATCTTTGGAATCAGACTTACCGGCGGCGTTTCTGCGGTTCAATGTTTTGTCGGTCGCTACGCAGGTTCATCTGCCCGCACTCGCACGTCCAAAGGTTCGGTGCGCTGTCGCGCAGTACAGCCTCTTTATATTTCCGTCTTCTCATAAATAAGCAGGCGGGCTCCGAGGCGGGACGGGACGGCGAGTATAGGTGTTTCTCCCGCTTCCTCACGGTCCCGGCTCTGTTAACTTGGCCCCGGCTCGAGCCGATCAGGGAAAATAGGCTCCCGGCAAATAGTCCGATTGCGGGGGTTCGTTTTCGCCAAATAATTTCCATTGCCCTTCAAAGCCGTCCCACGGGCCACCCGCGTACTTATGGTCGATCAGGTTGTAGGATTGGAGGCGGCGGACCGGGGTCATGGCGCCGAAGACGGCATCCGCGCGGTCGGGGCTGTGGACGCCCCGCTTTTTCATGTCGCCCTTGCTTTCGATGGCGAGTTTGCCGTGGGCGTTGGGGATGCTTTTGCGGTCAAGGATCTGCGCGCGCAAATCGTCGTCGTCGGGCAGGATGATTTCGCGTTTCACAATTTTTTGCGCGCCTTCGTACCACATTTCGGCGGCGAGGTTGGCGTAATGCTGGCAGTACCTGGGCGCCGCTCCGTTGTTGACCCGATTGATCGGCCAGCCCATATGCTTGAGGTAATCGCAGATCTGTTTGCCGCCGCCCCCTTCGTCGCCGTCAATTTGCCAGGGTTGGAGGTGAAGGCGTTTGAATGCGTGGATGAGCCGGACGGAGAGTTCGATGAGCTCTCCACAGCGGAAGGCTTCCTCGATGGTGATAACGTTGCCGTCGCGGAGGGCGAGGACGGTCTCGTCGCCATCACGGCCGTTGCCCCAGGCGAAATCGCAGAAGGCCTTCATTTGTCCCGGGTCGCGACCGGCTCTTCTGGCGATGGGCGGATTGGCCATGAGGTCTTCGAGGGATTTTAAGGGGACGACGGCGTTGGCGACGGATTCCATGAACTCGGCCTTGACCATGGATTTGATGAGGGGATTGTTTGCGCCCCATTTGGCGTGCAGGCGATCGATTTCCGCTTTTGTCCAGTGCGGGCATTCGGCGGCGGTCTGGACGATTCTGGTATAGAATTTCGCGCGTGTGGTGTGGCTGCGATAGAACTCGCCTTCGGCGTAGCCGGGTGAACTGGCGATGAGCAGGCGCGTGGGCTTACAGCGTTCGATGGATTCGTAGATGTCGTCCTTCACCGTTTTGGCTTCGTCCACGATGATGAGGAGGGGTTCATCGGGGCCGCCGGCGTGATGGCCTTCGAATTTGCCGGCGTCGTCGGTGGAAAAGCCTTCCCAGAAGCATTTTGGGTCCGGGGTTTCGATTCGTGCGCAACGGAGGAATTTCCATTCCGGAAACAGGGCCCGAAAGGCGTGCAGGGCCGGGACCAGTTGGTCCAGGATTTGGCGCTGGGCACCGCTGGTGGTGATGACGTGGCCCCTCGGAAAGGTGGCAAGGTGCCAGAGGATGGCCGCGAGGATGACCATTTTTGTTTTGCCGCCTTCGTTGCAGGAACGGAAGGAGACGGCGGAGCCGCGGGGAGCCAACGCGCGCAGGACGTCGCGTTGTTTGGGGTAGAGTTTCAGGTTGAGAATCGCTTCGGCGAAGACGTCGGGCATGGTGAAGTCGCGGAGAGAATTGGGTATTGGGTTCATGGGTCGGGGATTGGTGGATTAATGGAATGCGGAATGTAATTTAGTTTGAGCGCGCTCACGGGCGCTACGCAGTTTTAGAGATGTTTGGCGTGTTCGCGGATTTGGTTGAGGACTTCTTCGGGGAAGCCGAAGATCGTTTGTTTTTGATTCGGAAAATCTTCGTCCTGGCCGCCGATGATGTCCTTGTAGATGAGTTCGATCAGCCAGCGCCAGTTCGCGGGGGCCTGGTCGCCCTGAAGCAAAATGCTATAGGCGTTTTCCAGGACTTTGCGCTTTCCCAGTTCCTGCAGGTCCTGCAATTCGGGATGCTTTTGCAGCGCGTCTTTGTACTCGGCGCGGGTGAGGTTTTCGCCGGCGAGAGCCATTTTTAAGGGCATGCCCATGGCGAGACGCTCGGAGACGCGGTCGACGAGGGCGGGGGTCACTTTGCTATCTGGTACAGGTTGTTCTTGGGGGGTGGGCATAGTGGATTTGTTGATTGCAGATTGCAGATTGCAGATAGAGGTTTGAATTACTGAGTGAACATGGGTGGCGTGAATGAGAGCCCTCACCTCACCCTTACCCTCTCCCCTCCCATGCGATGGGAGCGGAGAGGGAACAGCGGTCGGGCGTGGCCTATGGTTCGGAAACGGATGGCGGTCACCGGATTCAGTGGTTTTTGATTTGAGCGGCGCAGGAGCGCCGCCCTACCGGTTTTGGAGGAATGAGAGTTGGGGTTTATCCTTGGATAGGATTGAGAGTTGGGGTTTGTCTTTGGAGGCAGTTTGGGGGGCGAGGACGTAAAGCCGGCCATTTTTCTTGAGCCAGCCCTCTCTGATTGCTTTCGTGGCGTACTTTGAGGCCTGGCCGCGAGAGATGGACATCTCCTCGGCGATTTCGGTGGCGGTGCTGAGGCCGTCCTCGATGCATTTTCGGAAATGTTGCGGCCCGGTAATTATTGTCGAGGTCACGGTTGCTTTTGCGTCGCCCGTGGATCTTAAGAAGCGCCATTCCATCGGCGGGCATTCGGCATCACTCGTGTGCCGGTTTTTTGCGAATTTGGCGGCGAATTTCGCGCCGTTTCGCTCGTCGGCAACCTCTTTTAGTTCCGAGAGGTTGATGATCCAGACTGCGGCGTCCTCGCGCCTGGAGGTCCCACGCATGAGGCCGTTGCGGCCGCAATGGGCAATGAATATGACTGTGATTCGGTGGCGGCGCAGTTCCAAGAGCCAGGGCAGGACGAGGTTCCAAGCGTCTGCGTCGTTTTCACGGAGGGCCGGGAACAGGCAGGAGAGATTGTCGAGGAACAAGATTTCGATTCGATCGCGGAGGCATTGTTCGAGGAGCGCGGCTTGCGCTTCCGGCTCGGTTAGGTTTAAGACTTTTCCGGTTAGGTGGAAGAGCGCCTCGTGCTGCAAGTAGAAAATGTCGTCCGCAGGCGCGGCAGACAAAGCGTTGTCGCGCTCGCGAATTGCATCGATTGACATTTCGCCGTCGACGTAGAGGACGCGGCGGCGTTTTTGGACACTCCAGTTGCCGAGGTTTCCGCCTTCGGCACATTTACGAGCCAGCAGCATGGCGAGCCAGGTTTTGCCGAGGCCGCGCGGGCCGCAAATGAATCCGAGGTCGCCCTGTTTGAGCCATTTGCCAACGATTGGCTCGCAGGGCGGCACGTCAATGGCGGCCAGGTCCGTGGGCGAGCTAATGGCCTTTTTGAAGTTGCACACCCATTCGTCCTTTATATCGGCGAATGATTCGGTTTTGAGTATTTGTTCGATTGCGTTTTTTGCTTGTTGTTTATTCATGGATTGTTTTTGTTTCTACACTTACACAATCACAGCCCGCCGGAGCATGTTCAACAGGAACAATCGAAACTTTTTGGAACTTTTTGGAACTTTTTGGAACTTTTTGGAACTTTTTGGCATCTGGGGCTTACTAAAGCAAATTAGAGGGCGTCTGCCGAATGCATTTGCTCGCCGGCCGCTTCGGCATATAGTTCCGATTGGTGAGGAAAGCGCTGCTGAAGCTGTCGCGTCTAATCTGGCGCGAGTGGTTGAGGTCCTGACGGTACGGCGAGACTCCGTACCGCTGCGAATCGTGCCGTCGCGTTTGGAGGCTTGAACAGACGGAGAAGGGCTGCCCGCACTGCGGTGGACGTGTTAGACCGATTTAGCGGCGATCGAACGAAATTTTCGACATGTGATGGCGCGCCCGCAGGCACAAAGCTGCGTGGCGCCGTGATCATTTTGGTACAATTAATGCTCGAAACGCTCGAAATGATTGAAATTTCACAGCCATCGCCGATACTGAATCGTCGTTGTATAAACGTGGCGGCAACTCCTAACGCTTTGGCTATTTCTGAAGACTTTGAATTTGCGGCGTTGTCCGTAGCGGACAATTATCGCAAAGCATTACTGTGTGAATTCTCAGAATATTTACGCGGAAACGCGCTGGAAGTAGGAGCGGGCATTGGACAAATCACTGAAGCGCTCCTTGCGAATGAGAACATCAAGCGGTGCGTTTCCATCGAGCCGCATTCGACGTTTTACGCGAAATTGCGCGAAAAGTTTCCCGGGCACGATCTCGTGAATGGCACTATCGAAGACCTGAAAGGAGACGCAGGCTGGGACTGTGTGGTCAGCATTAATGTCCTGGAGCATATCAAAAATGACGAACGTGAGCTAAAGAGCTATCATGACCATCTTCGCAGGAACGGAGGCGTCCTATGCCTCTTTGTTCCGGCGCGAATGGAAATTTACGCGCAACTTGACCGGGATTTCGGGCACTTCCGGCGGTATGTCAAACCGGAACTGAGGGAAAAACTTGAGGGCGCCGGGTTTGATGTCCTTCGACTGCGCTATTATAACCTGGCCGGCTATTTTGCCTGGTGGTTGAATTTCTGCGTCTTCCAGAAACGCGGCTTCAATGCGGGCTCGGTTCGCTTCTTTGACCGTTTTATTTTCCCGTGGGTCCATGGATTCGAATCGCGCATTTGCCCGCCAATTGTCGGGCAAAGCCTCCTCGCGGTGGCGCGGGCGAAGTGAAACGCCGGGAAACGTTCAGTTTAGCTTGAGGAGATACCAATCGAGCGGGCCGGTGTCGGCGCGAATATTCAATTTTATTTTTCTGACAAGCCTGGCGTCTGTTTTCCTCGCCCAATCGTCATAATCCGGAAATTGCTCTCCGAACAGGGTGCTTCGGGCCAGGATATATTGCACACCCTGCGATTTAAGCCAGGCCGCCGTATCGTCCGGCTTTACGCACACAACCCGCCGGGAACCAAAGGGTTGCCAGAGGGCGGCTTCGGGATCATCGTAAGTGACCATCCCCAATACCTTTTCATTTGGTGGCAGAACGGCGAGCGCCGGGGCAAAGGCGTGATTGCGGTCGCGATAGACTGAATATACTTCCTGGATGCGCGCCCGAGACCTTGAATTCGAATGTTCGGTCTGAAGTTTTTCCAGGAGGTGGCCAACTGGAAAGAGCGGGCGCGCGGGCGAAATGACCAAAAGACCGGCTGCGAGGGCGAAGACGATAAAGGCTGACGCGCGCCACCAGATTTTCTTTAGCAGTTGCTCATGGATGGGTGCCCTTAGGAGAAGCGGCAACAGAAGGATGTAGTATGGGGCCATGATTCGGGCAATGGGAGTGACTTCTGACTGGCTTAATAGAGCAAATGCCGCGACCCATGCGGAGAGAACTATTCCGGTCCGGGATAAATCATCGAAAGACCGAAAGCGAAATTGGAAAAATGACTTTCGGCACAGAATAACCGCAACAAGCGCGCTGGTGGCTGCCAACAGCGTGACGCCAAAACCGAGCCCAGCCCACTCTTCCGTCTGCATTTGGGGGGCGAGAAGACGGGCAGGTCCGATTTCGGTAAAGTTTTCCTGCAGTTTATCAATCAAGCGCAGTGGAATCTCTCGTTGAACAAAACTATTCCACTTATCAGCTTCCGGAAATACGGGAGGTGTCAGGTTGCAAAAGGCAGTATAGACTGTGTTAACGCCGAGCCGAGTTGGCAAGCTACCGTGTTCCTCAAGCGCTTCGAGCGAGAGCCCGGACCAGTCCCGGCAGAAATACTGATTGGCGATGGCCGTGGGCAGAAAGGAGGCAAAGCACGCAACAACACAAACGGCGGCGGTCGCGACGGGTCTTTGGAGAATCGTCTTGAGTACCGGAAGGATGGCAATTCCCCACGGCAGCAACAATGGCAGATTGCTCGTCTTGGCGGCCGTCATTAGGGCGGCACTCAAGATGGAGGTGAAAAGATCACTCGCGCGCCCCGAGACGCGCGCACGAAGCGCAAAGAATATGGCCGCCAGGACAAACGGCGCGCCAATGGCATCGTTGCCAATGCTGGCGGCCTGGAGCAGAAAGCAATAGCCGGTGGGAGCAATCCACATCCAATGCCAGGCCACGCGGCGGCGGGCCCCTAAACGGCTCAAAACGCCAAAGGTGAGGCCGGGCAAAAACAGGAATGGAATGAAATTAATGAGGAAGAGAAAACGGTCAGTCTTCAAAAGGGCCATCAGCGGCGCGGATACCCATTCGATGCCACACGCGCGATTATTGAGCCGGGGAAAATCGGTGTGAATCCAATGCCACTGCCCCGCAGCCAGCCAGTGGAGCACACGCGGCAGGCGATAGGCCAATCCGTCGTAGTTCGTTGGCGCATAAATGGCGCCGCCCGCGAGCGCCATGACCGACAGAATGAGGAAGGCCAGGGGAAAGGGTCGTTTGAAACGATGAAGCCATTTTCGAAACGACTTGCGTCTTATACGCTTAGATTTATCAAAATGCAGCCAGACAAAGGACGAGACGGTGCCGATGAGCAAGACGACGGCGTATCCCTCGCCGTTGAGCTGTCCCATGGCGGACAATGCCCACCCGGCCACATTGAGGCCGGCGCAAAGCCATATCCAGGCAGTCAACCATCGGACGCCGGTGGCCGGGTCCCCGCTTTCTTGCGGCATGTTGACACGATTTTTAGCATGCGCGCGGTCGTCATGAATTGTCATTAGGGCGCGATTGTATTCGGAAGAATTCGGAATGTGAATTCAATGTTAAAGGAGGCAGATAGGGCGGAGCGAATTGATTATTGATCGGATTTCTTTGTTTTGATGGTCTCGGGTCTCGCAGGTTCTTATACAGGCTATCCGCTGCCCGTTTCAGCGGCCTCCGACTCGACTCGGAAGCCGGTTAATTATGAACTGAGCCCGGACCTGGACTTGCGGAATAATTAACGAATGTTCGAGATACCAACGGCGTCACGAGCGTGACCTGGGGGGGCGCTTTCGTCTCCTTTGCGGCAGACAAAAACCTGTGACACGCCGAACCGCTTCAGGAAAATGGTTTTTTCCAGAGCGATGCCGGCATATCTGAACACATGCCGAAAAGGTTTAAGAACGCGGGGGAGCTTCCCGGAAATGCCCTCGAAGGTCGGCCAAATGAAGGTTCGCTCAACAATTGTGAAACCTGCGCGCTCCAACATTCTTCTTAACTGACCTTGCCAATAATTCCTGGCGTCAGCGCGATAAAGATATTGGCCAAGTTTGGCCGGCACGTAAGGAACAAAAGGCAACCAGTAGATAAGGCGCCCATTCATCTTCAAAGTCACACCATGGGTTTCAAAAGGAAACCAACGGTTGGGCGAAAACACAAAAAGCAAACCTCCAGGTTTTAACACACGATGGACTTCACACAGCACTTTTTCGTCGTCGCCCACGTGTTCCAAAACCTCATTGAGCAGCGCGTAGTCCCATTCGCCATCGGGATAGTCCAAATTCTGCAGGTCACCCTGGGAAATCCGTTTTGAGAGGAATTCGTCCGACTGAACGTTGTCCACAGACTCCTGTTCATATTCGACGCCGAAAGCATCGAGACCTAATCGCAGGCATATCGGTCGCACGTATTGGCCTTTTCCACAGCCGCAGTCCAGAAAACGCCCTCCCGGCGCCACATGCCGCGAAATGATTGCGAGCCGTTTATCCAATGTGAGCGGCTTGGCAGTGCTACAGTTTGGAAGGTGGCCATCTTTATAAACGCTGCTCATTTTAACTGGACTTTGTCATAACAACAGATTCGCAATATTCTGTCAATTAAAGAAACGCATTGACACTTGAACCGAAGCGATGAAGGCGGGTATGCTCGACCGATGAAAGCCGGATCATTAGTCGGAAAAGCTTTTTGGTCGTTGGGGCCATCATTGGCGCGATGTATTTATCGTACCTGATTGATGATAATTTGGAGATAGGCTGGCCGACGAATGTCCCGCGGAACGGGCAGGACTTTGTTTTTTTCGTCTTCACGGGCAAATGGTTTACAACCCGGGAGGCTTTGAAGCTGCCGAACATCCCCGAATTTATAGGGGAATGAGCCCGATTTGTGTTTATCCGGCTTTATTTGCAGCGCGTCTTTGTACTCGGCGCGGGTGAGGTTTTCGCCGGCGAGAGCCATGTTTAAGGGCATGCCCATGGCGAGACGCTCGGAGACGCGGTCGACGAGGGCGGGGGTCACTTTGCTATCTGGTACAGGTTGTTCTTGGGGGGTGGGCATAGTGGATTT
>DASYYL010000239.1:0-5783 GCA_035933915.1 Verrucomicrobiia bacterium
GGGAAGGCTTAACTGAAATGAGTCCTCGCTGCCCACTGCTCTGCACGGCAGCGAGGCTCTGTTTTTAGTCCCAAAACTCGACTTGATTTGGGACCTTTGGGTCTTTGGCTCGATTGCCTTGATTATAATTTGCGCCGATCACTGTTACGCTCTTTAGCCATTGCTCGTCGGTGATGTAAAGCAGTCGGACGTTTCCCGCTTCCGGCACGAGTTTCTGCACGGTTCCGATGTGCTTGTTTAACTGCTCAAAGTTCACACATGGACGCGCGTAAACTGAGAACTGAATCATCAAAAAGCCTTGATCGAGTAGATCATTCCTAAATCGCGTCGCCACCTGACGTTCGTTCTTGGTCATCACCGGTAAATCAAACATGGCCATTAGCCAACCCATACTGAAAGGGCTATTGTTCATGCAACGGCAACCGCTGCTTCTGGCAGTTCCGGTACCCAAAATTGTTTTGACGAAAGCTCTTCGTACGCTCGCGCCAGCGAATTGGCCGAGGCGTCAATCGCATCCATTAATTTGAGGGTGTAGTCACGATGCACCACCCGCCGTTCCCGCAATTCCGTCCCAATTTTTTTCGCCCACGCTTTCATTGATACGTCGGGCCCTAACATGAATTCTGCCAACATCAACTCGACTGCGGGACGGAAAGCCTCCATCAAATCAAAAACCAACGGGTCCGAGCGATAGCGTGGTTTGTGGAAAACTCCCAGTTGCGGCATCAATCCATGAATAATAAGGCTGCGATGGCAGAGCGCCGCCAGCACAGCGTAGCCATAATTGAGCATTTGGTTTGGCGCCGTGTCTTCTTTTCGGTCGCGCTTTGTGGCAGACCAACCGATCGAAGGAAAGTAAAGCTGCCAATAGCGGCGCGCACAGTTGGCCTCATCAAATTCATTCCGTCTCAACGCGAACTCAAGGTATGTTGACCGGATTTTCTTGTGCTGTAACACTCGCGATTGGTTCAACGTCTTACCCCGCAACATCTCTTGCCAAAGACGTTCGTTTAATCGCCGCGGACGCGCTGTTTGGTGCTGGAACGCCTTAAGATCCACTACCCGACCCAATGGCGCAGTCCATCCACACGGCTGATACCGTTCGTCGCAATGCAAAACAATGCCATCCGTTTCCAGAATTCCTGAAAGAAAGCTCGATGTGAGCGTAACCCCGCGCGCTGCCACGATGACCGCGCGAATATCATCCAGCGGCAAGCGCCGCTCGTCCTGGGTGTCCGCCTTGCAGGTGACAAATCCGCGTTCACGGCCCAAGATTGCGCCGTGCTGAAAGACGTGGAGGATGTGGTGGCTCATGCGATGACGCGCGTCATTCCTGCGGCAAACAACGAACCAAGGCTGTAGAGTGGAATTTCAGGATACGTTCGGCCATCCATCGTTGTCAGCTTAGCTGCGTTCGAATCGGTGATAATTGTATTAAGGAGGTACTTGCCAGCCGGCAGCGGTTTTTTTGCGTGAGCGGTTTCCTTGTCCGTCTCAACGAGACATCCGCTTTGAAAAACTCCTCTGATTCGGATGTCGTCGCCAAACTTTGCGCGCAGCGCTGCACTGACTTTCGCGGCGGACTCGAACGCGTAAATTGGCCGAACGGTAATAATCTCTTTTTTCGTCCCTTTCTTGTCAGTTGCCAAAAGAGAATAGACGATTTGGCCTTTATGTCCTTTGAGAGCCTTTCGATAGGCGCCGCTTTTATCCTTCGACAGGTCTTTGTATTCCGTCGGCTCCCCTACGTTCAAAGTGACGGATTCCACACGCGGCCCGTTCGAACCGTCCTTGCGTCTGAGGTGAAACTCGGAACAGAACTTTCGCCAAGCGGCTTCGTCAGGGTTGGTCGAAATTAATTTTAGCATCCTCTCTTTTATTACTGAATCGCGAACGGACTGGGCTTGCTTGACTGCGTATTTCAAGTCAAAAAGCGACTTGCCAGGGCCGGTCGGCTTCATCCCCAATGACGCCAAAGGTGCACGCAGGACGATGGTTTTTCCGGCGCCATTACTCCGGGCGCCATATATAGTTTCGGCCAGTGCTGTTTTTTCGAAACAGGCATTCTTTGGTATTACATCCGCAATTTCTTTTTCGAATAATTCGCGATGGACACCATCTGGAAATTTGAAGAAGCCTGTGAACCGCGAGTTACGCGCCCAGTTTGGGAGGAAGCTGATGACCATTGCATCAAGGGCGTGATGACAATCGTCTCTGCGATTTTTTATTTCTGCCTCTTCTTCCGATTTAGCACTAGGATTGAGCAAGCTGTTCAGTTTGTACTTGCGACGAATGCGGCCCGTTAAGCCGCCAGATACAACGATGATTTTGCGCTCTGCACCGGCGATCCCATTGGGCCAACCGAAACGAAGACCGACAATTGTTTGAGCTAATTTGGAAATCCAGGCTGTCTCCGCTAGCGCGGTGTACTTTTTGACAAGGGTTTCGGCATCCGGCGACGTCAACAATTGGACCTTTTTATTTCGCAACGTTCCGATACGTTTTTTGACACGCTCCACATAGGCGTCCCAGCCAATCGTACTGGCCAGCCACTCGTATGGCGTCCGATCGGATTTATCGTCATTAACCCGGCGGGTCGTTAACGCGTAGTTTACAGCCGAATCTGGCCCTCCCTTCGCGCGCGGAACAATGTGGTCGATAACATATTCGTCGAGTTTCTCGGGGATCAGCTTTTCTCCGCTGTAGAGGCACTCGCCAACCTGGGCCTTGAGCAGCTCCATTTTTAGGCCGGCAGAGCGCTCTTCCGCGCCAGCATTGATCGCTTCTTCGCGAGCCCTGGCTCGTTCATTTGCCCGTTCTCGCTGGAACTTTAGATATTCCATTTTTGCTTTCTTGCCCAAAAAATCTTCCCGAACGAACTCCAGAACGATAAAGTCCGGGGCTCCGAAACGCTCTTCTAATTGGTCTAACCTTTCCGCAAAAAGCGATAGGCGATGCCGCACGATTGGATCCTTTTGAGAACTTATCAACCGATGGATTGCAGCCCTAGGGTTTCCCGCGGATTGCGCGAGTGCTTCGAGCTTTTGATTTGGCACGTAGATGTCTTCCCACGTCTTTCCCATTCGCAAAAGAAACTGAAGGTCGGCTGCAACCAAACCTTTCAGCGGGTCTTTGTTTCCATTCAACGTCCGCAACTCCTCCTCATACCTTTTTGGTGGCGTTTGTCCTGACAAAACTAAGCGCTTCAGGATCTCCAGCGCAGGCCGGCAGAAGCGGCTGCGTCCGGATGAGGCTGGCTCTGAGACTTCTTCATGCTGTCCTGCCATGGGAATCGCGCCAAATCTTATGCACCATTTTTTCCATTGTGTGGGGGTGAGCCCAAACTTGTTGCGTTTTGGGTCGTCGAAAACTTCGCCAATTTCCTTGGCTGAGAGTCCGCGAACACCGCCGTTTTGCTGGAGCCGCATATTCTTAAGCTTCAAGAGGAAGATTACTTCTGCCACGATCCGCGAGCTTGGGTGCAAATCCGCGTATTCCCCCGTCCGCATCTTGCACACGTTCAGTCGTGGAACGAGTACGCATTTCTCGACGATCCGATTGTCAAATCGTGGAATCTTTTGTCCAAGGACGCCTTCCCAATCGTTCGCTCCACCCTCTCTTAGGCTAAATGCCTTTCGTAGTTTACTACTGAATGAAGCGTACGCTTTGCCTGTCGGCCCATAGAGGAGGTAATCGGCTTGGCCGTTAAGCTTGGGGTAATGTTTCGCGGCGGCACTAACCATGTCCCGAATTTCCCTTTCAACCAAAACTCGAGGCACAATTTGGTTGCGCGTACTTTTTGCCCGGCAATCTGTGCGGTCTCTGAATTCTGAATCGCCATTCCAAAGTCCCATTTCGTAGGCATCAAAGTAACAAGGATAATGGAATTCCGGCCTACCCTTGGAAATCTCTGTGAGCTTCTGCTCGAATTCTTCCATTCGCTTTTGCGTTCCGGATTCATCATTGTCGCCCTCTTTCGTTTTTGTGCGCGATTCGCGAGTTTTCCAGGGAATGTTTGGATCGTAACCGCGCCGTTGTATTGCCGAATGGAACGCCTTAAACACCTGCCACGAATCGAGCTTTTCACCACGCAATAGTTTGATTCTAAGCAAACAAGAGGTATAACATGTCGTATCGCCCGGCTTCGCAAATTCTCGCTCTAACCGATCGTCAGCTGCCTCACCTGGTTTCCAAATTCCGTCCTTGTCGTAGTTACGGCCATGCAATACCTCGATGCCAACTTTCCGCATTACCATTTTCAGCCATCCTTCGCGCGCCTTGTGGGCCTGCCGCGTTCGCCACATGCGTCGCCGTTTGGCGGCGGTCTTCGTTTCGGCGAAATTGGCTGGTATTAAGAGGGATGCTTTGTGCAGGAACTTTGTGCCCTGTCTCACCGCCTCACCTATAGAGCCTTTGCCCAAATCAAATGCCCAAACGCGATCGCCCGAACCAGAACCACTGGTCCCTTTAAGGAGATAGTCTGTCTCTTCCATACTCGTGCCTGATTTTCCTGATGAAATACGTGAATACGCCCGCTGCAACCGTTTGTCCAGATTTTATTTAGCAGACTCGGAGTGACCCGCCTTCGCTAACGCTACCGGGGAGCCTCCGAGTCATCGTGGTCCCATGGCAAAATGCACTTCATGTTCTGGTTGGCCAGCTACGGAGAGCAGGGCGTGGGAGGCGGAAGAGAGACCGTGAGAGCGTGAGAGCCGCAAAACCGGCTTCCTCAC
Source organism: Verrucomicrobiia bacterium (assembly GCA_035933915.1). Classification (GTDB taxonomy): domain Bacteria; phylum Verrucomicrobiota; class Verrucomicrobiia; order Limisphaerales; family UBA11358; genus UBA11358. The sequence continues at coordinate 4,734 of DASYYL010000239.1, forward strand.
GGTCGCGGCTCTGTTCGGAGCACTAAGCTCCGCGAATCGTTTGCGCTCTCTGTACTGCTATATGTCGATTTGACTCAGTTCCGCGAGGATTCTTCCTTCTCGTCCTCGTCCTCGTCCCCGCATGCCCGCCGTAGCTCTGCGAGATGGCGTATCCTCGCTTTCAATAAATCGCCTCATTCCGACGTTGCCCGCCGCGCCGAAGTTCGGCGCGAAGGCGGGTCCTCGATCTTGGTTTCCAACGGATGACGATTTGGTTGCGGCTTCGCCGTGCTGTGTTCCTTCGTGGCCATTTCCTCCGGCGTTCGGCGTTCGACGTTCGGTGTTCGATGATTCACCGTCTGCTCCTCCACGCCGGAATCCTCAGCCCCATACGCCGCTGCCGCCTCAGCCCAAACTAATATTCTCGGGAACCCATCAGCAAGTCTTTTGCGCTTTCGCTTTCAGAAACAATCCAACCCGCCCCTGGATTCTTATTTCGCGTGTCCAAACAAGTGCGGAAACCATTCCGGCAATTGGTAGTACGCCAGCATGCCGCTGCCGGCGGAGATAATGATCCAAAACGAAATGCGACCGGCAAGCTGACGCCTAAACAACCCTCGCCAGAAATCGGACCACGCATCCTGAAAATCATCCCAATTCTTAAAGAATATCTTGAAATAAAGGATGGCGACGACCAACCCAATACCCATCGCCGCCCAGGCGAGCTTGGTGACCTGGGCGAACACGCTGCCAATGATCCATCCGCATTCCATATATTATTTAAGTGTCGCTGCCTGTTGCACTTACAGCATATTCGATGCCGGTTGCGACGGACTGACGGATAATTTTTCCTGCCCCTCCTCATTGTTCGAGCTCAAAAATCAAAAACCCAATCCCTTCCTTGCCACTTTTGCTGCTAAAGATTCCACCGCCACGCCGTTTCAACGTTTAACCTTTCAACCTGTTCCAAAAAGTTCCAAAAAGTTCTAAAAAGTTCTAAAAAGTTCCAATTGTTCCTGTTGAATGTGCCCTAAGCGGGTGAGACAATGATGATGAAAGATCGCAGATTGA
>DASYYL010000255.1:0-22349 GCA_035933915.1 Verrucomicrobiia bacterium
AATCATTGTCATTCTTATCCTCACATGCCGCGCCGCAGTCAAACGGAGGCGGGTCGTCATCCTCGCCTTTGCCTTCGTTCGCCAACGAATGCTAGTGGGGCTGCCACCGCTTGAAGTGCGCGGCAACTGCTTAACGAACACTGGTTTAAATCGCCCATTTTTCCACAAAACGCCGACGTCATTCGTTAAGTCATTTCCGTGAATTCGCCAATAAAAGAATCCTTCTTTGCCCCTTAACGACTCGTTAAGGCCTTCGTTAAGCTCGTTAAGTTTTGCAAAACCCATACACACATTTTCGCTTAACGAAGCCGGGAATAGCAAAATGAGCACGGCCAATACAATCCTCTTTGGAGCGCGGACCGCCGAGTCCGCGAGTTGCAGATCACGAAGAATCTTTGCGTTCCAGGGAAGTTCGAGTAGTATACAGGTTTCGTTTGATCGAAAAATTTTAAGCTGTGAGCAAACAACTGATTCGCATAGGCGGCGCGAGAGAGCATAACCTGAAAAATCTCACGCTCCAGATTCCCCGCGATAAGCTGGTGGTCATCACCGGACTGAGCGGCAGCGGGAAATCTTCGCTCGCCTTTGACACGATTTATGCCGAAGGCCAGCGCAAATACGTGGAAAGCCTTTCGGCCTACGCCCGGCAGTTTCTCGATCAGCTGCAGAAACCCGACGTGGATTTCATCGAAGGCCTCTCGCCGGCGATTGCCATCGAGCAACGCAGCTCCGGCAGCAGCCCGCGTTCGATTATCGCCACTACCACGGAAATCTACGATTACCTGCGCCTGCTCTACGCGCATATCGGCCAGGCGCATTGCCCCGAAACCGGCGTAGCCATTGTTCCGCAGAGCACGAGCGACATCGTGGACAAAATCCTCGCCCTGCCCCCAAAAACCAAAGTCATGCTCCTCTCGCCGGTCGTGCGCCGCCAAAAAGGCGAATTTCGCGACGTTCTCGAACGTCTTGCGCGCGAAGGATTCGTTCGCGCCCGCGCCGATGGCGAATTTGTGGAACTGGGCGACACAAACCGTCCCGTCAAGCTGGATAAGAAAAAATTCCACAATATCGAAGCCGTCGTGGATCGCCTGGTGATCGACGACAAAATTCGTGTTCGCCTGGGTGATTCCGTCGAAACCGCTTTGCGCTGGGGTGACGGCGTCTTGTTGGCGCTACACCAATTGCCATCCGTGCCGGGGACGGAATGGGCTGAGACGCTGCACTCAAATAAGATGTGTTCACCAGCAACGGGAAAGAGCTTTGATCCGCCCACGCCAAAGCATTTTTCGTTTAATGCGCCAGCCGGCGCCTGTCCCGTTTGCCATGGGCTCGGCCAGAAAATGGTTTTCGACGAGCATTTTGTGGTGCCTGATCCCGCCGAACCGCTGGAAAGAGCCATTCAACCCTGGCGACGATCCGGGAAGCGAATGAACGTCTATTATAAGGCGCTGCTGCGGTCAGTCGCCGCGCATTTTAGTGTGGCCCTCGAAACACCTTACAAGGACTTGCCCGAGGATTTCAAAAACGTTTTGCTGAACGGCTCGAACGGCGATGAAATTGATTTTTCGTTCTGGCGGAGCGGCTCAGTTCATAAGGTCTCACGTCCATTCGAGGGAATCCTGCCCAACCTCGAACGCCTCGCCAATGAGAGCGAAAGCGAATTTGTGCGCAACCGTCTCAAACAATACATGAGCCCGCAATTTTGCGATGCGTGCAAAGGCAAACGCTTAAAACCGGAAATTTTGGCGGTAACCCTGGGCGCCGATGAGAACGGCGCGCCCACAGCTGCGAACGGTTCGGAAATCAAAACACAAACCGGAAAAATCAAAGCTAAGAAGATTCCCGGCCTGTCCATCATGGACGTTTGTGGTTTGTCCGTTGAAAAGGCGGACGAATTTTTTGCGACGCTCAAACTTTCGGAGTTTCAGCGGAAAATTGCCGCTGAAGTCATCAAGGAAATCCGGGCGCGCCTCGGCTTTTTAAAAAACGTCGGGCTGGGCTACCTCACGTTGGACCGCGAAAGCGGCACGTTGAGCGGCGGCGAAGCCCAGCGCATTCGGCTGGCAACGCAAATTGGCGCGGCGCTCGTGGGAGTGCTCTATGTCCTGGACGAGCCGAGCATTGGCTTGCACCAGCGCGACAATGATCGCCTGCTGGCTACGCTCAAGGGCTTGCGCGATCTGGGAAACACGGTCCTGGTGGTCGAACACGACGCCGACACCATCCGCCACGCGGATTTCATCCTGGATTTGGGGCCCGGCGCCGGCATTCACGGGGGTGAACTCGTCGCATCCGGGACGCTGCCTGAAATTTTGGCCAGCAAAACCTCCCTCACGGCGAAATATCTCACGGGCGAACTTTCGATTCCCATTCCAAAACATCGGAACGCGCCTTCTGAGGACAAAGGGTGGCTCGAATTGCTCGGAGCCAGGGAAAATAATCTGCAAAATATCGACGTCCGCATTCCGCTCGGCACGCTCACGTGCGTGACCGGCGTTAGCGGTTCGGGCAAGAGCACTTTGGTCAACGACATCCTGCAACGGGCATTGTTTCGCAAATTTTACGGGTCGAAGGAAATTCCCGGCGCGCATCGCGCTTTGAAGGGATTTGAAAGCCTGGACAAGGTCATTGTGATTGATCAAACGCCCATCGGCCGCACACCGCGCAGCAATCCGGCCACCTACACAGGCATGTTCAATCATATTCGCGATCTGTTCGCCCGGTTGCCCGCCGCTAAAGTGCGCGGTTACGAGCCCGGCCGCTTCAGCTTCAATGTCAAAGGCGGGCGTTGCGAAAAATGTGAAGGCGACGGCGTCCTGAAGATAGAAATGAATTTTTTGCCGGCGGTTTATGTGACATGTGAAGCCTGCGGCGGAAAGCGGTATAACCGCGAGACTTTAGAAATTTCGTACAAGGGAAAAAACATTGCCGATGTCCTGGACATGACCGTGGACGAAGGGGTTGACTTTTTCCGGGCGGTGCCGAAGATCTATGATCCACTGCTCACGCTCGCGGAGGTGGGCCTGGGCTACATTCATCTGGGACAACAGGCCACGACGCTAAGCGGCGGCGAGGCACAGCGCGTCAAGCTCGCAACCGAATTGTGCCGAAAAGCGACTGGACGGACTCTTTACATATTGGACGAGCCGACGACCGGCCTGCACTTTCACGACGTGGCCAAGTTGCTCGAAGTGCTTTTCAAATTGCGCGAGACGGGCAACACGCTGCTCGTGATTGAACACAACCTGGACGTAATCAAAACCGCGGACTGGATCATTGACCTGGGCCCGGAAGGCGGCGCGGGCGGAGGCAAAATTGTCGCGGAAGGTCCGCCGGAGAAGATAATTCGAACCGAGGGAAGTCATACCGGGAAGTATTTGGAAAGTGTATTGGGCTAAAACGCTAAAGCGCCGGATGTCGGCATCCCGGATAAAGATCCGCCGGTATCTTGACACTTTAGACATTCGCAAAATTTTCTCCGTGCGCTCGGGCCTGCGGATGAATATCTTCACCGCCTTTATGGCTACATTAAAACCGTTTGCGGCGCTGCTCCCGGAACCGGCGCTCGCTTCGAAGATTTGCGAATTGCCCTATGACGTGATGTCTTCCGACGAAGCCCGGCAGGTGGCCGCCGGCAATCCATTGAGCTTTCTGCACGTGAGCAAGCCCGAGATTGATCTGCCGCGCGGCACGCCGCTGGACTCGCCGAAAGTTTACGCCAGGGGCCTGCAAAATTTTCAGACGCTCATCTCGGAAAGCGCGCTCAGGCAGGATGACAAACCCAATTTTTATTTGTATCGCCAAATCATGGGCCGCCATACTCAAACGGGCCTGGTCGCCGCCGCGAGTTGCGAGGAATACGTCAGCGGCATTATCAAAAAGCACGAATTGACCCGGCCAGACAAGGAAGACGACCGCGTGCGCCACATCGAAACGCTTGATTCGCAGACCGGCCCGGTTTTTCTCACGTACAAGGCCGTGAAGGCGATGGATGATTTTGTTATCACAAAGACTTCGGAGAAACCGAAGGTGGATTTTACCGCGCCGGACGGCGTTCGCCATTCCGCGTGGAAAATATCCGACCCGGCGGACATTCGCTTCGTGGAAGACCAATTCTCGAAAATTCCCCAGCTCTACATCGCGGACGGCCATCATCGTAGCGCGGCAGCGGCCCGCGTTTATCAGTCGCGCAAAGGCGCGGGTCATAGCGGGACGTTTCTCACCGTCATCTTCCCGCATAACCAGATGCAAATACTGCCGTACAACCGTGTGTTAAAGGATTTGAATGGAAAAACCACGCAGCAATTGCTGGAAATTCTCAAAGGGATTTTTGCGATCGGTGACAATGGCAATCCCGTGCCGGCGGCCAAACACCATCTCAGCCTGTATTTGAGAGGCCGCTGGTATGCGCTGACGTTTCAGAAAAAATATTTGGAGTCCAAGGATGCCATCGAAAACCTCGACGTAACCCTCCTGCAGAAGCATGTGCTTGGACCGGTATTCGGAATTGATGATCCCCGCACCAGCAAACGGATTTCGTTTGTGGGTGGCATTCGGGGTACGAATGAGTTGGAAAGACTTGTGGACAGCCGCGAGTTCGCCTGCGCGTTTTCGATGTTTCCGACGGACATTGAGGACCTGATGGAGATTGCCGATGCCGGCGGCATTATGCCGCCGAAGAGCACGTGGTTCGAGCCGAAGCTGCGCGATGCGATGTTTTGCCACATGATTTGAGGTACGTTAAAACGTTGAAACGTTGAAGCGGTTGCAAGGGACGGGTGATGGAAATGGCGTGGCCAGGCCATTTTAGGTATTTTTCAGCAAATAATTCTGAACTTTCTGTTAAATCTGTCTAAATTCGGACATGGCAAGTCGATTCCAACGCGGCTTACGCGCGATTCTCCTGGGAATCCTTGTGAACGTGCTGTTGGGCGCGGCCAAGTTTTTGGCGGGCATCTTCGGCCATTCGCATGCACTCATTGCCGACGCCACAGAATCTTTCGCAGATATTTTTAATTCGCTGATCATGTGGCGGGGCATCGCGGTGGCCGCAGCGCCCGCGGACGAAGACCATCCCTACGGTCATGGCAAAGCGGAGCCATTGGCTGCGGCATTTGGCGCGGTGATGCTGCTGGTTGCCGCTGCCTGGATCACGGCCAAGGCGGGATGGAACATTAATGAATGGGCAAATGAAACTCCTCGCCTGCCGCCCGCCGGGTTCACACTGGTCGCGCTAGTCATAGTCGTTTTGGTAAAGGAAGGCATGTTCCGATTTGTCGCGCGCGAAGGTGCCGATACGGATAACTCGGCAGTCACGACCGACGCGTGGCATCATCGCGCCGATGCCATCACCTCCATCGCTGCCGCCATCGGCATCACCGTGGCGCTCATCGGCGGTTCAAAATGGGTTTGCGCCGACGACGTTGCGGCCATTTTTGCAGCCGTAGTCATCGGATTCAGCGGCTGGCGGCTGTTGCGGCCGGCGTTAGGCGAATTGATGGATCAGGCGCCGGACCCCGAAGTGGTTGGCCAAATCAGGCAAATCGCCGCCGGCACCGAAGGCGTGGCGAGCGTGGAAAAATGCTTCGTGCGCAAGGCCGGCCACCAGCTTTTTGTCGAAATGCACGTGGAGGTCGACCCGCAAATGACCGTGCTGCGCTCGCACGAAATTGCCCATGCGGTAAAGGACAAAGTGCGCGACGCGATGCCGGCTGTCGGCGATGTTCTGGTGCACATCGAGCCGCTCCATATTCCTGCGCCGCGAAAGCGAGCGCGTTGAAGCGTCGAAGCGTCAAGCTAACAGCTACGAGGCGCCTCTTCGCCTGTAGGCCGGGTGCCCTCACCGGCGAATCGTCCGATTAAAGCCGTCGCGCCGGTTGAGGGCACCCGGCCTACGGATCAATTACCAAACGCGAAGTCGAACATCGAAGACCCGATGAATGGCCATAATTATAAAAACTTGAAACGTTTTCCACCGGCCATCGTCTATTAAAGAATGAGAAGGAACAAAGGTTTTACACTTATTGAGCTGCTTATTGTCATTGCTATCATCGCCATTTTGGCGGCGCTGTTGTTTCCGGTGATCGATCAGGCCAAACAACGCGCGTGGACCGCGCAATGCATATCGAATCTCCGCCAAATCGGAATGGGCATGAAAATGTTCGCCGACGACAACGGAGAACTTTATCCGGAGTCCGGCAATGATATTTATTGGAATGCGATTGATCCGGCCACTGGAAAGGCCAGTTGGATGCAGCAGATTTATTCGTACACCATGGGTACCAATATCTATAACTGTCCCGGCAACGTGCAATTGCCGCCGGCCATGCGCGGTCCATTCAATTATTTCAACGGTTGCCGCGCGGCATTTATAAAATCAGGCGGTGGCGACGCCGCAGTCGATACGAGCGCCATCCGGTTTCCGGCGGCTTACGTCCTTTCCGGCGATACTTGCGGCATTCCAAATAATTCCGTAGGCGAGGGACCGGGGTTTACATTTGATCCGCAAGACGCCGACAAGGACGATTACTCACAAAATTGCGTGGGCGGACCGACAAATGGAATCCCTTACGAACTCTGGCAGGTCCATTCCGGCGGCCAAAATGTTCTATTCGGAGACGGCCACGCCAAATGGTATAAGAGTTATGATGCGAATGAGATGACGTTTCATTACTCAGTCATCGCCAGTTGGGCGGAGACGAATATGAACTGAACGTTAATGATAGAGCAGATATTTTTCGCGGCTCCTGGCAAACGCATCGAGGCCGGGTTGATAGGCGGCGATAATTTGGTCCACCGGCTCGCCTTGCTCCAGACCTTCGAGCACAGTGGAATTGCCCAGGACTTTATTGAAATAATTGGCGTGAAATTCCAGTTTATCGCCGTAAAGCTGTTTCACGGTGGCTAAAATATTTAACGTGGTGGCAATGGCCTGGTATTTGTCGCGGTCAATGACATGAATTTGGCAGCCGCCGCAAAGCTGGCCCTGAAATTTCGAAAATGTGGGGGTAAACCAGATTTCGCGGAATTTCACACCGGGTAAATGGAGCGCATTCAACTTTTCCGCCAGAGTATAGCCATCTATCCATGGCGCTCCGAAAATTTCAAATGGATGGGTAGTTCCTCTGCCCTCGGACAAATCGGTGCCTTCGAGCATGACCTGGCCCGGATAAACGATTGCCGAGTCGAGCGTGGGAATATTCGGCGACGGCATGACCCACGGCAGATCGGTTTGGTCGAACCACTCGTCACGCCTCCAGTTTTCCATCTGGATGACGGTCAGGTCGGCTTTCTTTTTCGTGAGGAAGTTGTCGTTGTAGAACAGCGCGAGTTCGCCCATGGTCATGCCATGGCGAAGCGGCGTCGCGCAAAGGCCGATGAAGGAACTGTATTTTGGATATTCCAGGATCGGGCCTTCCATGGTTACGCCGCCAATGGGATTGGGCCGGTCCAGGACGATGACTGGGACGCCGGCATCCGCGCATGCACGCATCGCGTAGGCCAGCGTGGCTTCGAATGTGTAAACGCGCGTGCCGACGTCAGGCAGGTCATAGATCATGACGTCAATGCCGTTCAACGCGCCGCTAACGGGCAATTTGCCGGTCTGCTGCGTATCGTAGGTACGCATATATTGGTCAATGTTCGTAAGCATGTCCGCGGGCGGTTTATAGGTCTGGCCATAGAGACTGAAGACAGGGAGATGAAAATGTTCGTCAAAATAAAATGCAACGGGTTTGCCGGCCTGAGCGTCGCCGCGAACGCCGTGTTCGGGACCGTAGAGGGCGACCAAGTGAACGTCCGGCTGGGCGCGAAAGAGTTCGACGATGCTGTCCAAGTGCGAATCCACGCCGCCCGGGTTGGTGATCAGGCCGATGCGTTTGCCGCGGATTAAATTGAGGTGTTTTTCAAACAACACTTCAACACCGAGTTTGACCGGCGCGGTTTGGGCGCATTTCATCGGCGCGGCTTTGTCGCACGCGCATTTTTGCGACGCGGTGTGGCAGCCGACGAGGAGGATGAAGAGGAAAAGAAAAGAATATCGGGTGTATTTCATTGGTATTGATTGATTCCGAAGGCCGAAGGCCGGATCGATAGTATTCACGACTAAACTGCCGGACAATACCGAAATTAATTCCGGGATCGCGGATTTTCGGCTACTTATGGATTATCGGGAAGCATTGATGATATGAAGTCGCAAAGGGTGCTACACGTGCTACATCTTTGAACATCAATTGTTTAGGGTGCTACATTGGGTGCTACACAGGCGCTACAAGGGTGCTACAAAATCGAACGGCACCGTCCCACGCGCCACAATCTTTTGTGGCACAAGCTGTCCCCACCCAGCCGCGACGGTCTGACATATCGGCCGGCATATTTTCATTGCAGCTGTGCTTCATTTTCTCTTTGTGTTCCGGGCACTTTTTTCGCGCTGGGCACTGATGATGCGAAGGACCAAATGATTTTCGTTGTCGTCCGGGTTTTGGGCGACGAATCCGATAATTCCGCCGCAAGCGACAAGCGACGGGTTTGGGCTGGTGATCAGGAGCGTTACGTACAGGGCCGGTTTTTCATTGAGCATAACCGATAGCGGAAATGCGTAGACTGTCGCATGGCCGGGCAAATTCCAGCCCGGCGGCAGTGGCACGGGACGAATATTGCGCACCTCAAAATCAAGCGATGCTGTTACGCCGGCATGTTTGACGATGGACCAGACGGAGGGCAGACTTATGACCTTCCACATCATATCTTCCAACTCTGGAGTTTCGCCGACGGCACTGAAATAGGAACCCAGCGCAGGGCCGCCCGTGGCCAACGCGTTTTTTTCCTGCGGGGTGATGTGTAACAAGGCGCCAAGCTTTTGATTCCTTTTTATCAAAGCTGCAGGGGGCGGTTTTGCGAAGATCTCGACGTTGAAGTTTGTGGCCCCTGCCTTTTGAATCAAAGGATCGAGGCGATAAAGGGCTGCCATGCATTTGTCCAGTCCCAAGGCAAGGAATGTTCCGTTTACTGAGGCGCGCGCGTCATTGTCTTTGGGCACCGGAGCTCCCCAAATGGAAGCGGAATCCACGTAAGGCCCAAGGGTCCGGATCCGGAAAGCGACGGGTGTATTCGAAAATTCGAATTTGTCGCCCATGGAATTGTAAAGGACGATGGGTTTTGCCGGATGCGATGCCGACCGATTGGTAAGGGCAACTACTTCGAAATGGACAAGCCATTGGGTGAGGCGATTCCGTTTTTGATGCAGAGTAACGAGGGCCGTGAGCGAATCGCCGGGCACGACATCCGTGGCGGTCACCGGGCCAATGCCTTCCAGGGGAATGTCGTTTGCTTTTGCAACCGTCCGCAGTTCCGGAAAGGGCGGCACTGGCTCGAGGTGTGACATTAAATTGGTGTCCTGGCCGATTGCACAAAGTAGCGGGGTCAACGCGAAAAGCAGGATGAAGAAGCCTTTCACGCTGCTCGATGTTCATTTGTTCCCGAGACAACTGGTTTCGAGGAATTCCTGGAATGCGTGGCGTTTGGACACGGTGTCGTTGTGCGCCAGGTTCGAGTGCAGGATCACGTATTTGTTGGTTCGAAGCTCATCCGGCGTTACGGCCGTATCCTCGCCAGTCCAATAGTTGACGCCGTTTGTTTTTAGCGAATCGATTAGGTCTGCAACTTCGTATTCGGTGCCGCCATGGTCGGTGTAAATGTCCAGGAGTCGGCCATTTTCGGTTTTCTGCCAGGCGACGAAGTTCTCCCTGCCGGCGTAGAGAGCGTCGAAAAGCCAGATTTCCCTGATTTTATCCGAAAGGCCGCCGTGGTCCACAATCGAGGCCATGACTTTGTAGCCGCCGCTATGGCCGGACAAAATAATGCTGCCGATTTCGAAATTGGTTTGGGCCAGAGCGCCGCTGTTTTTGACAGTGGCGACGACGTCGTCCATGAACCTGGCAAAGCCGTTGGTATCTTCGAGTTTTCCCCCAGAGGAATCAGGAACATTGAATGGGCCCTGGGGCACGACGAGGATGACGTTTTTGCCGCTGGCGGCCAGTTGGTCGATCAAATGATATTCGCCGAGTGTGCCGGCTACGGTATGCCGCCAGCCGTGGAAATGGACGAGAAAATCCACTTTGTTCGACGCATGGAAATTTTTGGGTATGAAAATGGCGACGGAATCGTCGGAGTAGTGAACCTGCGGGGAGAAGAATTGGTTGCCATACCAGTGCCCATTCGCGCGCGACGGGTGTGGAAAAGGCGCAGTGGGAAGGTGAACCAACATCACATTGCCGTAAGGGGCGTATAGGTCTTTGAGCTCGGCAGCATTGGGGATGGAACGACCGGAAAATTCAGCAAGCATGAGCGCCACGTGATCCAGTTCATCGCGTTTGTCGTACCCCGGCGGAGGATCATAACGATTGAGCAAAAGGCTGAATGCCAAATGTTCACCAGCGGCTGAAGTCACGTAGCCGGACAGCGAATTCACCCAGCGCAGAGTGCCGGTTTTGGCGCGGATATTGCCTGCGGCGGGCGTATCATGAAAGCGGCGGCGTAACGTGCCGTCCCGGGCGGCGATTGGCAACGAATTGATGAAATCTTTCGAGGCGGGATGCCGCCACATAAATTGCTGGAGGGCCACAAACGAGTCGGCAGTGGCCATATTGTTGTCGGAAAGGCCGGAGCCTTCGTCGAATTTGACTTCATCAACTGGCAAATCGTTGGTATCGAGAAACTGGTGGATTGCGGCCAGGCCAAGTTGCTCGGAGGTGCGCCACGGCGGCGTATTGGTATCGCGGGTCGCTTCGCCCAGGTCCGCCAGCACGGTGTCGTTCTCCAGGTTCTGCGAGGGTTTCATGTAATAACGAATGACTTCGCGCAATGGCGGACTCAGGACTTCGCCGATTTTTACGTCGTGTGAGGTCAAAACTGAAGCTTGCGGCCATGCGACGCCGCGAACCGTACCGGAAATTTTAATTCCGTGGCGCGCGAGGGCGTCTTTGAGAGCGGCGGCGAACCACTTCGCCGGGTCCAAAACCGGAATGTCCAGGCTTTCACCGCTATCGCCCATAGGCAGTTGGCCGAAAACGTAAATGATGCGCTGGCCGTAGGGCATGTAATAGTCAATGTAATGCCGCCCGCCGCCAGCAACAGTAGTCGTGGAGTTGCTAAACACAAAACTGATGTCCGGCTGTTGAATGGTCAGGCTGCAAGGCGCGCCAACGGTCGTGGGCGAGACTTGTACTTGCGCCAGGCCGTCGTTGAGCGTGATAGCGGAAATATAGGGACACTCTCCATTTTCAAAATCGTCAATCATCAGGCTGCCACCCGTTGGTTCGCCATGAAAATAAGTGGCGTCGGCGATCAGGTCGCCGGTGACGTGGCGGACGCCGGCCTTGGTCAGCGCCGAGACGAACGGCTCGAAGATATTCCAGAAATCGTTGGTCCCGAATCGGCGCCAGTTCCAAGTCGTATCGCCGTGGCCAACGACGATTAGATTGCCATGAATCGTGCCACGGCGATTTGGCTGGGCTGTGGCATATATGGGTGTGGGAATCTGATAATCACCGCCAAACCGGTCCAGGGCGGCCGCGCCGGTATACATCTTGCAATTGGATGCGGGGCTCATGAGGCGGACCGCATTGGTTTCGTAGAGCGTCTTTCCCGTGTCGAGCGAGACGACTTTGATTCCCCAAAGGGCTCCGTCAAAACGGGGCTGCGACACAAAATTAGAAATATTTTGCTGAAGGTCCGCGAGCGTAGGGATGTCTTTGGCGCCGACGGCGAACGGGTTCAAAAGAGAACAAATCGCCAGAGCCGCAAAAAAGGTTTTAGTTTGAATAACGCCTGCGAGGGAACGTCCTCGAATCATCGGATGATGATAAGCACGATGCGTGCGATTAGACAAGAGATTTGAATGGGAAGCGTTGAAGCGTTGAAGCGGGAGGATTTTTAAGCCACAGATTTACACAGATGGGCACAGATAAAAAACGGAGGCAATCGAGGATGACATCGCCCTACTACGGAGCGAGCGAATTGATATTGAATAATGGCATGAAGTTTTAGGGCGTTACAGACGTTACATTATTGATTTGCAAATGGTTAAGGCGTTACACACCCCGTTACAAATTGTCGCCGGCCCGTTACACTACTGAATCTCAATTACTTAGGGCGTTACATTAACGTTACCGTCCGTTGCCCCTTTCAGTGAGCCTGTAGAGAATCTGTTGTAGTCTTGGACCTTTTGGCGGGGCTTCTCGTTTGGCGTTTGCAATGGTCCCTGAGTCTGTGATATGCTTTTGTTATGAGCAAGATCGAGGAAATCGAGCAAGCTGCCGAGAAATTACCCCTGGCCGATTTCGTGAAGCTGGCCCGCTGGGTTGACAAGCGCCGTCAGCAGCTTGACATCCCACGGATTGCAACCGAACCAAATCGGACGGTAATCCGTGACCATGGGGCTTTCTTGAACAGCTACGCTCCTGAGGACGAGGAGCTTTACGACGATATTGATCCCGGATAAATCTGGCCCGCACCAAACTCCGCTTCTCGGTCAGCCCCAAAACTCGGCTCATCTCGCCGAAGCAATGCACCGGTCAATTTGGCGCAAAAGAATCTCATCCTGATGATTTTTTACGCCATCGCCGCCATCCAAATAACACACCGCCCAGCGCGGATAAAGCGAGTACTCCCGGTTCCGGAACAGATGACGTGGAAAATTGGATGTTGTCGAGTACGGCCTCCGCCTGAACCGGCGCGGTAAAAAGCAACTGGCCTGTTTCCCCTGCGAAGGAAGAAATATTTGCAGCGTAGACCGTGTAATTCACAGCATTGCTGACGTCCACGAGAGAAAGCGCCTGTCCGTTAAATGACACGTCCAAACTCCCCCCGGTACTCTCCCAAAAAACAATTGATTGTGCCGTACCTGGAATCGTACCGGTCTGTCCGAGAGAGGCTGTGGTATCGGCGGCGCGAATTGATCCTTCCAGGAATGCGCTATAATTGCCCTGGATCGGAAGTGGGGCCAGGCCGTTTAAGGCACTCGAATCTACCAGCGCTACAATTGCTCCACCAGTGCTGATGGTGTCGTAGAATACCGTCGATTGGTTTGCTTGTGTTGGATTGCTTGGAGAGCCAAGATACGCCGACCAGTCAGGAAACGCGGAAGCTGTTGGTAGAGTGTATCCCCCCGAATAGCCCGAAAGGCTTGCCGATTCAAAGTTCAGGTTCATGAAGCTTTGCGAATAGCATTGGCAGCTTCCCGCGAGGAGCAATCCGATATTCAGACCGATGCAAACGAGCTTCATGCCGATGATTTTTTGCGCCATCGCAGTGCAAGGGCCAAACCACCCAACGCACATAATGCAACTGTTCCCGGTTCCGGAACAGGTGACCCGGAAAATTGGATGTTGTCTATCTCAGCGGTATCAACTTGAAAGTCAGACTCTTGCGGTGGCGTCGAAAAAAGCAACTGGCCCGTTTGCCCGGCAAAGGCGGAAATATTTACGCCGTAAACTGTGTAATTTACAGCATTGCTGATGTCCACAAGAGAGAGAGCCTGTCCGTCAAATGAAACCTCCAGACTTCCAGAAATATTTCCCCAAAAGATCAACGACTGTGCGGTGCCCGGAATTGTGCCGGTCTGGCCAAGGGAGGCTGTGGTATCGGCCGCAGGTTCCGAACCTTCCAGGAACGCGCTATAATTGCCCTGGAGCGGAAGCGGAGCCAGGCCGCTTGGGGCATTTGAATCTACGAGAGCTACAATTGCCCCGCCAAGGCCGACGGTGTCGTAGAAGACCGACAATAAGCTTCCTGAGTGTGCCGGGTCGCTCGGTGGACCATAGTATGCCGACCAATCGGGAAATGCGGAAGCTGTCGGAAGAATGCCACCCGAAAGGCCAGAAAGGCTCGCCGACTCAAAGTTTAGATTCATAAAACTCTGCGAAAAACACCGACCGCTTCCCACAAAAAGCAAAGAAACAAAGAGAATTGCGGAAAAGAATCTCATGCCGATGATATTTTCCGCCATCGACAGACAAGGGATAGACCGCCCAAGGCGCATAACGCGACTGGGCCCGGTTCCGGAACTGGCGAGGTGGAAAATTGAATGTTGTCGAGCTCCGTTTCCGTCTGCACCGGCGCGGTAAAAAGCAACTGGCCAGTTTCCCCTGCGAAGGAAGAAATATTTGCCGCATAAACTGTGTAATTCATAGCATTGCTAACATCAACTAGAGAAAGCGCCTGTCCATCAAATGAGACCTCCAAACTCCCGCCAATATTCGCCCAAAAGACAAGCGATTGTGCCGTACCTGGAATGGTGCCAGTCTGGCCGAGGGAGGCAGTGGTACCGGCGGTGGGAATTGAACCTTCCAAGAGAGCACTATAGTTGCCCTGGAGTGGAAGTGGACCCCCGCCGCTGGGGGCATTTGAACCCTCCAGATCTATAGATGCTCCGCCAGTACTAACAGAGTCGTAGAATACAGATGACACATTTATTTGTGTCGGGTCGCTCGTTGAGCCGTAGTATGCCGACCAATCAGGAAATGCGGAAGCTGCTGGAAGAATGTTTCCCGAAAGACCTGAAAGGCTCGCCGACTCAAAATTTAAGTTCACAAAACTTTGCGAATAGCAAAATCCGCTTCCAATAAGAAGCAAATGAACAACGAGAATTGCGCTAAAGAATCTCATGCCGATAATTTTTTCCGCCATCGGCAGACAAGAGACAAACAACCCAATGCGCATAACGCGAGTGTGCGAGGTTCAGGAACAGATGACGTGGAAAATTGGATGTTGTCGAGCACGGCCTCCGTCTGAACCGGCGCGGTAAAAAGCAACTAGCCCGTCTCCCCTGCGAACGAAGAAATATTTGCGGCGTAAACTGTGTAGTTTACAGCGTTGCTGACTTCCACAAGAGACAGCGACTGTCCGTCAAATGAAGCTTTAACGCTTCCGAGCCCGTCCCAAAAAATTAATGATTGTGCCGTGCTTGGAATTGTGCCGGTTTGGCCGATGGATGCCGTGGTATCTGCGGCTGGGATTGAACCCTCCAAAAGCGCGCTGTAGTCTCTCTGGATTGACCGTATGGAGCAAAGGCATTTGGATCCTGCAGGGAAATAACTGCACCACCCGTGCTGATGGCATCGTAGCCCACCGACGATAAGCTTCCTGAATGTGTCGGATCGCTCGGGGGGCCATAATACGCCGACCAATTCGGAAAAGCATTTTGAGTAGGAACGGATTTTGGCGAATATCCCGAAACCTTCGCCGATTCGAAATCGAGGTTCACGAAACTTTGCGAATAGCAATACCCGCTTCCAATAAGAAGCAAATGAACAACGAGGATTGCGCTAAAGAATCTCATGCAGATGATTTTCTCCGCCATCGGCAGACAAGAGACAAACAACCCAATGCGCATAACGCGAGCGTGCCTGGTTCGGGAACCGGAGACGACGAAAATTGGATGTTGTCCAATTCAAAAAAGCTCGGTGGACCGCCCGTAGCGGGGGGTTCAGTGAAACTCAACGTTTCCACTTCTCCCGCCAGCGACGCCGGAATGTTTCCTCCATATAGCGTGTAATGGGAGAACGTTTGCAGAGGCGTCACATTTAAGGTTTGGCCGCCAAGTGAAACGATAAACGACGCCTCGCTTTCGTAGGCGTCAAAAAGTATAGACTCTGTGCCGCTCGGCACCAGACCCGTCTGGCTAATGGTTGCAGAAACGGGGGAAGCCTCTCCCCCCCCAAAAAGAAACGCGCTATAGTTTCCCTGAATTGGGTTGAAAACGGGTGCGTTCGAATCAATTATGGATATTTGATAACCGCCGAGGCTTATCCCATCATAAACAACCTGCGTCGTCTGGTCGGTTCCGGCTCCCGAACTGAATAGTGCCGTCCAGCCCGGTAGTCCATCACCGATGGGAATATTCGAGCCGGCCGAAGTTCCATTGGGAATATTCGCCGATTCAAAGTTGAGATTGATGAATTCCTGCGAATAGCAACATTGCACGGTAGCTATTAGAGCCGCTGAGGCTAGGTGTCTTATTATACTAATTTTCATATATGGTTCCTTAACGTGTTACAAATGGATCTCCTACCGCCTGGAAAAACGGTGTATTCCGCGCGTTCTAAGCGCAGATTCCAAAGTTCTTGCCCGCGGCCCAAAGTCCAAAATAGACAGCTGGGTTTTCAACGCCGGATAGCTGCGGTTCCTCAACATGTGAAACCGCGCCGACTGGTGTGTCTGAATAGTTCGTGCCACCAAAGGCGCTGCTCGAAAACCATTGCACGAAGTCACCCTGGGCGCAGCCGCCTCTTTGGCCATTAAAAGATTCCATAGTTTGTATAATCCACCAACCGCTGTTACCGGACCATTGCACGAAGCCATTCGTCGGGTAGTTATCGTCCAACGAGCTGTGTTCACCCCAGCAAAAATAACCGGCAACATTTGTTCCACTTGATAAATGGCACTCCAGCGATCCACAATCAGGGTTTACGTTGGTGTAAATTACCGAATTCGAGGAAACCCCCTCCGCTATGACTGCTCGCGCCCCACTCAGTCCCACGGGATCACCAAAATAGTTTGTTTCGGTGTCGTCGAAGTAATAATCTGTATTGCGGTATCCGGCGGCACTGGCGCTAATGACAAGTTTATCTGGAGAATTAGTGGCCATGTGTGCTATTTTGTCCACGTACGCCTCGCAGTCGGCGAGGCTCCCACCGTTTATGTTGTTCACAAATGGTTTCCAGCCAGGATAGAGGCTGTGAATTTGGTAGCTGGTGCTTCCAAAATAATTGGGATAACCGCAGCCGTTATTGGTCGAAATCCATACGCGAGTTGGTATATCGTAAAATAAAATAACGTACGTGGGATGCTTGGTTGGGTTATTGGTCAGCCAATTTAAAATCGGAGTCACGACCTGCGGGTCCCACTGATTGGGCGCCGTGTTGGTTGTGTCATAGAATTCACCCATGTCGATTTCGCAATCCACGCCAAGGACATTCGCATTCGCGACCATCGGACGGTGCGCCAAATAATAGCTGCAGATGTTGGAGCTGTCGGACGAATTGCTGTTATAGACCAACAGTAAATCCTGGGACACATTCACGGGATACATCACCGTTGGAGAAAACTGCACTCCTAATGTAAAATCGTCGCCTCCGGCAATCAGCTTCACTTCATTGAATCCAGTTACGCTGCTCGTCTCTCCGAATGTATTATCACCCCACGCGACAAATGTTCCGTCGTTTTGGACGGCGATGCTGTGGTTGTCACCTGCGGCGATACTCATGACGTTTGATAGGCCGGCGGGAACATTCGTTTCTCCATAAGTATTATCGCCCCACGCCACAACGGTGCCGTTTTGCTGCAAGGCCAGGGCATGGCTGCCTCCTGCGGCGATGGCGACGACGTTTGTGAGACCAACCGGGACATTGGTCTGCCCGAAATTGTTTGCGCCCCAGGCAACAACCGTGGAATTAGTCAAAAGGGCGAGACAGAAGTTCGTTCCAGCCGCGATGGCTGTTACGTTCGTCAGATTGGCGGGGACAGGCGCATTGGTTTGGCCCCATTGTAAAACTATTCCATTTTGCAATAAAGCCAGGCTTTGTTGGCCGCCGGCCGCGATGGCGGTTAAATTCGTTGCACTGGCCGGTACGTTGGTTTGCCCAAAGTCGTCCAGGCCCCACGCGACGACAGCGCCGTTCTGAAGCAACGCCAGGTCATGTCGCGAACCGGCTGCAACCGCGATGGCATTGGTGATTGTTGGCGGCGGTGCAACGGGAACGAAACTTGATCCAGCCCAATAGGCACCCCAATTTGAGACGCTGCCGCTGTCCAGCGCAACCACGCCGTGCGCTTCTCCAGCGGCGAGCGATATCACGTTCGTCAGCGTGGGCGAGGCGTTTAACTCTCCGTTCGAACTTGAACCCCAACCGAAGACGGCGCCAGGATACACAAGGGCTATTTGCCAGGTGTCGGTGACACTGCCCACGGCGTTTGTGACGACAACCGAGTACGCTCCCGAGTAAAGAGCAGTAAAATTATAACTTGATGACGTTGCCCCGGGAAGGTTCGTTCCATCGAGCTGCCATTGATACGAGAGCGGAAAACCGCTGCCTTGCGCCGGAGGCCCTGCGACGACGGCCAGCGCCAAATTTGTCTGGTAGATTGCAACCTGGTTTGCTGGCAGCGGCGATTGTGAGAGGATTACAGGCCGCGTCAAAAGGTAAAGGTTCGCGTTGGAGCTAACCACGCTGCCCATTCCGCCGTTGTCTGTCACAGTCACGGTATAACCGCCGGCGTTTGTGCTTTCCGCATTCGTCACGGTTAACGCGGCGTTGGTTGCTCCTGAAATGCTCATACCCTTAAATTGCCACTGATATGTCACTCCGTAAAGTCCTGCCCCTCTGGAATTAAAGGTCACGGTGCCATTGGTAAGCTGGTATTGGTCAATGGGTTCCTCTGTAATCACGGGTGTGGGCGGACCGGTGCGGAGAGCTAAAGCGTCATCCGCTCCTGCCGAAATCGCAATCACGTTGCTGAGTCCCTCAACAGGATTTGTCTCATCATTGCCCCAAATAACGACCGTGCCGTCGCTTTTGAGCGCCATACTGTACGCCAAATAGGGGTCTCGAGAATCAAAGCCGTTCGCTGCGATCGCAACCACATTGGAAAGTCCCACCGGCACGTTGGCTTCACCCTCATCGTTAGTACCCCACGCGACTACCGTGCCGTTTTTCAGCAAGGCCAGACTGTGAGTGAGGCCTGCCGCCACGTCCACCACATTACTTAAGCCCACGGGAACATTGGTCTGTCCGTAGCTGTTGTCACCCCAGGCGACTACGGTGCCATCAGCTTTGACCGCAAGGTTGTGATACCAACCCGCTGAAATGGCCACGACGTTCGTCAGACCGGCCGGAATGTTCGTCTCTCCATAATCATCCTCACCCCACGCCTCAAGGGTCCCATTACTCCGCAATGCTAATGTGTGCCATGCTTCCGCAGAAATTAGGACCGCATTCGTTAGATCGGGGGGAACATTGGTCACTGGCAATCCCGGTTCACCCTCTCCCCATGCCGTGACCGTACCGTTGGTAAACATGGCAACGCTAAAGTTCCAGCCAGCGGCAACCATTGCGACACCGGAAAGATTTGTCGGCACGTCGGTCTGCCCGTAAATATTCCATCCCCAGGCTGTTACGGTGCCATCGCTTTTCAGGGCCAGATTATGCGCACCGCCCGCAGCGATTTGCACCACATTTGTCAGACCAAATGGAACATCATACTGGCCGGAACTGTCATCCTCATCCCCAAGGGCTGCCGTCATCGTTTTTGACGGTTTGGCCAGAATGTAAAACGCCATGTTCGTGGGCTGTTCGTAGAACGTGTAATTATTGGAAGTGTAACCGATGCCGAGCCAATCCCAGTACCCGACTGGCGTGCGCAAATTCGTGGCTGTCAAAATATCGTAAGGCACAAAATTTGTGCCTCCGGCGATTCTGAAACTTGCAGTGACGCTGCCGTCGAGAACAAAATGCGCCACCATGTTGGTGAGATAGACCGGATTGCCGTAGGCGTAGGTACTCGAAAGGCTACTGGACATCATGCTAAATCCGGTCATGGGCGAAGCTATTTCAACCTGGGCGTTCATCCCGGCTACCGATTCAGCGATTACATCGAGGACCAAATCGGATGCAGAATTGAGTTCATTCGTGTTCAATCCGCCTGTTTCCGCAGTGTTGTCGACGAGATACATACCGTCGGCCAGGTAATAAACGTCGTAGGGAGAATCGTTAAACGCGGACACTGGAGGGCACGGAGCGACGGAATATCCGTTGTGAATCGCGGGAATCACCAGCCAAAAGGTGCCGGTATTCGGGACTTGGCCTGATGGAATGAGTTGCGGCCCGGATTGCGCATAAGCCGGTTGCAGCCGGAAAATAATTCCCGCCAAAATGAAACTTCTGATCAATTTCATGTTTTTGCCAAACGGCCTGGCTACGGAAAAGGCGCAAAATTCTTTGACTTATGCGCCACAGTCATTTCTGACCGAGTTTTTGATAATTAAGTTCTTACCCGTTTCGTCAGCAACAGTCAAGACATATTTGCCCTTCCGATAAAAAATCGGCCCAGGCTCTCACGCAGATGCCGGGAAGGTTCCCGGGGCCCTTTTGAAAGGGCGGCGCGCCTGGCAAGTTGGCCGCCCACCACGAATCCTATTGCGAAATTTTGGGGTTGCGGGAGAATTTGTGAAGTGACGGCGCAAACTGAATCCAGCGGCAGTTCCCCTGCCCGTCCGCATTGGCTTCAGGTGATCGCGGTGGGGCGCAATCCGCGGAAGACCATGGTCCGCATTGTGGTGCTCGTCATTTTCTGTTTTGTTTTCTTTCATTATGTCCTGCTGCCGGCCCAGGTGGACGGCATCAGCATGGCGCCGACTTACAAGAACCGTTCGGTCAATTTGATCAATCAACTAGCGTATGCGTGGCATGAGCCCCAGCGCGGGGACGTGGTGGCGGTGCGCGCCTGGGCGGGAAAACATATGATGCTGATGAAACGCATTATTGGGTTGCCGGGCGAAACGGTGTCCTTCAATAATGGCCGCGTATTGATTGATGGAAAGGTGTTGGATGAACCTTACGAAAAGTGGCCGTGTGATTGGACGCTGCCGCCGGTGAAACTTGGACCGGATCAGTATTTCATCGTGGGCGACAATCGAAGTATGCGCTGGGAGGACCACACTTTTGGAACAGTGGAGCGCACCCGGATTGTTGGAAAAATGGTGTTATGAAAATTTTTTCGAGACTGATCGTGTTGGTTGCGCTGGCCGCCCTGGGCGCCTGGCTGTGGACGATTTTGTTTCCCAGCCCGGAACATATTGTTCGCAAACGGCTGGCAAAGCTGGCGCAGGACGTTTCGTTTACACAAAACGAAAACAACCTGATCAAACTGGCCGACGCGCAAAATGTCGCCGGCTTTTTTTCCGATAATGTCGAGGTGAACATTACGATCCCGGGGCATGAGGAAGCGACGATGGCGGGGAAGGAGCAGATCCGGGAGGCGGCCCTGGCGTCGCGACAACAGGTGACGGCATTGGACGTGAAATTTCCTGACGTCAACGTAATGGTGGCGCCGGATAAAACTTCCGCCACCGCGGACGTCACGTTGAACGCCACAGTGTCCGGCGAACAGGACGCTATTATTCAGGAGTTGAATATTACTTTTCAAAAAATTAAAGGCGATTGGCTAATTAGCAAATTGGAGACGGTGCAGGCGGTGTCAAAGCCGCAATAATCGACGTTGAAGTGTTAAAACGTTAAAGCGTTGAAGTGGAAAACATCGCAAAGGATAAGACGAATGAGACGAATAGGACCTATGAGACCCATGGTAAACAGCCGCCGGAACTCGCAGCCCCGATAGCTTTTTGAGCCGCGCTTTGGAAGAAATGGAATTTTTAAACTTTCGCTCGTTGAGAAGTTTTGTTAATAACCTGCGCCATGAATGTCTTTGTCACTGGTGGAGCGGGTTATATCGGCTCCATTTGCACTGAAGAGTTGTTGAACGCCGGGCATCAGGTTACGGTTTACGATAATCTTTCGGAAGGCCATCGATCGGCTGTCGATCCGCGGGCCAATTTCATTTTGGGAAAACCGGAGGTTGAAGGCGATATTCTGAACGCGGTCAAATTGTCAAAACCCGACGCGATCATGCACTTTGCCGCGAGCGCGCTCGTGGGCGAGTCCATGACGAATCCCAAAAAGTATTTCCATAATAATGTTTTCAATGCCCTGAAGCTGGCCGATGCAGCCGTCGAATGCGGCGTCAAAAAGTTCGTTTTTAGTTCCACGTGCGCGACGTACGCGCCTCCTGAGAAAATGCCCATGACTGAGGACCTGCCGCAGCGCCCCATCAGCCCCTACGGCGAATCGAAGCTGATGTTTGAAAAGGTTTTGGAGTGGTATCACAGGATTTACGGGCTGGAGTTCATTGCCTTCCGCTACTTCAACGCCGCCGGAGCGAGCGAACGATTCGGAGAGCATCATCGCATTGAAACTCATCTCATTCCCAATGTCCTGAAAGTGCCCCTTGGCCAGGCAAAACAATGCGAGATTTACGGCACGGATTACTCGACGCCCGATGGCACGTGCATTCGCGATTACATTCACATCATTGATTTGGCGGAGGCGCACATGCTGGGCCTTGCCCCGGGCAAAACCGGATTCTACAACCTGGGCAACGGCGACGGCTATTCGGTGCGACAAGTAATTTCCATGTGCGAGAAGATCGCCGGCACAAAGATTCCGATTGTTGAAAAACCGCGGCGTCCGGGAGATTCACCCAAACTGGTGGCCGCAGCCGAAAAAGCGATTCGCGAC
>DASYYL010000016.1:0-2416 GCA_035933915.1 Verrucomicrobiia bacterium
TGCTGGAGATCGGCCGAAATGAGCCGTTGCGTGAGGTCGGCGGGGCTTCCGGACAGATTGCCGTTGAAAAACGCAGCTGCGAGAACAGCGGCCAAACAAACCATTTTCCATTTCATATCGATTTTTCGCGCTGTAAAACAACAGTTCGATTGCCGCCGATTGCGCGTTCACAATGAGCGAGTTTCACCGGTCGGATGCACTGGCGTTTTCCCGGGTGTTTTCCAGCGCAAAAGCCATGTAACTGTGCGGCGGCAGATGCGCTTTAAATGAGATACGATTCTCGACGCTTTCATTCCGGCGGTTCCACCCGTCACCGGAGGGCGGTGATCGTCCATCGAGCGTTTCGCCCGTGACAAGATTCTTTAGCCGGGTCGCGTTTCCCAGCGTGGATATTTTTACATCAGCCGCGGCGTCTGAATAATTGTGCACAATGAACGTGCCATTGTCATATGCGAGCAGGGCCAC
The DNA here is from genome assembly GCA_035933915.1 of Verrucomicrobiia bacterium. GTDB lineage: Bacteria > Verrucomicrobiota > Verrucomicrobiia > Limisphaerales > UBA11358 > UBA11358. Next base: position 466 of record DASYYL010000016.1, read on the forward strand.
CCGCGCCGGGCCATCCACACGCACAGGAAAACCGCGCATGATATAACTTTTGACAGCCGCGGTCACTTCCGGCGGCAGCGCGTAAAGGTCAGTGAAATTATCGGGCATCGTCCAGACATAAAGCACTCCCTTGGAATAGCGATTCATTAACAGCAGGGGAAACCCGTTGCCGTTGGCCTCGGCCCGTACGAGCGCCCAGGAATCGTTGGTGAGAAAATCGATCTCGGGGAAGAGCACATCGGAGTTGGTCTCGCCATCGAGGGTGGAAAAATTGCCCGCGCCGTAACCGCCAGCGTATTGATGAGCGAGGAATTTCCGGTCCGTCCAGCGAATATTCGCGATATCGGTTAACCCGTTGTCCTGTAACGCCCGCAACAAGCCCGACGTAATTACCACGGACCTGCCCGCGCGCAGTTGGGCTTTGATTTTCCCCACGATATCGGGATCGAATTTGGCCTGCCCGGTCAGCAGCACCATGGCGGCGTTGGTAGGGAAATAGGGATACATTTCTATCGGGATTCCGACCATGCCCAAATAATTTTGGAGGTAATCTTCGCCACTGGATTGGTACGGCTTGTAACTGGCGATGCCAATCGGATTCCCGAGTTTGCCAAGGAATGCATCCACCTGCCTTAATGAATAATTGGCAATGCTGGCCCAGGTTGGAGTGGAAATGTTGTTGGTCGCCCTGGAAAGATTAAAGCTGGTGTTCGAACCTTGCCACTTTGCACGGTCACCGGCATCAAAGGGTTGTGTCAGGGCCGACCACTCAAAGAGAGTGATCTCCGGGGCCTTGGCGAACAAGGTGTCCCACAATTGCCCGGCGTACCGGTCAATATAGCGGAGGCTATAGGTATCCACCCAACCCCCGCCGTTGCGCCCGGGAGCGACGTTCTCAAAATAGCGGAAAATTTCGTAGCTTTCATATTGCTGCAAGTGCTGGTCCGTAATGGCCGGATCGCGGGTTTCTGTGCCAGTATAAATGCCGTCGAAAAGCTGAGGCTCGCGATCCAGATCATAGCCGAGTCCCTGGAAATGCTCATACCAATTGGGGAATTTAATCACAACCTTGATCCTGGGATTTATCGCCCGCGCGGGCTTAACGATCAAATTTTCCGCCGCATCATCCATGACCGCCAGCCGGTAAGCTTCCCAGGTTCTTTCGCCTTTCGCGGCAATGTCCGAATCATTCTTTGTCGTTGTGAAAAAGAAGTCGTCCTGGATGATTTCATCAAAATGCCGCGCTGCCAATTGAGCCGCGCTCTGAATAAAGGCCCGGTCCCTGGGATCGGTATAGCAAAACGATCGGAATTGGCCGCCGACGCCGCCATCGGATAACGCCATGCCGCCGGCCACGCGCACGCCCCGGTCAAGAAAGAATTGTTTGACGTGGTTGAGCAGGGCGTCGCCGTTGGTTTGCCGGTTGCGTTGGACTTCAATATAAACTTTGTCAACCTTCAGCTGCCTGCTGATCGTGTCCCATTGGTTGCTCAGAACTCCCGGATCTTCAAAGCTGTGCACAATATTGACGGGAATGTAAACCGCCACGGCAAAATTGGTGTAGTTTCCGCCGCGGCAGAACAGCGGCGCCCAGAGCAGCGTGACAACAAACCCCAATATGTTTTTCCAGTTCATACTCAACGGTCTTCCTCATCTGAAATTTTCCATGTAACTCTTCCGGCAAATGGGTCATTGGTCAATTGAAACCTGCCGTCTTTGGATTGCAGTTCAAGCTTATGCAATTCGGCATCTCCCGGAAGAAAAACCAGGCCGCCGGCCGTGGATGCGCCTTTGGCAAAGACATGCAGTTCAAGCTTCGACCAGTCCATAGTGCTGGTGCATTGCGCCAAGTGGATTTCAGGAATAACGGAGCCATTCCGGACGAGGATGATGGCCGGCACCTCGCTGGCCTGGACCCGGTTCCAACCGCCCGAATAACTTTTTCCGCCCT
>DASYYL010000030.1:0-38596 GCA_035933915.1 Verrucomicrobiia bacterium
CAACCGGCAATTCAATTTATGCCAACGGTGACACTACGACAGCCCTGGCAAGCGTTGAGGATGCTGATGGAACCACGTTCACGGAATTGACCTTTTCGGAAACGTATCGCCAGCGCATGTCCAATGTCCTGAGCGATACGCTGCAAATTGTCAGTCGCAATGATGTCACGTCCAATCAAACTATCACGACTTATTCAGGCTCGGTCACGGCGAGCGGTGACGTGGACGGCGCCTATGCCCTGGCTTTGCAACGGGCGCAAACTTTGGGAGCGGGCAAGGAACCGTCCTTGGGAGCAGGAGCGTTCCTTCGAACTTCACAAGTCTCGTGGGATCAGCGCCGCGTGCAATCGGGCTCGAACCCGGAATTCGTACGGTTGTCCTTCGCCTATGAATACCAGGGCAAGCTCGCGGCGGGAAATGCCTACGTCGAAATGTCCAGCAACACTGCTTTCGATACGTTTGGAACGGATACGCAAACTGTGAGTGGATTTGTGGCCGCTACCAACCTTGCCACAGCCCAGCAGATTTATCAGACGCAGGTTAGGGCGTTATCTAAGAACGCGCTTTTTCACAACGAAACGGTGACACAAAGCCAGGTCATCGCGCAGGCCGACAGCAGCGAACCCGCAGCCCCGCAATTCTTGAAACTGGAATTTAATTTTCAAATTTATCAGTCCAAGCCTACCGGACGCGTGGCGTACCGCTACGGTATCAATGTCAGGAAAGATATTCTCGCCCTGAGATTGGAAAAGCATATCAAAGGCAGCATCTTTGCCTTTAACCAAACTGCCGCCTCGGCAGCCTTGGCAAATCTGCTTGCGACGTTACAACCGAGTGGCTCGCAGATTACGGAAGAATTGAATGAGGATCGGGAATATATGAGTGACCTGTCCAACAATCCGAGTTCGGATGTTTTCTTAAAATTTGACTTTGACGAGACGTACGTGGACCGGCTGACAAATATCACCGGCGTTCTGGAAATGAGTTTGAGCCAGCAGATGAAATACAGCGGGCCGCGCTGGGTTCTCCAACCGTTGCCGTATGATGCCAATGGTTCGGGCGGCTATACCATTGTTCAGCCGAGCGGGATTCAAGAGGGTGGCCAGACGATTCGCGGAAGTGTCACTGCACCAGATCAGGCCACGGCCACTGCTTGGGCCAAAATGCAACGGAGTTTGCTTGTCGGGACTTATACACAGCCGGAGGAATGGGATTGGGAATACACGTTTGTCCCTCGCATTCAGGGTGTAGCTAAAGGGGAAAACCCAAACGTCCAGCTTTACAAATTGAATTTCACTTTCGCCGAAATTCTGCCGAATAATCCACCGCCAAGTTAAGCTACTCCTGCCGGAATTTTTCCGGGCGAAGAAGTTTTTCGATTGACACATCGTAAAGCTGCGCCAGCTTCAAAATTTGCTTGCGGCCAATCAAATTTCCGGTTCGCTCCCAATACATCAAATTGGTACGCGGAATGCCTGTCCGCCTGGCCACTTCCTGCTGTGACAGCTTGCTTTCTTTGCGAAGCAGGAAAAGCCAGGCCCCGTAACGGTTGCGGCGAGTTTTTGGTGTGCGGCCCATTTGCCGCCAGAATACGGGAACGCACAATTTGAAAATTCTGTTTGACAATGGATTGGCAATCTGTTCAATTTTGCTCTCAACAGGTCCAAGCGGAATTTCTTATTGAACCGTTGCGCCCACGGCTGCTGTTGCGGCGGGAATTCCCCTGGAGAAAATTGTCTTGCGGTCAGATACGAAACGAGTAAAACGGTATCAGTAATGGATCGGAAGGCCCACGCGCTGGTGCGAGGTCACAGGCTTCGACGGAAATTGTCTGGCGGAATGCAGACAAAGCGGCGCAATTACGCCCATCAACGGCCAGCGTGTCACTCCACTTCGACAGAAAGTCTTTCAAAAAAATCTTCGAGCATGCGAGGGAGCTTGTCTTTGGCGGGCCATAAATCCTGGGGTTCAACCCGCAATGCCCTGGCAAGGCATAACAGTTCAAAGTCAGAAACCCAGCGTAATTGCGTTTCAATTTTAGCCAGGGTCTCGCGGCTTAAATCCCATCCCCATCGGCGGCATCGCGCGGCAAGCATCGGCTGCGTCAACTTTTGCTGGTCGCGCAGGCGGCGAATCTGTGGCCCCACCAAATTTCGGGGATTGTGTTTCATGTTCGGTTATCCGAACAGAGACGATAGAAGGGTCGTGGTTTATGAAGGTTCGGAATTCCGAACAATGATTTTGCTTGTCAGCAGGCGAAACTTCTGGGATGAAGGGGGAGGTTTTCAACGGGTAACGGGACTTCTGAAAGAAAAACAATATTGAGTGTAAACATAACGGAAGGGATCACATGAAAAAAATCACCAAACTCTCCATCGCAGCCGCTTTGGCCGTCGCCACGGTCATCGTCGCGGTCAAAGCTCTTGCGCAAACGGCGCCGCCGACATTGACCATAACGGCATTGGGCACCAATAGCTACAATATCACTCTCTGGAATGGCAACGGCTCGGCTTACGCTCTCGAATGGACCCCCGTCCTTGACAGCGCAAACTATCCGTGGACAGTGGCAACGCTTGGCACGAACGGTCAAACGAACTTTTTCTTTAATGGAGAAGGCTATGACAGCGGCTTCTTTATGGCTCTCCTGAGCACAAACGCCATACCGCCGTGGGAATTGGCGGACCCGAACAATCCCGGCCTGGGAATCCTCTCTGTTTATATCGACAGTCCAACTAACGGGGCGATGATTCAATAAATCAGAAACGGCAACCTAAATAATAAATGAAATCTGTAATTTTATCGAGAATTCAACTGGTTCGGTTCCTTGCGATTTTCGGATTTTTCGTCGGGAGCCTGAGTATTTGCCACGCAGACGGCATTGCTTGGGTGCTGGACAGCGGCAGTTATAGCGTCGGTGATGGCGGCAGTGTCAATGGCAATGTGGATTTAGTGGAAAACACCTCCGATTCATTTGATCAAAGCTGGCCCGATCACCACACCCAGGCCGATTCAACCTGCCTTTCGATCACCGGCAGCGGAACCCACGCAATAGCTTCAACAGATTTGGTAAATAGCAGCTATTATGGAACCTGCACATACTCAATTAATTCTCCAATTAATAATTACAGTCCGGTGCCTTTCTCCATCGCCTTTGTCAATGAAACCAGCCTTGACTTTGACAAGACGGGGACCATTTCGGTTTCAAGCTCTTATCCAAATACACCAACCACGGCAACGCTGACCTATTACAACACCGCCTCCATAATGAGCGTAGCCATTCTGCAAGGGACAAATAATTTCAGCGGCGCATACGCTATACGCGGAGAAGGCAACCAGACCAATTACATTCATATTTATCGGCAAACCGGGGACACGCTCAATAACCGGGTGGTCAATTTTACGGTGGGCGGAAATGCTGTGAGCGGCACCGATTATACCGGCATCAGCAGCGGCAATAACAGCGTGACGATTCCGTCAGGAACCAACGCGGTGGTGATTCCGATAAAGATCGTCCAGAACACCAACATCATCGGTACGCGAATCCTCACCGTAACACTGGCCAGCGGTTATTATCAAATCAACACCAATGCTGAAGTCACCACGCTCGGGATTATTCAGAATGTGCCAACATTTGATGTAAACGCAACGTCGTGGTTTGCATCTCCCAACAGCAATTACGTTGGAGAGTTCACGATCACGCGGACTGGCGGGCTGGATTATTCCAATTCGATTACTGCAAAGCTAGCCGTCGGCGGCACGGCCCCGAGCGGTGATCATACAACGCTGCCAGCTTCCGTCACATTCGGTACGAACCAGACCAGCACAAACCTTTTTTTATATGCGCTGAACCAGTCTTTGGCCACGAACGAAACGGTCGTGCTCTCGCTCATCACCAATTCCACATATGAATTGGGCATCAATACTGATGCGGTAGTGACTCTGATTCCCAACAGCGAATCTACCAATTCGGTGACGACCACACCGGAAGGCCGGTATTATCGCGGCAGCGGCACTGACCCGACGTATTGGTCCATCGTCGTGCCGCTGAATTTTGAAACCGGCACGGTATATAGCAACGTGGACGGCAATTGCTCGAACCTGTATTCGGGCCTGACCTCTTGGAGCAGCGCGATGTATTACCACTATAACGCCTCGAATTCCGCGCCCCAAAATCTGCCTGCCAACCGCATTCAATTCAACAACCCTATTGTCGCCTTTGGCGAGCGCGTCGGGGGAACGCCGCTATATTACAATCAAGCCTATCAATTCGGCATTTATGGAGGTGACTCCACGTTTTCCAACACCCCCATCGTCGTTCAGGCGTATTACCGGACAAACTATCAACTGGCCGGCACCGTCAATATTATTGTTCCCTACACCACCAATGGCTGGAACAATTATACGACCAACGGATTTCAATACACCACCAATGCTTACGGCTTAACGACGATTTTGACCTATGCGGAGGTATATCAGTATGGGGCATTTTCTCCCGGTTCCTGTTTTCTGACCCATACCGCCAGCGATCAGGCCACCAATTATTACTATGTGGTGGGGATTGAGGGTTATCCCGCCGACGGCAGTAACCCGATGGCAATAGACGGCAGCGGCAACATCCAGCCTTCGCTCCTTTATTCTCTGGAATTTGGATCACGGCCACCGTGGCGCTCAACCTTCATTGACCAGCCGCATTTTGCCGGGAAGCCATTGCCGCCGTTCTATAACGGCATGTCACTGGCCCAAATGATGACCAATTCGCCACCGGTCACTAATACCGTCAGCTTTGCCCCAACCGCCGCGACGAATCTCGATGACAGCCCCGAACTACGGCGCAGCCCGATCCTGGACAGCTTTGTTGCTGGCATGAACAATGACCCAATTGCCCTGGCAAATTTTGTCATCAATCAGATTGGGCTGACCGACCCGATGGATTATTCAGATAACGGGAACGTATCGGAAGAATCCATTAACCTCGGCGGCGTCACCCGTGGCGCATTGGGCACTTTCCTTGAACGACAAGGCTCGCCCTATGACCAATGCGCTTTGCTGGTTTACCTGTTGCGTCAGGCCGGAGTCCCGGCAGTGTATGAATTTGCTCCTCGCAATGGACTGATGATGCTGGATTCGCGGTTAACCCAAATATTGAAATTCCAGGTTGTGGGGGACCTTGATACCACCGGCGTTCCTTACACGACAAACAACATGATTGCCGTCAATTATCCCTGGGTGGCGGCTTACATCGGAACCAACTGGGTTCACATCTTTCCCTGGATAAAGGACACCCAAATCACGCAAGGGCTGAACCTATGGCAGGAAATGCCCCCGAACTACACCGATGCTTATCAGTGGATTCGGGATTACATTTACGGCAACACCAATCTGTTGTCGTTAGCCGTGAATGGCGATAACACGCCGCGAGTGATTTTCCCGGCCTACCTCCAGCAAACGTTGCTGCAAAATCATCCGGGCGTTTCGGTGGATGACATTGGGACGCAAATTATCAACCGGCAACATTACTACGCCAGTTGGCCGCAATTCCCGACGCCGACATGGGTAACCAACGTCAGCACATCCATTGAAAGCCTTTCTTCCAGCAGCATCACCAACGTTGACCCGCTGCTCACGAACATCTTCGACACTGTGAGCGTGGAAATCCAAAGCCAGGTTGACCCGACCAAAGACATCAAGACCGGGGACATGCCGCTGGTGGAGTTGGAAAACCGGGAGTTTTACATCCATCAATTCCTGACCAATGGGAACGTGCATTTGGACCTGATCCTGATGCCGTTCCGCACGAACATCACCACCGTCGCCGCCTTTACCAATGATGCCACGCTGCTCGATAAGGAGGTCTTGAGCCTAAACTTTGACCAATTCGACAGCACCTTGAACATTAACTTCCGGTATAAGCGGCACAAAGCCATTACGACATCAGATCCTCTTTTAACGGGCTTTTTAGGTTTTGGTGCTGTGCTTCCCGACTTTGGGGCGGACGAAGAGATTGATTTTTCGCGTCCGCTGGAAGTGGGGGATCAGGCCGCGATTTGCATGGATTATGGACAAGTGAGCACGGAAATGCTCAATGCCGACGCCCAAAGCCTGTGGCAAATGGAACAATATTTGCGCGCAAATCCGACAAAGACCAACAGTATTTCACCGGACGTTTACGAGGGTGAGCTCATGTATTTGGCGGGCATGTCTTATTACGAGAAATGCGACGAGTTCAACCGCTTCAACCAGCAAATCCAGAGCATTGACAAGCTTTCGGAGTTCTCAGCGGGCTTGTCAAAAATCATTCCCGCCAGCGACGGTCAGGGCATCACCAATACCGATCCGGTTTTGCCATGCGTGGATATGTTTTCTTTTGGAGACGCCGTCGCTGGAAATGGCACCACGACACCGGGTTCAGGACAAGATTACACCAGGGACCTTGAAAACTACGCATGGCTGATGATTGCAGATGGTTCCGCAGAGGAACATCAGGTCATCAACCGCTTCTATCAACAGACCAATGCAGTATCCACGGTTCGGCTGTTGCAACTGGCGCAGAGCAGCGGGGCCGGAATCGTCCCCCTGAACCAATTCAACTATGCCTCGGAAGGGACGACTAATTTCCAGGGACAGCAATTGCAGAAATGGGACCCTTATGTGTGGCAGGCTGTGGTCAGTGAATTTCAAAATTCTTCGTATGTTTCGGCGTACATCACGCCGGGACCCATGACCAATGCGTTGTATAAAGGCATGGCGGCGCTGATTTTAAGCCCGTACGACTACGAGGCCATTATTAGTCCAAGCAGCCTGAATGGCGGATTTGGGAGCGAACTTTTTGCTCCGGCGACCATTTCTCCCGTCAATACGCCAAACTACAATGTCTTTAACAATAACGCCTCTTATCAAGCCGACTTGAGCGCGCCCTCCTCCGGCAATGCCACGGCTGAACCGGCGGACACGACCCTTTTCAACGCGCCCCAGGAAGCCACATACCTCGGCAATGGCGATTATGTTGCCAATTCTACTGAAATAGCCGCCTATACTTCCTTTGCGACTTTAGATGGGTTGCCTGCCGGGACAACCGGCGCTGATCTGGGTTCGGATGCTCAAACCGCCGCGCAAAATGGCAATCAGGGCAATCCAAGTTTTTGGAGCAGCTTATACAATTCGGTCGCCGATCCCGTCTTCCCGATAACGGGTGAATTTCATGATGATGAAACCGATCTGGAGCTGCCGGGACCGATTCCATTGGCGCTGCGACGGAATTATTCCAGCCAGAACCTTGCCGACAACCAATTTGGCTACGGCTGGAAGCTCAGCATCATGCCGTATTTGAGCATCAGCAAAAACGCCACGAATATCTACGCGGCGGACATGGATGGGTCTGTGCTGGATTACGCGCATCAGGCTCCGGCGGCTATTACCGCGATCTCGGTCAATACCAGCGGGAGCCATTACCTCGTGGGCGACATGCTGGTCGTGACTGGCGGAACGTTCACGGCACAGGCGCAAATTCAAGTGACGGCGACGAACACCAGCGGCGCCGTAACGGGCTGCACGCTTGTTTCCGGCGGGCAATATTCCACATTTCCCACGTCACCAGCGGGAACCACCGACACGACGGGCGCCGGGAGCGGAGCGAAATTTAACCTGTTCGAAGCCCCGATTATCTGGAGACCAACCCTGGCGGCGAACCCGCAATTAAACAACGAGACGACTGCCGGCGTGGGCAGCCTGGCGAATCGTCTGCGTGATTACATCGAGCTTTCTACCAACGGCAACGTTAGCGTTACCAATTACATGCTTTACGGGGCAGACGGTAGCGTGAGGGTTTTTCAGTTCATGAAATTCGATAGCGGAACAATCGTCAATGAACGGCCTTACCTGACACAGTGGACCGACAGCCGTGGAAATTATTACCAATTCAGCTATGACACCAATTCGGCGGATGCCGATTTCGGGCAGATGACCCGCATCAAATGCAGCAACGGCAACTATTTCAATTTTGACTATGACATTTACGGGCACATGGTGGACGCTTACACCGGCGATGGCCGCCGGGTTTACTATACCTATGATGAATACGGGGATCTGACCGATGTCACCCGGCCCGATGGTTCGACAGTTGAGTATCAATACCAGCTTGGCACACAATCGGTGACCAACAGCGGCCACGTCACGCAGTATCCGTATTCGACCCACCTTATCACCGAGGAAGATAAACCCGATGGCCGCGAATTGCTCAACGCCTATGACAGCCAGCGGCGCGTGACCAATCAGTGGTCAACGGCGGGCAGCGATTTAAACCCCATCCTTACTGCGTCGTTTATTTATTCAAATAATTTTGCCTTCACCAACGCGGCGACAAATCGAGTCACTGGCTATACTTACGTGATTGATGGCGACGGAAATACCAACCGGTATGATTACACGAACGGCCTCATCACCAAAATCACCGACCCGCTCAACCAGACGATTCAGCAAATTTGGTATCCGGACAATGCGACATCCCCGGGCTATCCACGTAGCGTCGAGGAACAGATAGACAAACGCGGTCTGATAACCACGTATCTGTATGATTCAAACGGGAACGTCACCAATACGATGTTTAAGGGTGACCTGATCGGCGACGGCATTGCCACAGAAACGGCGACCAATACCGCCGTCTATAACACGAATTGTTTGCCGGTGCAAATGACCGACCCAGCAGGGAACAGTGTTGTCACCATCTATGATCCGGTTTTCAATTTTCTTCCGTCGCAAATTGTTCACTATGCCGGTGCCACGCCCATTTCAACGACTCTCATGCTTTATGGGAACGCCACCAATGTCGTGACTGATGGAAATCTCCTGCAAACCAATCTCGCCTTTGGCTTAAACACGCGCACCATCCGTGCTTATGGTTCAACGGACGCCGCAACCAACGACATATTCTATAACGGAGGAGGATTCCCCACCGAGACGGTTGCCTATACGGGAACCGGCGATCCTAATGTCACGAACTATTATTTTTACAATGAGCGCAACCTCATCGTGGATGAAACCGACGCAGTTGGAGCGGTGACATTCTTTGACTATGACCCGATGAATCGGCCTACCGAGAGGGAGAATATAGATGAATCGGGCAATGTGCTGTCGCTGGTGACCACCTACTACAACGAGAATGGCGAAACCAATTGGACGGATGGTCCGCAATACAATCCCGATAATTACAATTATTTCGATTATGATGGCATGGGCAGGTTGGCAACAAAGATTCATTGGCGCTCGGAAGCCAATAGTAGTGGCACAGGCGTTGAACAGCCGTCCGGCTATAATCTTTATGCCCAATCCTTCTATGAATATGACCCGCTCGGAAACCTGATTTTGATGGTTGACCCGCGCGGGGCGATGACCACCAACAGCTATAACGCGCTTTGCGAGCTTGTCCAAAGCACCCATCTGGATACCGACGGCCAGACGGTCTTGAGTTCAGACAGCTACAGCTATGAGCCCGGTGGCGAAGTGCAGTCGCATACCAATGCCCTTGGCGGTGTGACCACCACGTTCTACAACATCCAGGGCAAGCCGGAATATCGCATCAACGCAGATGGCTCAACCAATGGCTGGCGATATTATCTGGACGGGCGCATCTCCAAACAAATCCAGGGCAACGGCGCTTATTGGCTCACCACGTATGATGACCTCGACCGCATTACCACGCGCGTTTTCTATTCGCCAACGGGCGCTCCCGAAGCAACCAATTCCGTCCAGGTGGACCGACGCGGGAACACCATCGAAACGGTGGACGCCGGATTTAATGCCTTCAATTCCATTTACGATGGATTGGACCGACTTAAATTCACGAGCGGACCTGCGACCACGAACATCACTGAGACGGGAATGACTCCGGGCGACTTCAATTATGTGACAAACGTCACAGCGCACACCATTGCTTATTTTTACGATGCTGCCGGACGGTTAGTGACAACCAGCAATGCCCTTAGCCAGTTGACCGTTAATCAATTCGACGCCATTGGGCGGCCTCTCAGTACAAAAAATTATAATTCAACAGGGCAACTGGTCCGCGAATCCTATACGGGATATTCGCCGGACAACAACAGCGTGACGATTACCAATGGTTCCGGTGCCAACGCCATCGCCAGAACCAGTTGGATTGACACAGACGGGCACACGGTTCTCTCCATCGGCTACCCCTCATCAAGCACAACTGAATTTACCGAGAACCAATATGACCTTGCCGGGAATCTGGTTCTTTCAGAGCACAATTCATCCTCCGGGGGTTCAGTCACCACTTGGACGGCGGCCAGCTCGACATTCGATGGGTTGAATCGCGTTACCAGCACGACCGACCGCGACGGGGCGGTGACTTATTTTGCATATGACCCGCTCAACGACCTGACGAACCGGACAATGCCGGGAAATCTGCAATGGCAGGCATCCTACAATAGCGCGGGCCAGATGTCGCAGGAACAGGTGGTTGGCGGAGGCAATGCCATGCGAACGACCTCTTACACTTATTATTCCTCTGGCAGCCCTTTTGCTGGATTGCTTTATTCCAAGACGGATGGGCGCGGAACCGCTTGCTCATATTTATATGATGATTGGCTGACTGAAACAAACATGACCTGCACCGGCTCGTTGCCGGAGCAGAACCTGACCACTACATGGCGGTATGACTCTCGCAGAAACCTGATTGGCATGACTGAACAATTTGGCAATTCCGGCACCGGCCCCGCTACGTCTATCCAACGTTCCTATGATCCTTACGGGGAATTATCGGGCGAATCGGTCAGCGACGGCTCTTTCGGTTATGGCGCCGGCCAGTCGTGGGGCGTGACGGGACGACGCTCAATGCTCACTTTTACGGGCAACGATTACAGTTTCGGCTATCAGGCCGACGGGAGCATGATTTCCGCCGGGGACTCGACCGGCACCGGTGCTTACACTTATTCCACCGCTGGAATCCTCACTAATCGCGCTGTGGGATTGCGCACAACGGGCGTTTCATCACTCGACGGCGAGGGCAGGCCCCTGACAGTTGGCACAACCATTGACGGACAGAGCTTAACCGAATACCTGTCGTACTCCGGTGACGGGTTGTTGCAATCCAACACGCTCTATCGCCCGGATTTCACCGATTCACGAATTTATAATTATGCCAGCTTCAGCCGGAGGCTGACCTATGAGCAATTAAACCTCAATAACAGCACGACCTGGACAAATAATTTCGCCTACGATAATGGCACGCCCGCCGGTCCTGGTGCTCTCACGCAAATGGGACAGGTAAACGGTTCATCCGGTTTGTGGGACGGCGGCGTTGATGGTTTCTCGCGAATCAACGCTGAAACCAATAATACCTTCTCATATCCGGCCTATGGTCATGTTAACGGACAGGCTACATTGACCGCGTGGCTCGACAATAACCCCGTTTCCATTACCGGCATGGGCACCAATGCCATGCAATGGGAAGCGACGATGGAACTCAGCCCCGGCTCCCATCAATTAACCGTGGCCGCGCTCCATCCAAGCGGAAGGTTCACTGCATTGGCAACGAATTATTTTACAAACACCCTGGCCTATCAACAAACCGTGGACAGCTACGATGCCATTGGCGACATCACCAATCGCGTTTGGGAAAATCCGAGCGGTATAGTGGAGCGCACACAATCGCTTTCCTGGGATGCGCGTGGCCGGTTGCACGCCATCACGCAACGGGATGCCAGCAACTCCGGCTATAACTGGAGCGCCGTTTACGACCCGTTAAGCCGGCGTATTTCCACGACCACGGTTTTGGTCACCAATGGCGTCGCTTATCCTTCATCGGTTCAAACCATCAATTCGTATTACGATCCGCAGGTTGAGTTTCTTGAATTGGGCGTTTCATATGGGACTCACACCGAATGGAAACTTTACGGTCCCGATTTGAGCGGTCAATACGGCAGTATGAATGGCGTTGGAGGGCTGGACGGCATTTCACCCGGTTTGAGCTTGTTCAATTCGACCGTCAGTGACGTTCGCGGGGACATTCTTGGTTATTACGATTCATCTGTCGGCAGCGTGACTTGGAACCCGGCGCGGCCAACGGGCTATGGCGCAGTGCCTAATTATCGGCCCGTCGCATTGGGAAGCGGCGGAACGGTTGCGCAAGCTTCATCATGGCGCGGGCGGTGGGCGGACATTACTGGCTACTACAATATCGGTTTGCGGCCATATGACCCTGTCTCCGGTCGATGGCTCACCTATGACTCTTCCTGGAACGAGCGTGACCCGAATTATTATTCATTCTGCGGCGGTGATCCAATTAACTTCTTTGACGCCGATGGACGGCTATCGTCCAGATTCTACAATGAAGCAGAATTGGATACCTCTTCCTTCTTTAGTGCCACCATGTGGGAAGGCGTTGGGAACACTTATTATGGCATTGGAGAGCGACTCGATAATGGAATCGTTCAAGCGGGCGCGATAGGCAGTGACATGATTGGTAGCAGCACGGCGGGACTTTCTGACTTTGTTTTGGGAACGGACTATGAGCAATATTATCAAGGCTACAGCCAGCTTTACCAAAATATTTACAACAATCCAAGTTCCGGCCCAACCAGCGGGCAGATTTTAACCGGCACTGCAAAAACGGAATTGAATGTGGGAACGCTTGGCCTTTATGGAATGGGACAAGGTCTCACGACGGCTGCCACCACCGGAGATTATACGCAGTTGCAAGATGCTTCATTGAATGCCTTGTTGCTTTCGGGTGGGGTGCAAACGATGCAAAGCGGAGGACTAAATCCTCTAAGTGCAGGTTATGTTCCAAATGCCGCCGACCAAGCTCTAATTTCATATTTTACGGGCAAGAGCGCTTCCAGTATCCAAACGACAGCAGGGTCACAGGCTGTAACAATACAACTTTCAAGTAGTGCTCAACAGACAATTGCTAATACTCAAAATGGTGTATTGCTCGGCACAATCGATCCGGACGGAACAGTCAATCTTTTCGAGTCTTCTGCTACCGGCTCAATTCAAGGTCATGCTGACCTTGTAACTCAGGGCTTGGTATCACCGAATGCACAGGGCTTTTCACTCGGCGTTCAAAATGGACAAGTCACATTCTTAAATCCCGTTTCTACATTGAATCCTGCAAACATGAATTATAATTTACCTAGCAGCACGATTGGCCAGCTTCAAAATACATTCAAGGTGCCAACAGGAGCTACTTTCGGTAATTAAAAAACACTAATGGATGATGATATTCCAATCTTTGGTTTTGGTTCGTTGCTAATTGAGTGTCCTCTCGATGAAAACGAAGAACAATTCCACGCATTTGTGACCGAGTTGCTTGTTGAAGTTTATGGTCGTTTGCCAAATTGGGTAGAGTTCAGCATTGGTAGCCGTTTTGAGCGAAATGGTATATTTTATAGGGAATTTTTGTGTTCAGCAGGTAGCGTTGATAGCAACATTCAATTACTCGCACGACGGCCAGGAGGCATTTCGCGCAAGATTATTTGTCGAGGAAGCCGGGAAGGCATCCCGTATTGTTGCGAAATCCAGTTGGGAATTGAAAACGAATTTGAATGCGACGAGTTACTAAAAGTAAGTCAATAAATGGACCGCAATATTCTGATTTTAGAAGACAATGAAGACCGAATGCGCAAATTCGAGCGCGCTGCCACTTTACTTGGCGCCTTCTGTTTGCACTTTTGGCGGGATGCTAAGCGGATGATAATGGAATGTCCACCCCTGTTGACAAATTGTTCCCTTATTTCGCTCGACCACGACCTTAATTCCGAATCAGGTGCCATCGAAGACCCCGGCACTGGTTTAGAAGTTTCGGAATTTCTGGCTCGACGAAAACCAATTTGTCCCATTATAATCCACACCAGCAATACAGAACGGCGATGGTCAATGCACAACGAATTTCGTTTCGGTGAATGGGTCATTGAAATCGTTCCTCCAATTGGAGAAAATTGGATTCAAAATTCATGGCTGCCAAAAGCGAAAATGCTGATCGAATCGCACCCGGCGAATACCTCAACCTTAAAAACTCGCCAATATTAATGATGCAGTTTGATAAGTCAGAAGCTGGCTGAATTACTTTGGCGCCGGTCCAATAGGTGAGCAATAGACTTATGAGTGATTTCTACACAAAAATTCGCGAATTCGCAGAGTCGTTGAGCGCCATAGGTCTGAGTGAATGGACTCTGCGGCTTACGAACGCTATAAAGGCGGGGTCAACTGGTGGAGAAATATTAATGGCTCTCCGATGGAATCTTCAAGAACTGCTGCAAAATGAACCATTGCTCACCGGCTCTCTCAAACAACAGGCTGAAGACTTTATTAAAGAAATAACGGCCACTGGAGTCTAACGGAAACTCCAGGATTGTTATGAAAGACTATTTGAACGAGTGGATAAAGAGCGCGGATGGTATGTGGAGAGACATTCAAGGGAACTTCGCCACGGGCCATACCGAGACAGAAGGCATCGTTTCTATTTCCCTTATTTCATCCCAATAAAACATGAAAAGAATCTGCGGAATTTTGATCATTTCGTTCTGTCTTTCGCTTCGAGCGCAGCTTTCCGTTACAGTGGCACCGCCTCAGATCGCAGGGCAAAAAGTCGTCGTGGAACTGACGATGACCAATGGGCTCTCGGATGAAATCAAATCTGCCCGTGCCATTTGCCTTTTGTTGAATCAACAAGGCAGGATGGTTGGCCAATCCACCAAATGGGTTATTGGTCAGAACAACAAGGCTCTTGAGCCGAACGGAGAGGCGAAATTCAACTTTGTAATCACCACACCGCGGCCACTCATCGCCAGCAACCTGACTGCGAAGGTGATGTTCAGCCGCGTCAATCTGGTCGATGGGAAAGAAGCAGACGTGCGGCAGGCTGTGGAAGTGATGCCTGCCGATAAATCAAAGGCGCAATAAGTGCTGCCGCCATATTTTTGAAATTAGGAATTGAAAGGAATTCAAAATGAACAAAATAACGGCCAGAGATATTCAGGTATTTGTGGCAGGCGCGTTAGGTATGTGGGGCTTTGGCCTGCTCAGTGTGATTCCTTCAATGATTGCAAATATTTGGGATATGGGATCGATTGGCCCAGCAGTTTGCGTTGTGAGGGCTCTTGTGGGAGGCTTGGCTTTGTGGCTGGGGGGAACGATTTTCTTTGGAAGAATGCAAGCAGTTCGATTAACGCAGAATCTTTTGCGACTTTGTTTAATCCTCAATTGCTGTGGCCTTGTCTTCACGCTTGTTCGCGTGTATTTAGCGTCTAAAAAGCCGGAGTTTGTAGGGATTTTGATAGCTAACATCATTGGAAGCGCCGCTCTTTTTT
This sequence comes from Verrucomicrobiia bacterium, assembly GCA_035933915.1. Classification (GTDB taxonomy): domain Bacteria; phylum Verrucomicrobiota; class Verrucomicrobiia; order Limisphaerales; family UBA11358; genus UBA11358. The sequence continues at coordinate 15,324 of DASYYL010000030.1, forward strand.
GGCTCATTTCCTTGAGTCGTTCGCCAAGATTTCAAGTGATGCCAGCGAGCACCGATAAATCAACGTCGCAATAACCGTTGCCGCCAAAGCGGAAGATCATTGTAAGAAACGGGTGTGATCGTTTTTGGGAAGTGAATTTTGGGGGTGCTTAATGCACTCCATTTGAAGAACGCTTTGGAGAGCGACGACCGGAGAGAAGGCCAGCCTTTGACTAAATTCAATTCATCCATCGTTTTGACCGAATCAAATTCTTCGTGGGCGATTTGCAGCAGTTCGGCCAGATTTACTTCGGTCGGATTCTCACCCAACAGATGCCCGTCGAGAACCAGTCCTGAGGCATCGCCTTTCTCATGTAGCGAGGCTTCGAGCTTGCGGTCAATAGTGCCCTCGCAAATGACCGACCAGATGTTGACCGGCCACGGCGAGTTAAGCCGATGGATGCGGTTGATGAATTGCTCGAACTTGTCATACGCCCAAGAGAACGAGGATAGGATGGCGTTGTTGCACAGGTGCAAGCTGTGCAATTCCGCCATACACTCACCGACGAGCATTACCGGAAACTCTGATTGTTGGGGTGAAAGTCGTTCCTTAACGGCCCGTGGCGGCCCAAGCTTAAACTGACGGGTAAGCTGCCCGCGTTTGTGCTGAGGTGTGCGACCATCCAAAACCAAATGCCGGACGCCGGCCTCGCGCAGTCGTGTGCTAATAACATCCAGCGAATCATTGAATGCGCCAAAGACCACGGCCTGTTCGCCCCGTTCCATCGCCTGCCGAATCAGTGTGAGTGTACTGGCGACCTTGGGGATGTAGTGGTATTGGCTGCGAGGCGTACCCTCTGCCAGATAGCCAGCGGGTCTGTGCAACAGTTGACTGGCAGGATTTGCGGCGGCAATGCGAAGCGCCTGCAACTGTGCGCCCACGGCCTTCTTGCCGTTGCAATTCAGATACTTGGCGTTCAGGTGGTATTGATAAACAGCAGCCTGGGACAGGCCCATCGGGACGCGGACAACATGGCGGACTTTGGGGACAATGTCCTCGCCGCAATTGTCCTTGCGGCGGCGCAGAATGATTGGCGCAAACAATTTCCAGGCCCGATGCACGTTACAAACCTGTGGGGTGAGCTTGGAATAGGCCCGCAATTTGTTCCCGTCCTCATCAATTTTGATGGTCCGTTCGCTGACCAGAAATTCCTCGGCGAAATCCTCACGGCTGGAATCGCCATACGGGAAGCGCGGGGTTGGTTCCTCGTGGCTGCCACAGACCATGTGCGCCAGTCGGAACACGTCTGGGAAACGATTCTTGATAGGGGTGGCCGACATGACGAGACGGAATGGGGCATTGATTTGACGGACACCCAGGCTGATAATCGTTTCCTCACCTTTGATGCGTGTGCCTTCATCCACGACGATGGCGCCGAAACAGTCCTGGCAAAGGTCGGCCAGCGAAGGAGAATAGACGCATTTAATTCCATTGCGGTTTGTGCCGATGGACGAGAGATATTCCCGATGAGTGATGATGGCATATTCTGAACGAACGAACTGCCATTGCTCCGCTGAAAGAGGTTTTCCGGCCTTGAGCGGAGTAATCTTTTCAAGCACATGAAAGGCGTTATCCAATTCCTCAACGAGATCATCGTTCTCACCCGCAGCCTTTCGCTTGGCTGTCCATGACGCATGAATGTCCTTCCACGGAGTGTCCGGGGTAGCATCTAGGTAACGGTATTCGCGCCGGAACACGTCACCGCGCCGGTCAAACCATGATTTAACGTCTGCTTCGGTCAGGCGAAGCATGGAAAGTGCGCGTTCCGGATGGCTGCGCACGGCTGAAATATCCAGCTTCGGAAATGGCTCGACGCCATTGCCGGAGAGTTGGGTATAACTGGTGAGATAATAATGCGGCGGTAATATGAACCGGCCATTACTATTCAGTTTCGCTAGCTTTAGAAACATCTCCTGTGAATCCAGTCGGACAGCTTTGGTTTTAAAATGCTTGAGCGATTCGTCATCGGTCTGGTCATGGCCGTCGCCTGGCACCACCAATAACACCGGCTTGGCCGGACGCAGCCGGTCATTGCGGCCAAACGGATTTGCGGTTTTAGGGTCAAGCCAGCCGAGCTTGAGCAGCGGCCAGGTGAACATGGCAATGGTTTTGCCCAAGCCGGTGTCGTGGCCGAGGATCGCGCCATCATGCATGGCGATGCGGGCATAGTCCGCCCGCTGGAATTGTTTGAATCGGAACATAGGTTAGCGAGGAATCAAAACCGAAGGGTCAGCTTTGATTTTTTCAATACGGGCCAGTTTTTGACGGACTTCCCGGCGCAGGCTGATGATGTCGAGGGATAACTGGTTGCAGACAACACCGGCAACGGTGGATTGGCGAATGCCGGCGAGGAGGGCGCGAATTTGCTGGCGAGTTTCCTTGATGGAGTTTTCCAGTGAAGCAATTTCAGTTTCGGCCAATTGTTCTAAATCACCTTCACGTGAATTCTCGGCATATCGTTCGGCGAGGCCGTCGGCTGCGCGGGCGGCATCCTCTTTTTCATCGTAGAAATACATTTCGATAATGGCACAGTTTTTATTCCAAGGGTCGGAGCAAGCAGCCAGATAGAGAGTTTTGCCTTTTCGAGCGGGCAATTGCAGGACCATGCCCCGCGTGGTGGAGTCCTGAAAATTGTCTACAAACCAGCCTCGATGACGCAGCCGGATAATTCTATCGGCATCGCCGCACTCGCGGAAATGGCCGGAGACATTTTCACACCAGCGGCAGTTATATCCTCCGACCTCGAACCGCCCGCCGAAGTCAGGTGTGGTGGAAAAGCCTTGGGGCACCCAATGCCACCGTTTAGTGTCGTCGTGCCAGCCACCGCCCAGGCTTTGACAGTTGTTTCTGCGGAACGCGGCAAGGCGTTTGGATAATGGAGTATTGAGATAGTTGGACATAAAATGGAAGGTGCGGCTCGCGCTTAGTTGCAGAGAGCAGCAATTTGATCGAGCGCGGTCAGATGACGCTGATAGCGTTGCGGGTCAAGCGTGGCCACGTCCGGAACGTCAGGGATATGGAAATGTGTCACCAATTCCTGCAAGGTGAAGTTGATGGGACAGCGGTCGCCCAGGTCTTTCTTGCCCCATTTGCCGGTGTGATTGGCCGGAAGCAGGTTGACTTCCGTGTCCTTGTCACGAAGGCGCGCTTCCATGAAGCACTGTTCGACGCCGTAACAATCGGTGATGAAGAATGCCAATTCCTGGCCGTCCCATTCCACGGCGTCCATTTCGCCTTCCAGATTGACCTTTTCGCCATGTCGTTTGACGGCGACGGTAGTCGAACGAAGCGCGTAAGATTTGCCGGCCTCGAAGTGAGTGAAGCCGCTTTTGGAGAGATTCTTTACACATTGGATTTCATCCTGTTCATCCAGATAGCCAAGCCGCTGGATTTTAGAGAGGGGATAAAGCGGGGCGCGAACGTTGTTGTATTCCGTGACGGCCACTTTGACAGCTTCCTGCAACTTGGGGTCAACGCGCCAGAGAGTGCGGTTTACAGCGGCCTCCAATGCCTTGCGTTGAGCGCGTTGGACTACTAGGTGAATGGGTTTTCTGCCACTGAGGGCATACAAACCGGCAGCCTCATCCTTGGATACCCGTCCGCTGTGTTCATCAAACAGAGAAAGGAAAGTGCGGATGATGCCGTTTTCATCCAGCCATATATTATAATGCGGCAGCGGGGACGTTCTGGCCTTATACTCATCGGCGGCGGCCTGCCAAAGGTCAGCACAATTCTTGGTGTGCATGTAGGAAGTGGCTTCCGGCCCTTTTCGAAACTCCAGCCGCCGTGATTTCAACTGTTCGCACATGACCTTGGCGGATTCAAAACTCGAACAGTGGGTTTTGAACGGTTTCGATTGTGGAGCGCGGGCAAAGTAAATGATGCCGGTGACAAAATCGCTCCTGCCCTTGGTTTGGCAGATGTTGCCTTGAACGGTTAGATGCGCCCAAATGTGACCAGCCAACATCCTATATGGTGCAGCAGGAGAAAAGATGAGCCGTTTGAGCGTGGCTTCATTGGCGATGAGGAACCCTTCGCCATATTCCGAGCAGCAGTCCAAGGCAATGCACAGCGTGGCGATGGTCGAATCTATCGCGTCACGTCCGATTCGGGGATCATGGGCGACGAAAGCACGGCACACAGCGGGAACATGCGATTCGGCCAATGCAGCGAGCCCGGTTGACGTTCCAACGGTGGCCGTCCGCAAGGACTTATACCAATGCAAATCCCACGGCGGATTAAGAACGAACAAATCACATTTCCAATTAACGGCACGGAGCAGCGAATAAAACTTGGTGATATCGGCTTGAACGATGCCATCGGTAGTTTTCTCAATGTCACAGCCCAGGAGTTCGGCGCGCTTTGAAGCCCCGGCGAGAAGTTGACCGTTCCCACAGCTCAGGTCGGCAATGGCGGTTCGATAACGAACCAGTGGCAGGGCAAGAATCTGCGCCCACGGCAATGGTGTATGCCATTGTGCCTGCCCTTTCTCGGCAGCATTTGCGGCAGACTCAAGAACGTCCTGAATGACGGATGGAGCGATTTGGTTTTTGTGCATGGAAAGAAAAAGGCGGATGGCATGTGCCATCCGCCTTGTATGTCCGGTCGGATTTTATTCCGCGGTGGTTTGTTCTTCTGCCTTCGGTGGTTCCGGCGCTTTGGCCGGTTCGGATTTTTCCCGGTGGCTGACGATGACCGAGAGCCAGGGTTTGCCCGCGACCTTGAGGACCACCGGCTCATTGGGCGGGGCGAAGAACTGCACTTCGTCGTCATCAATGGCGTTGAGCGCATCAATCAGGTGCCGCGCGTCGAACGTGGCCCGTAAATTTCCGCTGGGCGGGATGAGCAGGTTTTCCGAGGCTTCACCCTGGCCGCCTTCGCCAATGGCGTGGATGTTCAGGGACTGTTTCCGGGCATCAATCCGGCAGGTGCTGCTGATAAGGGCGCAGCGTTGCACCGCTGCCAGCATTTCAACCCGTCCGATGGGAATGCCACCCTTGCTTTTGGAAGGAATGATTTCGTCGAACTTGACGTAATTGCCCTCAATCAATTTGCTGGTCAATACGGCATCACCGAGATGGAACTGCACCAGGTTGTCCGCCGCCACGATGCGGCATTTGCTGTTGCTTTCCTCGTCATCATCCAGCAACCGGACGAGCTGGCTGATGGAGGCGCGTGGCACGATGAGTTCCTTGGTTTTCTTGCCCAGGCCTTCGGCATCCGCACTGGTCATGGCCAGCCGTTTGCCATCGCAGCCGACGACCGTGACATTGCCATTGAGCCGGAGCAGACTGCCATTGAGGGCCGTAGTGGAATGATCGGTATCCACGGCAAAGAGCGTGGAGGCGAGCAGCGAGCGCAGCGAGGATTGCGGGACTTCGACTTCATAGGCATCGCGCAGCCTCGGCACTGGCGGGAATTCGTCGGCGGGCAGCGTCGCGAGCCGGTATTTGCTGTCACCGAAGATAACGTGCAACACATCCTTGACCAGATGAAGTTCAACCTGTTCATCCGCGAAACCGCGAACCAAGTCGTGCAGGAGCGTTGCCCGCACGGTAGTTGAGCCTTTGGATTTGATTTCCGCCCCCACTCTGGCGCGCAGGGCAATATCCAGGTTGGTGCAGATGAATTCGACGGATTTGTCGAATGTATTGATTTGGACGTTGAACAGGACAGGCGGCGAACCTTGTGTTCGTTCGTCCATCGCCGCGCTTTTGACAATGCTCAGCGCGGTGAGCAGGAGTTTTCTTTCAATGGTTATTTTCATTTTCGTTTGGTTGTGGGTTTAGGTACGGAAGTTTTGGTCCAATGTCCGGGCCGCGATTGTTTGAGAAAGCCTCGGTCACGCAGGATTTGGAGTTGCTGGCGGATTTTGGCGCGGACATTGCGGTTTTGAGGGTGCGCATGCTGCAACTGACGTTCATATGCATACACATCCGTGGTGGAAAACTCGTGCGGCAATTGCCGCACGAGTGTGAGAATGGAATCAGTCCAGGCTTTCATGGTCAGTTGGAAGAAGAGGCGGGCAGTCCACCGTTCTTCAACGCTTCTGCCAGATGCCAGAGCGCCTTGTTGAGCTTGACGTTCTCGTCAATGCCCTTGACCGGACGAGTGCGGGGATGGCTTGATCCGTTTTCCTTGCGCCGCCCCCAATCCTTCAATCCGCCCCGAATCAGATTTTCCTGGACGCGATTGTAGGTTTTCCAGAGGTCATCGCCGTTGTCGTCGTGGCGACGCGATTCGAGGACCTTTTCGGCCCTGATTGGCGCTTTTTGGAGGTCATCGTATTTCAAGAGGATGGCCGACTCGGCGAATGCCTTCTGCTCAATCGGTGTGAGGCGGCGGGCGCGGAAACCTTCAACGCTATCGGCCAGCCGTGGCACGTTTTCCAACACTCTGAAACTGGCTTCAATCACTTTGTCCGGATGAAAGCCAACGTGACGGACACTGACGTGCTCAAACGTGGTATCGGCGATGATTAAGCCGTTGCCGCAGATGAGGCGGAAAATACCGGCATGAATTTGATAGGCACTCGAACGGTCATGCGAATTGACCAGACAGATTTCAGGCCGGTATTCGGATTGGATTCCAATTTGATCGGCCCGCTGGAAACGGATGATATGTTTTTGGAATCCGCGCCGTGAATCCAGCCGGACAGTTTGTTCTTTGGCCCACACGGGCAGCCATTGATTTTCCCGCATTCTGGCGACCACTTCGGACGTGGGCAGGAACGAATATTTATCACTGACACCATTCCAGGCGGCCGAGGCAAAGACACTCGGCGCAGCGGCGTGCAGGGCTGCGTCATCCAGGGGACGCAGATTGGTTGATGAGTAACGACTTGGCATCATGGTTTTACTTTCATTTTGGGGTTTAGAATGCCCAACGGTGCTTCGTCCAAAAGGGGAACTCGAAGTCCGGTGAGCGAAGTTGGATGGGTAAAGCTCCTGCCATTAAAAATGGCAGCAGCGGTGGTTGTGGTGACAATGGCAGCGCGTCCCTGGCGGGATAGGCGGTCTGCCGTTTAAACTTTTACTCCCGAAGCAGCCAATTTGGCCAGCAGAACTTCCATGCTTAGAGGTTCGTTGTGAAGCCAATAGATTAGCGTGACGCCATTAGCGTTGCACTTTTCTGCCTTAATTTTGTCACGCTGGCGCGTCCTCAAGAGGCCTTCTTCGCCGCCGAAAAAAGCCGAAGCTTGAAAGTGTTGTTGTCCCTGATATTCAAATCCAGCTTCTATGGACGGCACGTAAGAATCCAAATGTTGCGGACTTAGCCAGTCAGGCCGGGCACGCAATTGGGCATCAGGAAATATCTTTTCAATCAAGCGGAACATTTGCATTTCAGCGAACCAGCCCTCGCCGATACGCGGCAGGCCATGGCGTTCCCGAAGCAAATTTTCCGCTTCCCGGAGCAATTCCTCGACCAGTTCCAGAAAAGGATTCTCCACTTCCAAGCTCTTTCGGTAACGGACCAGGCCAATCTCATAAAAGAGTTTTCCTTCAATTGTATGTTGTCGGCCGGTAAATTTGATGCCGTCAGTGCCGAATGAAGATTTCTCAATGTCGTTCAAGGAGGTGCAAGCCGTAAATGCGGGTTGGCGTGGACCGTTAAATCTGTGCCGCCACGCCTTCGGATAATAGGCGTCAATCATATTTATATGCAGGCCGCAAGAGTAAATCTTTTCTTCACAAAAGGCCGGTGTGTACTGGGTCCAGACACCATCATATTCGGAATCAGCGACCCATGTTCCGATTCTACAATTCTGCACCTGGTCGGGGTAACGATCAAATAGGCGTCCTTCCGGGCACGAATCACGTGAAAATGTATCCTGAGAAACTTTCGAAGAATCTCTTTTTATTTCGCCATCCAACAGGTATGCGCCGAAATGCCATTCGTGTTTTTTCGCTTCGATCATTTGTTCCATCGTTGGCGCGTTTTCCAAGAGAATTTCCAATGGTTGCTTCTGGCCAGATTCGAGGTTGCGGGCCAATGTCGCATCAATGCAGTCAACGTATTGGGCCAAATTCTGGCGCACGAAAGAATCACGTGAAGATTCACTTCTGAAAAACAACAAGTCCCTGCCGGCAAGCGGAATGCGAAAAAGCCTTTTTAGAAAAATCAATTCTCCCGTCAAGTCCCCATAAAATTTGTTGCCCAGGCTTTCGTAATAGGCTGCAACGGCTGCCGCTCCGTTCCCAACCGCGATTAATTCTCGAATCCTATTTATATGGCTGAGAGGTTCGCCAGGGACGGGCCGCGTGGCGGCAATTGGCTTCGTTGTTGCGTAGTCAAAGCCATCCAGACAACCTTCCGCCTGTAGTTTCTGGGTGACGGCCATTCCGTCCTGACCTATCGGGTGGAGGTATGTTGCGGAAATATATGCCGCCAAATCTGGGCCAGACTTGCCAGTGCTCTTTTCGGCCAGGCGAACACCCTCTTGGACACGCGGAGATGGTTTGAACCATGGAAGACGCTCGGGTTCACATGCTAAATGGAGCGAGAGTGGGTCAATGCCATGGAATTTTGGGGGAGGCAACTTTCGGGAGAGAAGATAAAGGCGATGCATCAAATCGAGCCGTTCATCCGAAACCGAAACGATATGCCAGATATCAGTCCCTTCTCCACGGACTTCATGTTGATCAGCCAAGGCAGCAAGTTCCAACGCTTGAGGATAGAACCTGCTTCGCTTGGAAGTGCCAAAATGAATACGATACAATTGGCCCATGCCTGTTTCCCGCTTTGGTGTACCAAAAAAATTGCCGCTTCGCAACATTCGGGGCCAATCAGAACGCCCACCGATGCTTGGTCCAGAATGGGAATTCCAAGTCCGGTGAGCGAAGTTGGATGGGGTAGAGAGAATCAGCGCGCTTGGCGACCAAGCCCTCATAGAAAGGCACGCCTAAAGTTTGATTGGAACGTTGTAATTCATGCCATGCGCTCAGGGCAGCGCCGTTTTGGTCCAACCAATGGGGCAGATAATAAATACTGTTAGCACAGGGAACAGTGACACTCGTACCACCGGCAGCAATCATGCAATGGGTGAAATCGCGGCTGTCGCCCTCGCGGATGAGGTCGAAGCGTTCCTGATAGGTTTTGCCCGGCAAAACGATGTCCAGGACAATGAGGCTGCCGCGGCCGATGCCGTGACGCCGTTCCAATGCCTCGCAATCCAGCCAGTCGTATTGCCCAAAATGCCACCGCAACAATTGGAGTGCAGAGGCAAACTCGGCTTCAATCGAAAGCCGCTGGTTTTTCCGGTTGAACATGGTGCCGCTGGGTACATGAACCAGCGCGCGCCAACCGTTGACCTTTGGTTCATAAAACCAGCGCCCTGATTTAGCCGGGGCTTTGGGCAGTGGGCCGCCGTTGATTGGGCGGGCAGGATAACTAATGGGGGCAATCATGTGGTTTGAGCGAGTGAAACCGGACGGAGGATTTCTTCCAACATCGGTTGCAGAGCTTCCATACTCTGTTGGTTCAAATCGTCGCGTACTTTTCGATACGCTTCGCAGATAGCGTCGTATTGTCCGGTCTCGGGTTTGCCTGGCTGGCCCATGATGGCGGCCAAATCCGTTTGCAGGTTGCTGGTGAGTTTGATCCAACCGGAATAGATCGCCCATTCAACGGCGTCTTGCCCAAATTGGTGTTCGGAACAGTTTTCGAGGACTTTTAAGAGATAGTTTTTGGTCATGCCCATAAGTGAAAATGGATTTCCCGCCGTCCACACATTTAGCTCGGCACGGGAATGAAACCCTGATGGCCAGTATGGTCTTGAGAGCTTTTTGGTTCAGGCGGCAGCAGCCGCCACGGCGGGAGTTTTTGGAAGTTCGCGCTGCGAGCGCGAAGATTATTTACGCCCCTTGGTTTTCACCATGGCGATGATGGGGCAGGCTTGTTCAAGTTGCAGATTTTGTTCAACGGACAAATCCAGATGGCGCGCCTCATGGAAGTCCTTAGTCGGTTTGACGCCTTCGGTGACTTCGATGGCGTCCGTGGCATTGTATTTGTTAAACAACGCCTGCAATTCGTCCATGAGTTCCTGCGTTTTATCTTCGGGCAATTTGTCGCCTTTGATCTTGAGTTCAAAGGATTGCCGGAAGAACTTTTCCGTCAGTTCGCCCAGGATCGGCTGTACGGCGGATTCATCCGGCAACATGGAGTAGCGATTTTGGAAAGTGACCAGCACTTCGCCGACAAACTTTCCTTCCTCGTCCTTGGCATGCACGGCCACGGAGCTTGGCACTTCATGGCGTCCGTGGTTGACGTTGAAGTAATGGGGCGCTGCGAGCATCTTTAGCTCGGCCTTGTCGGTTTCGAGCGCACCCTTGAGTTGTTCAAATTCCTCGGTTCGTTTGAGGATGCGGGCAGCCAAGGCGGCTGAATCGCGCGTATCGGGCATGACCGGATAAGCAGTCTTGGCCGATTCGGTTTTCTTGGTGATGTTGCCAAAGCTGACTTTCTTCAAAGCACCTCGCGGTGCGGCGACCTTTGGCGGTGTTGGTGGTTCGGCTACGACGGCAGGTGGCGCCGCCACAGCCCCGGCAATCGGGGAGTGTCGTTTCATGTTTGGATTTTTCGATTGAGGTTAAGGAGGAAAGTAAAAACGCGCCGACACGAATGTCGGCGCGTTTAACGCAAGGCACCTTAGGGTGCGAAGGAACCCGCTTATGCGGGAAAGTTAACGGGGATTACTCGGAAGGTATCCGTCCAAAACAAACTTTGCCCATTCCGCCCCTTTTAAATTGTGATTTGTCGCAGTGTCGTTGCGCTTGATAAGTTCCGCCTTGGACAAACCTGTTTTTCTGTGGATTTCTTCTAAAAGTGAGTAAACCGCTGTGTTCGGTTGGGCGACGCGCTTTTCCTGCAAGCTTTTCATTTCGGCCTTCCAATCCGGAATCCTGGGGTCATCGGATTGGGCTCCACTTAGCTGGTGGACTTTGACAATAATTCGGTCCTTCAGGTCATTGTCCATCTGATCGATGACCATCCGTTGATCTGTAACGTATCTGAGAAATTCATTGGCGGCGCACATGGTTTGTAAGATGGATTAATTGCGGCCTTTGAGTTGTGTCTGATATTCACCCAAACGCTGACGGGCTTCGCGGATTTCCCGGTCGATTTTCGTCAGTTCTTCGCCGCGTTGCGTATCAAAGGGAAGTGTGCCCATTCCTTTCAGCAATTTGGCTTTTTGCTCATTAAGCAGCTTGAGGCGGCCTTGCATGTCTGCGATACCCTTTTCAGGTGAGCGATTAACGGGCGGTTGGCCGGTCTTTTGCAGTGCTTCATCCACGACCATTTCCAGTTCGGCATCTGAGGGTTCAAAGTCATCGGGCACGGTCACAAAATTTAGGTTAATAAGATGATTGTTGTTCGCAAGGACAAAGATGGTTGAATGTCCTATCCCTAAGCCGCCGCCTGCAACACGCCTTGAGTGTCAAGCAAAGCCTGGCGCACGTTGCCACATGCAAAGGCGGCAATGCTCCTGGCGTCAGACTGGCCCACATCCGGCGCGAGCCGAAGGATGAGGTTTTCCAAATCTTCGACAGGCGGCGGGGCCAGTTCAAAAACCTGAAAGCGGCTTTGAAACCGGCTCTCGAAATCCTTCAACTGGCAATTGCTGGTACAAACGACCGCGACCCCGGAAGGCAAATCATCGAGCAAGGTGAGGAATCGGACTTGCGCCACACGCGGAATTTCGTCCGCTTCATCAATCCAGAGCATCCGATACGCCCCGAACAGGCTTTTATAATGAAGCCGGCGCGCAATTTCCTCGATGACTTCCATTTTTACCTGTGTGCCGTTGAGCTTTTCCGTGCTCCACTGGTCACACTCCAGCAGATGCCGCAGATATAAGGCAATCAGGCTTTTGCCCAGGCCGGGCTTGCCGTTAAGCAATATTTTGATCGGCGCCTGGCCATTATTTTTGGATAGGCGGACCATTTTTTCGACGTGCAGGGCGATGGCACGCGCGCCGGTGAGATTGCCGGACTGGCGTTCGATGACATTATCACCGATGAAATCATCGGCGGATTTGGGGACGAATTTGCCCGCACAGCGGGTTATCAATTCTTCATTCATGAGTAGTTACAAGTTGGGGTGGAAGGAACTTCAAAAGTAATTCTCCGGTGGCCGTGGGCTGAACGGTGACGCGGCCATTGGGCACAAATCCCAATGCGGCGAGCCATTTGCCTTGCAGCCGGATTTTGGGGATGTTCTGGCCTTTAAAGAAATCGCCAGTGCACTCGATTTTAAGCGAACGATGTTTCATGCCGCTTTTTTGAAAGTCTGTTGTTCAAGCCAGGCCCTGACAGTGGCATTGGATAGAACTTTGGCGACATTGCCGCATTGCCATTTGCCGCTGGTGAACCTTGTTTCGGATCTTCCGCTTTTGCCCACGCGCAAGCGCATGACCTCGCCCTTGCCGCGCTTGGTGGGAACGCCGCGCTCATTGAGTTCCTTCGCGATTTGAGGATAGCTCCAACCGCATTCGTAACGGCGATAGGCCATGTGCAAAATCCATTTTTGTTCCTCGCAATTATCCTCAAGGCGGCGGACCTTGACACCTTTGGCCGTCACTTCGCCCGTTTCAACAGCATTCCATCCAAAGGGCGGGCAACTGCCCAGCAGTTCACCATTGCGCCGTTTGTTGCGCATGGCGTCGGTGATGCGCTCCCTGATGCCCATGACTTCCATTTCCGAAAGCCAGGCCAGGTCGGCGAGGATTTTCTGGCCCATCAGGCTTTCGCAATCAAAAGATTTGCCGCCCAGGTTAATGATGTGCAGACGGACACGCATTGTCCGCAAGTCACGAAGCATGATTTGCGTGTCCAGCCACCCGCGCCCGACACGGTCAAGCTTGGTCAAGAGCAGATGGATTTCGGCTTTGGGATACGAAGTGCGGACAGCCGTCAGGGCGTTCCACAGTTTTAATCCTTCAGGCCGTTTGCGAATGTCACTGAAATCAAACGCGCCGGTATGGCGTTCGAGATAGATGCGCTCGAAATCCAGGCCAAACGATTCGGCGGGGATTTGAGCGTGCTGGATGTAGTCGCGGAACACCGAATCCTGGATTTCAATCGAATGTTCCTGGCGTGACACCCCATTTTTGGCAGAGGACGACACCCGTCCGTAAGCAAAAGAAAATATTGGGTTCACTTAAGAGGGGTTATGAGCCGCATCCGCCATGTGGGCATACTAGCGCGAGGCGGTTGCGGCAGAGGGATGACATTGGTGGGCACGGCTGGCTGCATTTCTGGTTCAGGCGCAGTCGCCCCGTTGAGTCTAATAATGAAACGTTCGGCAAAATCACGATTGGCCGGAATGTCGCGGTGATACCAATAGCCGTTTTTGAATGACCAGCGCCAGCCGGCAGCTTTTAATTCCGCCCGAATCTCATCAGAAGGTTTACCGGGAAAATGGAGTTGCAAGCCGTTCTTGGCGGTGTTGTAGGACAGTCTGACTTGAAACTTTAAAGGCCCAGGAGCAATTTCCTGGGCCTGGCGTTCAGGTTGGCTTTCGGGCGTGTCCAAGGGTGGACTTTCTGGCTGTGGTTCGGGTGGGGTTTTAGAACGAATGGGTGAGAAACGGCTCATATGTTTTAGAGGGCGTCGGAATAATTGGAGAACGAAATTGATTGATTGGTGGCTTCCAGATGACGGCACGCGGCGCCAAGTGCTTCAGTTGCCTTACGCACATCGTCATAAGAGTGGAAGCTAAAATGCTCAATACGGACGCCTTTCCAATAAATGTAACCCTCGTGGTCTTTGGTGACGTGTTCGACGCCACAGTGCCAGGGTTTCGTGTATCCTTTGAGCACCGATTGATACAGTTCCTCGAATGCCACTTCGCCTTGTTCGGACAACCATCCGTTGACGGCCAGTTCGACCAGTTTTAGATGAATGGGGGCAAGATTGTTGCCGTCATTGGTTCGGCAGAGTATCACGATGGATTTATCGCAATAGTTCATGGATGCAATAGAGGTGATGTTTGTAACGCATTGTCAGAATTGGAAATCGCGGATGGCGAGCGGAACGAGGCCGTCACCCGTGTCCAAAGCGAACACCTGAAAATGTTGCCTGGGTGTTTTAAATTCGGCGGCCAGCAGGGCATAACCGTCCGGGACGGGATGGCTGGCCGTCCAGGCCACACGCGTGGCGGGCGGCAAATTCAACTGGCGGATCATGCCCTTGATGCCTTCGCCCTGCATAAATGGCAGCGTGCAGGGAACATCCTGCCATTCCAGTTCATTGAACGTTTTGGCCCACCCAGCCTCTTTATCGCCGGTGTATGGACGCCCGATATGGGTAAACTTGGTTTCACTATTCATTGAATTTTGGATTTGGATTCTTCGTATGAGGCCAGGCGGCTTTTGATCTCGCGCAGTTGGACTTCATCCTTTCCGTCGAGCGCAAAGACCGTCCAATCGCCATACCACATGCCGTCGTAGAAAATCATTCCCTCAGCCAGCCACAGTTCATGCCAATCGCCGTTCTGCTCAAACTTGATATGGTCCTGGTAGGTGGTATGGACGTATGCCAGCGGACCAAAAATCGGCCCAGGAGTTCCCCAATCGTCCAATTCTTCATCTTTGGTCTTGCGACCGTGAAATAATTCAAGATAAACGCCATTGGATGGCTGGTTTTCGGTCGTTTCAGTGGATTTGTTCATAGGAATCTTCGGCGCGCATGACGCGCAAAATCTTGAGTTCCTCACGGGAACGGGATTCTTCGAGGGCGTGAAGCGTCTCACAGGCGGATTCCAGCGCCGCGGCATTTCGCGCCAGTTCCCGCGCCGCATACTTCATTTCACGATGGTTGCGCCCGAAACTGGCGTGCTGCAACCGGCTCAACTGGCGTTCAACCTCGGTTTTGGTTGTGCCCACGGCGATATTGGCAGTATGCAGTAGAAGATCAAAATTCAGCCGGACAATCCCGGCGCTAATATCGTGCTCTTTCATAAGCCAAATTCTTTTCGCGCTCTTTTCCGCGCCTCTTTGAGCGTCATGATTTTCTTGTATTCGCGGACTTTGCGTTCGCAGGCGAGCACGGCGCAGCGGAGCAAATAGCGGTAAATGTCCTGGGCCGTGCCGGTGACGGTGCGAGTTCGAGGCGAAGCCAGGGGACGCATGGCAATGACATCGCCAGCGGCCAGGGTGACGACCAGCCGGCGATTTCGGTCGCGCCCGAACTGGCCGCCCAACGCTTCTTTTGTCACCGCACTGACAGGGCTGTCTTTCCAGCCGGTGATTTTTCCATCCGTATCACGAACGGGCCTTTTATGACCAAATGAACGCATAAATTGATGGCTGTGTGCTAACGACCGCAGAAATGGCAGGGCAGATGGGTGCCGGGGGCGATGGGCCGCACGATGACGAGGATTGAACCTTTGACATTACCGTTGCTGGTCATGCCTGGCGGTGCAATGAAGGTGATGCGTTTCTCGAAAAACCGCAGTTCAATCCCTGGATGCGGCCGGTTGGCGCAGGCATCCCAAACGAAACGATGAAACCATTTGGTTTCGGTCGTGTTGGGCAGCAGCAATACCGTGGTTGCCCCGTGCTCGCGTTCACGCAGAGCTTTTTGCAGCCAGAGCGTGATGTTATCCGCTCCGTAGGGAGGATTGAGCCAGCATGTTTCACCGCGCCATGACTGGCCCAGGCCATTAAGTTCGGGCGTAAAATATCTATCAGGAATTTTGGTGTTCCATTTCCTTGCGGCCACGTCCAGGGTGAAATTAAACTCACGGTGCAGTGGATTGAAAATCTCCGGCGGCGTGGCCCATTCGGTGGAACGGGCTTCGGGCATATAACCCTCGCCCCGTGGTTTTGGTGAAATGTCAAAAAGAGATTCCATGTTGGGGAAAGATGGGCATGGTTGTAGTTGTTGTTCTTTTTCCTGATTGGGCAGAGGTTCGCCCGGATAGTGCGACGGAGCAGCACCGCTACCTTAAAGGTCGTACGGATGTTGAAACATTGAAGCGATGAGCATTTTCTCGGCTTCATCGGGTGTCAGCCCAAGCGCGGCGTTTTTGGAATCCCGCGCCTGTTCCGCAAATTCCTTTTTCCATTTCCAACTGGTAGGGTAATAGCCCGATTCGCCTTCTTTGATGAGGATAACGTCCACATCCTTGACCGTTGGGTCGGCCATTTGAGAAGGCAAAAGCCCATAACAAAGTTTTTCGGTTTTCATTTCAGGAAAAATTTGACGTTGTGTTTCCAGTTGGCATTGCCCTGGGGATCGACCGACGGCGGACAATAACGGTCTGCCAGAAAATCAATGAAGTTGCCTTGACCGCCTGCCGCCAGCCACCGTTTCCAATTGTTCTGGATAGTGGCGATGCAAACGAGCCGCGCCTGGCTGGCGTCACTGACTTTGACGCTCATTACGCCGTAGGGAAAACGGGTATGCGCTCCGCCTTCGGCGCGGTAAATGGCATTGGCGATTTTGTCCGCGTCTAACGTTTTGGCATGGGCGGAGAAAGCCATCAGGGAAATTAGAAAAGCGCGTTTCATGGGGCACCAGCGATGGTTTCGCGTATCCGGGCAAACCATTGGCGGGCGATTTCATCGCTCACGGGTTTGGGTCGGTAAGAAATCCAAATGGCCGTCCGGCGATGGCAAATTGGACACTGTGCCGGTGATTCAACAATGGCAGGCGCGGCTCGCACCAGATGCACCACGTCATCGCACCGTTCGCAAAACCAATGGCCGGAAAGCTTCATAACAAACCGTTTTAAGGGTGATTTTTGAAGTCGTAGCGGGAATTCGTCTGACCATCCCTGGAAATTTCGAAGGTCCGTTTAGATCGCCTCAAGCGGGTCTTCGTCCGTGTTTACATCGTCGGCAGCATTTTGAGCCTTCGAAAATGCAAAATCAGACGGCTGCGGCTGGCGGGGCAACGCGTCCTGGGCGCACCATGAGCATAGCGCGCCGATTTTCCAGCCGTCGTCGCAATCCCACCAGCGCAAGGGCGCGTAGTTGGGTTCTTCACCGCGTTGCGGAACATGGCCGCAAATGCCGCAATAGTTATGGCTGCGACGTGCTTTTCTTAGGCGCTCAAAGACATTCATCTGGAATTTTCAGGTTTGTGTTTCGCTCCGGCTCGGAGCGCGGCGATGAGCGCCGGAAATGACTTTTCAGGCGTTCGTCCGCCCGATTGGGATAGAAAAGGAAACAAAAAAAGCCCGAACACCGTTTCCGGTGTCCGGGCTGTGTGCATTGCGCTGGTTAAGCGGCAACGGCTTGGGGTTCGGTAATGACTTCCATTTCAGGCGCAACGCCGCGCCGAATGTTTTCCGACCACTGGTTCAGTGTGTCAGTGTCAACGCCGCTTTCTGCCCATGTATCGCCAATGGCGAAGGTCAGTTTGAACAGGTTCGCGGCTTTATCGGCGGGCATTTCACCCGCCTTTTTAATGGCCGCGATAACGTATTCGGCGGCCAGTTCAGGCGTCATCGTGACGGAATCACCGTCCGATGATTTGCTTTCGCCTTTCTGACGTTTGCGGATTTCATTCAGTTTCTTGGCGGCATTGCCCGGCTTGGACAAGGCGTTGATGGTGTCCAGGACATCATCGCAACCTTTCCAATTTTCGCCGTGTTCTTTCTGTGCCGCTTTGATAATGGCATTGGCTTTTTCAAGCCAGTCCACCGCCGCTTCATCGAAGATTTCTTCGGCGAGCAGCGGTTTGCCGTTTTTGTCAACGGTCAACACCAAAGCGTTGAACAACGCGGCCAACGCTTCAATGCGGGCAGGGCAAACGCCGCCGGCATTTTGTTCAAAGTATTTCTTGAACGACGTGTCCGGCGGAATTTCCCGCGCATTGATTTGCGCCTGATAGCGCCGTTTCATCGCCGCGACCACTTTGGCCGAGAATTGTAAAGTCTCGTCAAAACGGTCTTTGGCGGTTTCCACGGCCTTGCTGACTTTGACGGCGAACGCGGCTTGCTTGAACAAATCCGCGGACGCCATTTTCGCCAGCTCCGCAAACGTGAGTGTGGTTTCAACTTTCTTCATGTTTCCTTTCTTGCGTTTTCGCGCGGTTCATCCGCGCAAAGCTGCGTAGGGGAAACGACCTACAAACTCACGAAATCTATTTCCAACACCCATTACTCCGAGCCGGAGTAGCGCGGCGATTTGTTTCAACGCCGTTTCGGGCGTGATTCAATATCGCCGCGCTCTCACAAGAGCGGGAACGGGCAGACTGTCTTTCAACAGTCCCTTCCGCGCACGGGACTTTCACCCATGCACGGCGTGGGACTTTTGGCAAGATAGGTTGCGCTGGAATAGCACAACGGCAGGTGTTAAAGATGCAAGGCAATGGCCCGCGCCTTTGCGCTGGCGCAATGCTTTTTCACTAACTAGGGATTTGCCAGCCAAGCGCAATCAATTGGCGCAATCGCGCCATGCGGCGAAACAATTCAGACGTGAATTGCCACCCGCGCCCTTTGGGCTTGCGGCATCGGCAACGCGCAACGCGCATTGCTTCACTTGCTAGGGAATTGCCAGCCAAGACAATCGCCCTGGCGTGACGTGGGCACAAAAAAAGCGCACGGTCTAAAACCGTGCGCCGTGTTTGGCGGCCTTGCTTAAAGCGAACGCGGCCAAAGTTCATCGGCGGCAAAATCTGCTTTGCTGATTTGCCGTGCATGACCGCGAATGCGGAAACCTAACCGCCGCAAGGCGCGGCAAAAGGCATCGCCCGCCGTGAATTGCTTGCGCTTGCCGCTGGCGGCAAACCCCGCCGCCGTTGCCGCCTGTTCAACGGTCATGCCAAGCAACATCATGGAAGCGGCATTGCCTACCCGCTCAATCACTTCCGCCCGCTTGCGGTTAGTGCAAGGCAGCATCGCCAGCTTGCGGAATAGACGGCTTTGACGTGACGCCGCCAGCCGTTCAATTTTGAAGCGTGCGGCACGTTCGGCGCGGCTTTCGTCCCGTTGTGCCGCATTGTGCCAAAGCCAATCTTCCGACACGGCATGAAGCGGAATTGAATCACCAAGCGTATCGCGTGACATTTCCGTTACAACCGCCCGCCATGCCACCCGCGCCGCTTGATTGAAGGTTTTGACAACCTTAACGCGGCTTGGCTCGCTTAAGTCATATTCCCATCCATTCAATTGCTCTTTGCCCGTCTCGCGCTCTTTCCATTCGCCCGTATAACCTGCGCTGGCATTGCCACCCGCGCCCGTTGCCCGCCATTGCATCAAGGCGAGAACGCCCGCACCAATGCCGTCTTGGATTGTGTCCTCATTAACTTCTTTGCCGCTGGCAATCATTCGCCGCGCCAGCTTGCGAGCGCAACTTTCGACAATCGCCAAATCCATTTGGCCTTGCGCTTCCAAAAGCAACGCGCCTTGCGGTTGCTCGCCAGTTGCCAGCGCGGCACTAATGGACATAGCGCCAGTGTCACCACTGACCCGCGCCCGCGCCGCCGTTGGCTCGCTGGAATCGCAGACGCCCGCCGCCGCCAGCGCATCGCCTAAGCTGGTTAATTCTACCCGCGCCCGCGCCCGCCTATCAGGTTTTGAAGTAAATCCGTTTGGAAAATCCAAACGCCCGTTGTCACCGTCATTTTGTGTCATTGTTTTGCTTGTGTTTGCGTTGCAAGCTGGCGTTTTGCCAGCATACAAGCGGCTTGTGTCCGCTCGCCCCTAAATAGGCGCTTAAACGCGGAAACATGCTGCTTTGCGCGCGCCTTTTATTTTCCGAAAGCATGAGCGTTTTGCCCTTGTCGTTATTGGCTTTTATTGACCATGACACCGGACACCGAAAACCACCCTTAACCGCCAAGTGGGGGGTATGAATTTTTAAATTTGCCGGGGACTTTTAACAAAGCTATCAAGGCCCTGGAGACGCACACTTCGCGCCGGATCGCAGCCTTCTCCGACATGATGCCGGTCCCGGCGTGCCTGTCCCCGGTGCGGCGAAGCCAGAGCGCGGGCGCGGGGCGCGGGTGTAGCATAGCCTGCTCGGCGTTCCGGCCCGAGCTACTGCGAGAATCCGCAGTCAAACAAAGGCTTTCCCTCTTTATTTATTTTATTTGTATCTTTGTATCCTAAAATAATAATAATAATAATATAATAGAGAGAATCCGTTCGCTTGCCGTCATTCGCTAAAACGTTTGAGGTGTCCATTTCCGCCAGAGTGCTACAGGGCTACGACCTGCATTTTCGCCGCCACGTTTTCGACGGGGACCGGGCACGGGCGCGGGTAAATTTTTTTAATTTTTTTACGAGTTCCCCGCTACGTTGGAAAATTCCCGGTTAAAGTGGCAAAAATGAAGTACGAATTATCGAAAGAGGCGGCGCAACGCGCCGTCGTTGAATTTGACCGTGCATTGAACACGGCGCTGCCTCCGTATGAACTCCACAAACTTGGCCGTTTCTCGCCGGAAGAAGAGGCGTTCATCCAAAAGGAGGTCCAACGGCTGCTCTATGAACCACAATTGCCCAACGCCGGAGATTCTGAACGCCGAATCGTTAAGCGTCTGAAAAGTATGGCGGACGCCCGATTTTGGAAAAACAGCGAGGCAGCGGCAAGCTGGGTCGTTGACGACGAAAAGAAGAAGACGATTGGCTGGTTGCAATCAAAGGCAGCACTTGCCGCCGACCTTTGGGCGCAGATACTACCGAATAATCCAAAACACGCCGGCAGGTATTACATTTGCCATCCTTTAACGCCGCGTGGCAACCGGTTGGAATATGCCTGGTTTCATGAGCTTTTGAGCTGCGCCAGCGTGTGCAAGGATTGGGACGCCAAATGGTTTGCGCAATTAATGCTCAATGGGCTGCCCGAACCAATTTCAAACTTCAAAATGGAATGCCTCTTTTTGCTGCGTAAATCGGACGGAACGATGAACAGATTGGTGCGATTGGAGAATGTCAACGGCGAGGTAAGCGATGGATCGCTGACGGGTGGATTGGAAATTTTGGAAGCAATCCCATTTAGTTCGCCGGAGAAATTCCGCGGCTGGGGCCTGGGGCGCGGGAACTTCGCCTTTGGCGGTAATCAAACCCAATTGCAAATGATGCACGAGGACGTTTGCAATTCGACCAATGGCCGAATCATTGAGCAGATAGATTCGTGTGGCTGGTATTTCCAAGAGCGCGGCGTGCCGGGAGAAAGGGGGCATCCGTGGCTCAAAGGCATCTGGTTTTCCGATGACTGCGCCGTGGCGCCGAATGGCGATGTGCTTATGCCGGACGAATATGGCATTTGCTGGCTGGGTGAACGGGGATTCCTATTAAACCGTAAAGGTCGTGAGAGTCAATTTTTGCAGGGCCGTCCCAAGATGAACCCCCATTTGACGATCCTGAACTGTGGCATTGAGTACACGGGTTGGACCAGTGTTCCTCAAGGCGAAACGGACATGGACCACCTTCGGGCCTTTTATCGCGAAGTATGCCAACGGTTCTATGAGGCCATTGGCGGATATGATGCGTGGCTGGCCATGGGATCAGTTTTTGCCTACTTCGCGGCGCCGGAAATCTTCGACATTCATGGCTTGTTTCCTGGCCTTTGGGTTCACGGCCAAATGGAGAGCGGCAAAACGAAGACCGTGGAATGGCTGTCGGCCTTGCAGGGATTCAATTTGACCGCTGGCATCGGCATAATTCAATCGGCCACCCCCGTCGGGATGCTCCAAGAAGCCGAAAACTACTCCAACCTTCTCGTCTGGGTGGACGAATTCCGTGAGCGGGAGGTCGAACCGGTAAAGATTGCGATATTGCGAAATGCCTTCAACCGCCAGATGCAGGCCAAATGGAGTCCCGACGGCACTCAACGAGTAATAAAAACGGCATTTTTGGTCAGCGGCGAATCGACGTGTAGTGACGCTGCCGTCCGCAGCCGTTATGTCCACATTCAAATCAGCGCCAGTAAGCGCATGGCGAATCACTTAAAATGGTTCAACCAGAATAAACGGCATTTTTATTTGATCGGGCGTGCATTGCTGGGGCGGCGTGAAACGTTTGTGCAGCACACGCTGCACTTTTTGGACCAGTGGCTTAACAGTCCGAACGTCGCCGGATTGAATGATCGCGAAAAGATTGTGCATGGGATTGCCTATGCGGCGTGGATGGGTGTTTGCGCCTTGTTCGAATCGCATGGTCCTGTCGATGTGTCAGCATTCAAACAATTTGTCATCGCTCACGTAAAAGCGGCGGCTGAGGATGTCACCGATGAGACGAACGTGAACGCCTTCTGGCAGCTTGTCATCACGGCGTTTAAAGCAGGGGCGATTCCAAAGTCATGTTTTAAACTGGCGAGCGAACCGGCAGAATATCCTCCTGACATGCCCGGCATGGGGCACTGGAATTCGCATACACTCTATTTCGACCCTGGCGCCCTTTTGAGTTGCCTGAATATTTTCCTGGGCAAGCAGCAAGGCCAAGTCGTCCTCAAGCGTAACGATTTGCGGGACCAAATGAGAATGCAGTCTTATTTTCTGCCCTTGTCCTGGAAAGATGAACAGGGCAATAAAAAGACACTGCAAGTGCGGCTTGGCCGGGGAAAGGACAGTAGCAATACCAAGGTTTGGGGCATCAACGTGGATAAACATCCTGACGGACTACAGCGCGACGCCAAACGTGAGGAATATGACAAATTCCTAATGAATGACAGCCTAGGCGACCCGCGAAAAGGGGCGTTATTCGCCATCATCCATGCACTCCAATCTGAGCAGGAAGGGGGAGTATGAACGATAAGCTGCTGTTTACCTGGCAGCGGTTGCCGGGGCGGTTGGACGCAAAGCAGGCTGCCGAACTTCTGGGATTCCTGCCGTATGAACTTTCGGTTGTCGTAAGGAATGGCTTGGTGCGACCGTTGGGCAAGCCGGCGCCGAACGGCCACAAATTTTTTTGTTCGGCGGAAATACTGCAATTATCTCAGGACAGGGATTGGCTGGACAAGGCCACGCGCGCAGTGGCGAAATGCTGGAAAGAAAAAAACCAGAAACAAGGTGATATGGGCAATTCGGGATAACGGTCTATTTTCTTATCGGATTTATTTTGCCGTCCTTCTTTTCCTTTGCTGACAACCTTATCGGCACCCTGTCCAATTTCTTCGCCTTGATGAATGCCGCGTTAAACCAAATTACTTCCTTCCTTTCAAATACCTTCCCATTGTGACCTTTCGTAAGCGCTCTGATTGATTTTCGAGACCAGCCGCTTTTCTTGTTCAAGTATTTACGGTACAGAGCATTATCGTAACCACTGATAAAAACCATGCATTT
>DASYYL010000074.1:0-51580 GCA_035933915.1 Verrucomicrobiia bacterium
TTGTTGGTGTCTTTTTTCATCCCTGCCGTGTGGCAGGACTACACAAAACATTCCAGCTTTTTTCTAAATCCTGTGGGATGGCTGTGATTCAATTTAAGACACTACCCAGCGCCCACTTGCCATGCGCGCCGTCCCTACCTCTTATTGAGTTAACGGTCCGGGCGGTTGCGCGGGCGGCTGGCGAACAAAGATCGGCACGGTCATTTCCAGGCGGCCGTTGACGGCCAGGCCGATTTCATATTCGCCGGCCCGCGGGAACTGGAGATTATGAATACCGACGACGATCGCCGCGCTGGCCGAGGACGCGCCGGAAGGGATTTGAATATTGATTTGCTGAGGCGGCGGGGATGGCTGGAGCGATTTGCCGTCTGAATCAATGATGGAGAATCGGATTTCTTTGACGCCTTCTTCAATCTTTCGGAATCGCAATTTGGCAACGAGACTGCAACTGACGGCGATCGGAAATTGCGGCACGAAAATAATGTCCGTGGCTCCAAGGATGTTCAATTCGCCGTTGGGACTGGGCCGCGCGGCAAAGCACAGGGTCAACATCTCCGTAGTCATTCATAGGGGATGTAAGGGAAAACGGACAAAGGAAAAAGGAAAAAATGAAAACTTCTTTTCAGAAGCAACAAACCTTGACCGCAAATAAATCGCAGGCGGCGCCATTTCGCCGCCTGCGATTCATAACGAACCGGCGAATGAAGGGATGTTCGTCCCATCCCTCCGCTTAATTTTAGACAATCTACCATGTGCGTTTAAACGCCACGTTCCATCCGCTTAATTTCAATTCCGGCTTTTCTTCGTCCGCAAAATCGGCGGTATATGAATCCTCAGAATTTGGCGGAAGCGATATGTAATTATCGCTCCAAAAAGCAGGCGTGAGATTGCGGTTTGATTTGCGTCCCGCAATCCTCATTTCAATGAAAAACGCCAGGTGATCACCGAGATTTTTCAAGTGAACGCGCGCCTCCATCCCGTCCTTTGCACGTTTCCAGGAAACATTGTATCGCACAGTCGCGAGCGGCAATTGGTTCAACGAGGTGAAGTCGGCCCATGACTTATTGGGAGTCACATACCAGGTACTGTTTTGCCAGTCCAGAACGTCTGGCTTTGTTGATAGCCAGTAGAAATTATCGGCGCGATTGACGCCGTTTCCATCCAAAGTCCGGAGGTCCAGAAAATAGACCGGCGTATCCGGCACGAGTTTTGACAAATCGCAAATTTTTTGGGCGCCGAAATCCGCCGTCGCGTTCGTCGTGGTCGTGTCAAAAATGGTTTTGGATTTCAAGTCGTACACCGTGACCTCCGTTCGGCAGGGCCCAAAATCTGTTCGGGTTTGATTTACCAGGTAGACGCCGCGATTGCCATAATTATAAATCACGGCGAACGGTGCCGCTCCCTTTTTTGCTCCAAAGAACGCGCCACCCGGGACCAGATAATAATCATATAGCTGCCAGTAAAGTTTTGGCCAGGACGCATTGAGCATCCATTGGATGATACCCGTCGTGTGCGGCAGGTTTGCAGCAAACGCCTCAAACATGGGACGGATGGCTTCGTAATTGGCCGCCTGGCTTTTGAAGGCAAATTCGTCGATATCGCGCGGAGTTCCATAACGGTTTGTGAACGCATCCCAATAGTGATTCAACTGGTGAAACTGGCCGCGCGCGCAATGAAACTTCCAGACCGCGTCAATCGGCCACAAATCCGGCGCCGGGATCATCCGTTCCAGGCTTTCCAATGGCGGCGGGAGTGGCCCCGGCCCGGTTTCGGTGTTATAGCCAAAAGCTCCGCCGTTCTTTTGGTCCAGGTACCAATAATCCGGCGTTACATAGTCGTAGGGCCCGTTCATTTTCACTCCGGAGGGCCCGCTCACCGCGCTCGCGCCATCGCCGCACGTCTTGAGTGTCGGCCGCGTGGAATCAATCTTCGCCAGCAGTTGGTCATATCGCTTTTCCAGTTCCGGCCGCGGCAATTTGTCGCTGCCCAGCACCCAAACAAAAATGGACGGATGGTTTCTCAACCACAAAACCTGGTCGCGGAGATAATTTGCGGCCAGATCCATGTCGGATTCGGATTTAAGTCCGCCAAAATCGTCGCAGCTCTTGCCCAGTTGGCCGCTCCATTCCCATTGGCAACTCCAGCCTGCCATGACGAGCATTCCATATTGGTCGGCCAGGTCGTAGAGCCGCTGGCTGCTGCCCCAAATTCCCTCGAGCCGGATGGTATTGAGGTTCATGGCACGCGCATATCGAATTTGCGCGTCCAGATTCGTTTCATTTTCGCGCAACAACAATTCATCGGCCCAACCGCCGCCACGAATCAGGATCTTTTTTCCATTTATCATGTAACCGCGATAACCATCCGCCGTGACGTAATCCTTCACGTCGCGTATTCCAAAGCGGACGTTCGCCGTGTCCATCGTTCTTCTGGCCTCGCTCGCTGTCAGCTTAAGGTCGTAAAGATGCGGCTCGCCCAATTCCCACGGCCACCACAATTGCGGATGTTCAAAATTCAGTTGCGGATTCCGTTCTGGGGTCAGCTCAACCTGGCGCGTCTCGCCCGGCTGCACCGTGAAATCCTCGGTGAACACAGCCTCGCCAATGTGCCCGCTCACGGTTGTTGTCACTGGACGGCCTGAACGGTTCTTCAATTCCGCGCACACCGCCAGCGCCGCACGCCCAAGGTCGTGGTCAATCATGCTTTTCACGAACACGTGTGCCATCGCCACGCCGTCGTAGAAGTGAAGTTGCACAGGCCTGAACAATCCCATGCCATGATCCGGCGGCCATGGGTTCCAATCCACAAATCCCATCGTAAAATCTCCCGGCTGCGGCGGAAACACCTCTACCGCCAGCTCATTTTTCCCCGTTCTGAGTTTCCCCGAAACATCCATCGTAAAAATCCGGTATGCGCCGAAAATTTCGTTCGTTGCCGCAATCCGCTCTCCATTCAGCCAAACGTTGGCCCGATAATTGATTCCGTCGAAGATCAAATCCGCATTTTCCGCCGCGTGTTTGGCGGAAACAGTAAACTCATTCCGAAACCACCACGCATTCGTGAACGGCGAGCGCGGAATCTTCGCAAAATTTGTTCCAAAAAAAACGTTCGTATAAACGCCATCATCCACCAGAGTGCCCAACACCGTGGTCGGCACAGTTGCAGGATACCCCGAAGCCGTTGAACCATTAAATCGTTGAATCGTTGAAGCGTGGTCAAACCTGCGGCTGGAAACTGCCCCAACCGCCGCCGGTCGGATCCACCAACCGCGATCGAGTGTCATGATGTCTGGTTGCGCCACGGCGTTGGCGCCAACCAGGACGAGCCATCGGCCAATGACAGCGGCAAGAACTATAAAGCGAAAGTTCCGGCGCGGAGAGCGACGAGGATTCATTCCTTTCCCCGCAAGATTTCGGTTCCCGCGAGCATCACCGGCCCCCAGCCGTGAGGATCGTCGGCAGGATGTTCCCGTGATATATAAAAATTCAGATCCGTCCCAATGTTCGTTCCCTGGCAAGTCCCGCTCACTGCGCCGTTCGGATTCACATGCCGGGCCACCGCCGCGAAAGCCTTGCGCGCCATCGCCATGTTTTCATGTCCAATCCAGCCCCGGTTCACCGCCCGAGCGATGCCATAGGCAAACATCCCCGTGCAACTGGTTTCCTCCCACAATTCCGGCTTATCCAATACCTGCCGCCAGGCGCCATCCGGCGCCTGTACCCGTTTTAAGCCCTCAATCTGTCTGCGCAAAATTTCAAGCACCTTCGGCCGCAAGGGATCCTGCGGGTCCATGGCCGATAACGTTTCAACCATAGTGACCATCGCCCAGCCGTTGCCGCGTCCCCATTTAAACGGAGCGTGCATCTTTTCAGCCACAAAATAACCGTGAAACCAAAGACCATCGGAGTCCTGCTCAAGCGCCGCTTGATGGATGATTTGTTCGGCTGCATCGTCAATGAATTTCGGGTCATGCTGATAAATTCCGAATCTGACGAGGAAAACCCCGCCCATATAGAGGTCGTCCGGCCACACCGTGCCGCCGGACCTGCCCGAACGCCACAACGTCCCGTCCGGCAAACGGTCCTGTTTATGCACTACCCAATTCGCAATCCGATCCACGACTTCCCGTTCTTCAGGCGAGACCTTGTCGGGCGATCGCATCATGCTTTCGATCATTTCATTTCCCATTGCCCCGCAACTGTCCAAATTCCCCAGGGTCATGAGCCCCTTGATGCTTGAGCCGCGGGCGAACTTGGTACCGGCTTCGCCGAATTGGTTTTCCAGTCCGGCAAGCCAGTGATAATAGGACGCGCAGATCAAATTGTGCTCAACCACAAAATCATGGTCGGAGCTGTTGCCCGCCATTTCGCTCACTCGCTCCATGCCAAAAAGCGCCACGCCCCAGGGATAATTCCATGCGATGCCTGCAGGCGGGGTGGCTGACTCCGCCTGTTCCAGGTTTGTGACCGCCGGATAATCGCCGTCCGCCAAAGGACGAATTTGGCGCCGGGCAACGCGCGCGATCACGTCGCGAATTTGCGCGTTTGAAATTTCATCGGAGCGCGAAGTTGTCCGGCAGCCGCAAAATCCCGCCGCCAGGCAAAATAAAACAACCGTCGTCGGAAAATAGTGGAATCGCATGGGCCCAGTATAGGCCGATTCCCGCGTCCAACCATAGAACAAATGTTCGCCGGGCCAGCCTGCGCATTTTTATTGGTCATTTTCCGTTTTTTTGAGGGCCAGGGCCTTGCGCGGAGTTACAATATGTGGTTAGTTCTTATTAAGTTAAGGGTTTTATGGAACAAGGAGCATTTGGAAATATCTTCGGTTTATTGCGTGCCCAATCGGGCGTGGATTTTACTCATTATAAACAAGCGATCCTCAGGCGGCGAATCAAGCGCCGAATGACGTTTCTCCGCCTCGAATCGCCGGAGGATTATGAGGTTTATCTGCGGGCGCATCCTCCTGAAATTCAATCGCTTCTGAACGATATCCTGGTTTTCATGGCGGGATTTTTCCGATTCCCTGCGGCTCTCAAATGGTTCAAAAAAAGTCATGATTCCGAAACTCCATCCAATGAGCCTGACCACCCAGGGACGTCAGATACGGAGATATTCGAGAGGAAGGATTGGGAAAGCGAGAAACGCCGATTTCGGTCCACCGATCGATCCCGCATTTGCGGCAGCGCCGGGGCAGAAGCTGAAAGCGTGGAGTTGAAGAACGCCGAGGTCTTTCCGGGCCTCTACAAGGCGCTGGTGGATTCTTCCGACGACGCAATTATCATGAAGGACCTTAACGGAATCATCCGAACGTGGAACAAAGGTGCCGAAAGAATTTTTGGCTATCAGCCCGAGGAAATTATCGGCAAATCTGTCACCGAGTTGATGCCACCGGAGCTTCGCAAGGAAGAACCTGAAATCCTGGCACGTATCCGCGCCGGCGAACGAATTGATCATTACGAGACGGTCCGCGTCTGCAAAGACGGACGGCGGGTGGACATATCGCTGACCGTTTCGCCGATCATTGACGCGCTGGGCCGGATTGTGGGCGCATCAAAAATCGCGCGCGACATTAGCGAAAAGAAGCGGTGGGAAGCTGAAATCACGCGCGCTCACGACGAAGCAGAGCAGGCCAGTCATGCCAAGGACGAATTTTTGGCGACGTTGTCTCATGAACTGCGCACGCCCTTAAATCCCGTCCTGCTCCTGGCCAGCGAATCCGCCGGCGACCACGATTTGCCGCCGGGCGTCCGAGCCAACTTCGACGTCATCCGGCGCAATGTCGAACTGGAAGCCCGGTTGATTGATGATTTGCTCGACCTGACCCGCGTTCGGACCGGCAAACTCAGAATCGAAAAGAACGACGTCCACATCCACGGGGTCCTGGCCGAGACAATCTCGATTGTCGAAAAAGAAATCAAACGAAAGCATATCACGGTCGAGCAAAATCTGACCGATGCCGAGAGCATCGTTTTTGGCGACGCCGTCCGGCTCCGGCAGATATTTTGGAACGTTCTGAAAAACGCGATTAAGTTTACGCCGCGGCGCGGAACCATCGCCGTAGAGTCCCACGCGGAACACGGCCTATATATTGTAACCATTTCCGATAGTGGCATAGGCATGACTGAGAATGAGTTGGCCAGCGCCTTTGAGGCATTTAAGCAGGGGGCCCATTCGCGCGAGGGCCGTTTTGGCGGCCTCGGTCTTGGACTTGCGATTACGAAACGGTTTGTCGAACTTCATTCCGGGTCCATTACGGCGTCCAGTCCAGGGCCTGATCGCGGTTCCACGTTTATCATCCAATTTCCGCTGGCCGGATGGAACCGGCTTGGCAGTGCCCTGGATCTGCCGCCGCTTCATCCACACCGCGGAGAAAACCGACACAGTTCCAACTCTGACGACGGCAAAACACATCAGCATGCGGAAATTCTGCTGGTCGAAGATCATGAACCCACACGGCACACGTTGGCGCAAATTCTGGAGCGCCGCCATTATCGAGTCGTTATGGCCTCGTCCGCCCGGGAAGCCATGGCACTCGCCGAAAAGCGACATTTTGACGTGGTGATCTCGGACATCGGCCTGCCCGACGGCAATGGCTACGATTTATTTAAAAAGATCCACGACAGATCGCCGGTCGTCAAAGGCATCGCCTTGAGTGGTTATGGAATGGAAAATGATGTCGCCCGCAGTCGAAACATCGGATTTCGGGCGCACCTGATTAAACCCGTCAAAATCGAGGCCCTAGAAAAAGCACTGGAAGAAACACTGGCCGAGGCGGCGTAAAGGCTGGACACCAGGCGAATTACTCCGTAATGGCATGGTCTCTTGCAGCGTCTTCACCCGACCATAAGCGTTGCGCGGTCCATCGCGTTGCCGGCCCGTTCCAAAAATCATTCGCCGGCGGCAGCCCCATCGGCAGCAGCCCTGCGGCGCACAGGTAGAGACTGCCCGTCGAAATGTAAGTTTCCCCCAGCGACGGCTGATGCCCGCAAAAACCGATCTGCAGCCAGCCATCGGCATCGAATGTCCCCCGCGCTTCAGTCATGCGGCGTATCACCACGGTCATCGCGCAACGCGCCTGCGCGGGGCTGATCCTGTCCGGCAAGTGTTCCATGAGCGCAATCTGCGCCAGTGACTGCAACGCCCCAAAACGATAGGTGGTCGAACGACCCAATGACGGGAACGTTCCATCCGGCGAAATCAGCCGTTCGAGGATTTCGGCGTACCGGCGCGCACGGGCCAATTCCGTTTTATAAATGGGCGCAAAGGAGGCGTCTTTTTCTTTTAAGAGCGCCAGCGTATCCAGGAGCATTGGGTGAATGACGAAGCTGTTGTAGTAATCCCAGTGAAAAGCTTCGCCGTCGCCATACGCGCCGTCCCCCTTATACCAGCCGAGCATGCGATGGACACAATCCTCCAGGCGCTCTTTGATGGTCAACTCGCCCATCCGGTGGAGCGCGATTTCCACCATGGCCGCGAACATGACCCAGTTGTTGCCGGTTGGTGTTTTGATAGCGCGCGACGACTTGAGCGCCGCGACAATTTGCGCCTGCACGATGGGGTCCAGCGGTTCCCAAAGCGCCAAGGGCGCGCGCAAAATGCCCTGTGCCAAAAACGCCGCGTCCACCAGCGGCTGCCCGCCCATCGTAAAATTCATGAAATCCGGTGATTTCGGGTCGGTGGCCGCGTCGAGCGAGGCTTGCGCCAATTTGACAATATTTTTCTGCAATCGGGTTTCCGAATCATCCAATCCCTGCGCCGTCAGCCAGGGAGCAATGCCGGCCATTAACCGGCCAAACGCCTCCAGATGAGTATATTTGCTGCGGTCCGCCGGGTTCTCCGCTTCCACGGGCATGACTTGTCTCAATTTCCGTTGCGATAGATTTTCCAGCACGGGCCGGGCAATCCGTTGCGTCACATCCAGCCAATAAGCGCGGTCGGAAACTGCGAGATGGATGCTGCCCTTCGCAAGTTGCGCTGATTTCGGGGCAATTTGATAGACGGTTTGTGGCGTTTTGACCGTTTGCGCCATCGCGTCCGGCACGGCCGCGCCTGCAACGCCCAAGAGGGCCGCTGATTTAAGAAATTCGCGACGGGTTGACATAAGATTCTTATACAAAGCTTTAACTTCCCAGGCCAGTCAAATGATTGGATCGGATCGATCCGTCGGATCCGTCTGCGATTAGCTCGTAAAGATCCTCCTGATTACCTCCTCAATCGGTATTTCCTGGATGTCGATGTCCGTCACGGGCAAATCGTCCAGTAGGGATTTGCATACGGGAATCACGCGGTCGCGTTTGACTTTCAATGTAATTGCGGCGGAAGTTTGCTCGGTGACCTCGCCGTAGGCGCTCAATTGTTCTTTCGAATATCGGTCCGCATTTTGGCATTGGATCGTCAACAGCTTGAAGTCCGCGAACCGGTCCACGATTTCGCTCAGCCGGCCGTCAAAGAAAATTTTGCCGTGATCAATAATGATGACGCGCTCGCAAAGTTCCTGGATATCAGCCATGTAATGGCTCGTGAGCAGTATGGTGGTTTTGTGGGCCGAATTGTGGCGCTTGATAAATTCGCGGACGGTCTTCTGCGAAACGACGTCCAGGCCGATGGTTGGCTCGTCCAAAAACAGGACCCGCGGCTGGTGCAACAAGGACGCGATGAGCTCCATCTTCATTCGTTCGCCCAGGGACAGTTCCCGCACGCTGACGTTGAGCTTGTGCTCGACAGCGAGCAATTCGGTAAGTTCGCCCACAGTTGCGTCAAACCGGTCTTTGGGAATGCCGTAAATTTCAGCGTTCAATTGGAGCGATTCACGCGCGGGCAGGTCCCACCAAAGCTGGTTTTTTTGGCCCAGAACAAGCGCGAACTGCCTGCGGTACCCGTCTGCCCGTTCCCAGGGTGTGTAGCCCAGTACTTTCGCCTGGCCGCTGCTCGGATACAACAGGCCGGCCAGCATTTTGAGCGTCGTGGTCTTGCCGGCGCCGTTTGGCCCCAGAAAGCCCACCAGCTCACCCGGTTCAATTCGAAAGCTTACCTCATTGACGGCCACAGTCTGTTCGTATAGCCGCCGAAATAGCCCTTTTACGGCGCCCCCAAACCCGGGCTGCTTTTTGTAGGTGCGAAAAGCCTTGGTCAGGCCGTTGACTTCA
Organism: Verrucomicrobiia bacterium; assembly: GCA_035933915.1. GTDB lineage: Bacteria > Verrucomicrobiota > Verrucomicrobiia > Limisphaerales > UBA11358 > UBA11358. The sequence continues at coordinate 9,149 of DASYYL010000074.1, forward strand.
ATGACAGGCACCGCGTAAGGAAAAAGGAAAAAGGAAAAGGGAAAAAGGAAAATCGAAAAATAAAAGTATAGGACGTCCAGGATTCAGTTCATCGTTCGTGTCGTTGCATTGGCTCGTCACGGGTCAACCCCGTATTGATCCGGCGAGAAAGTCACCGTTCCGGGAAAAAGACGCCGCAATGGGAACCGGAACGCCGAGTCAGCGCATCAACTGCTTTTCCAGGTAATGCACGACCTGGCGCACGTTGGCGTCCACTTCCATGCGGTTTTTGACGAGGCGGCAGGCGTGCAGGACAGTACCGTGGTCGCGTCCGCCAAAGGCTTCGCCGATCGCGTTGAGGGAGCTGTCGGTCAATTGCCGGGAAAAATACATGGCGATCTGGCGCGGAAACGCGATGTTCTCCGGGCGGCGCTTGCTGGTCATGTCGGCCAGGCGAATGTCAAAATGCTCGGCTACTTTTTTCTGGATGGCTTCGATGCTTACGGTGAAGCGTCCTTCCTCGTGGAGGGTTTCACGCAGTAGGGTTTCCACCATTTCGATCGTCATCTTCTTACTGTGCAACGAAGCGTAAGCGGCGGTGCGGATCAACGCGCCTTCCAATCGCCGGATATTGGTCCGGATGCGGTTTGCCAGGAAATTCAAGACGTCATCCGGCAACGAGACGCTCATGAGTTGCGCCTTTTTCTTGAGGATGGCCAGGCGCATCTCGACGTCCGGCGGCTGCAAGTCGGTGACCAGGCCCCATTCAAAACGCGAGACCAGGCGATTTTCGAGTCCCTGAATCTCAGAGGCCGGGCGGTCACAGGTCAACACAATCTGCCGGTGCGCCTCGTGCAAGGCGTTAAAGGTGTGGAAGAATTCCTCCTGAATGCGTTCTTTGCCGGCCAGGAATTGAATGTCATCGATCAACAGGACGTCTGTTTGCCGGTACTTCTTCCGAAAACTCACCAGCTTATTGTTTTGGAGGCTGTCAATGTATTCGTTGGTGAATTTTTCCGATGAAAGATACGCGACCCGGGCGCCTTTTTTATTGTCTCCCACGTGCTGGCCGATGGCATGGAGCAAGTGAGTTTTGCCAAGACCTACCCCGCCATACAGAAACAATGGATTGTAGGACTTGCCCGGAGCTTCTGCCACAGCTTTGGCGGCGGCGCATGCGAAGTTATTGTTCGTGCCTACAACAAAAGTGTCGAAGGTGTTTTTCGGATTGAAATGAAGGTCGCCGTGACTGGTTGAACGCTCGGACGCCGGTTCGGCATGTTTGACGGCGCGCGCCGACGCCGGCGCGGGCTGAGAGGGCATGTGTCCGTTGATTTTAAATTTAATCTGCAAACGCCGCCCCGCCGCCACGGCCAGGGCGTCCTGCAACAGTTCCATGTAGTTTTCCTTGAGCCAAAGTTCGCAAAATTCATTCGCCACGGCCAAAGTGACGGAACTGGCATCCATTTCGGCAGCCTGAAGCGAGCCAAACCACATGTTATAAGTGTCCTGCCTGAGCTTGGAACGAAGATGTTCCTGCGCAATTCCCAAAAGTTTTTCCGCCGTATGCATTCTGTCAAAAAGCTCTATTTAAAAGGCGATTTATTCACTTCGCCCTTAACGTTGATATTTTTATTGTTCCTCCGCAATCATTTAATTCCGTCTGAATGCGGCTTTCACGACAACTGTGAATTGTCAAAGCGCAACGGTTTTGAATCTTAAAAGTTTAAAACTTAACCTGTTACAAACAAGATACTTACAAAATGCGCCTTGGAGTTGCTGTCCTCGGTATTGCGCTCACTTCCGGATCATTCAAACACTCGTGCGATTGCTCATCCGTTTTATCGCAAAGCGTCCGACATTTCTAGCGGAATCTGTTAGCTCTTATTCCCAAGTTATTCACCGTCTAAATTCATGACAAAATCCCCAATTTGGAACACCGATTTGGCCGATTTTTGGATGTGAAATTCCGGTCTTCCGCGCGGAACAAATGGGGGACGAATATGAAAACAATTTGCGATTCGAAATAATCGTTTGGCGCCCGGGCGATTGTTTCTGTTTTGTTCCCTCACCGTTTCCTGATTGTCAAAGATCCGGTGTTTAATATTTAGACCGCCTTTGCACTGCGCCACCGCAAATGTAATCAATTCGGCACAGCGTCTGCAGCAACGGTCCTGATACTTGAACGTTCTCCGGCGCCCGGATGTCGGAACTTCGATGTCTCCATACGGCTGTCTCCGCGACCGCGACAAATCCGCGGACAGGAGGCTAATAGGAAAACTGGAGATTAATTATATAAACTTATACTTTGTAAAAATGCGTTGACAAAAATAAGTCATTATGATTTATTGTCAGTGTGCAAGCGTAATTGGGTTTGCACTTCGATCTTTGGAATTTTAAAAATTTTGGTTCCGGCTTGGCACAGGCGGGAACTGAAAGTCTCCGTATATCTGCAAATGTGCGTATCAACAATTCCCCGGGCCTTTTGATCACCCCCTGATTGACTGGCCCGGTTTTTTATTTCAAGGATGAGATGAGAAGGATTCAAAAATGCGATGATCCGTCGGATTGGACGGATCGACCGATCCGTTGCTGGAAGCCGTCCCAATCCCGTTCATCCTTCGCGGACCACGCCACTTCCGCGATGGCGCATTCGCGCGGAAATATGACGCGCTGCGCCTGCGGCAGCGACGCCACATATTCCGTCCACAAAACTCCCTCCGTACCCAAAATGTGAGATTGGAGGTTCGTGGGCAAATCCGCCGGAACCGGTTCGGATGAATAAATTTTCTCGATCGGCGTATAAATGTCCGGCGCGCCGGGCTTGTGATAGTGATCGAGGTAACAGTAATCAATCGGCGTCATCACCGCGTCATGGCCGCTCCGGGCGGCTTGTTCGCCGCCGCCAATCCAATCCATCACCACGGCGTTCTTCGCCAGGCCGCCTTTCAATATTTCGCTCCAGCCGACCAGGATTTTTCCGTGAGCGTTCACAAACTTTTCCATTCGCTTGATGAAATAGCTTTGCAGTTCATCCTCGTTCGTTAGTCCTTCGCGTTTCATCAGCGCCCGGCAGGATGCGCTCCGGTTCCAATAATCGTGCCGCACTTCGTCGCCGCCAATATGAATGTATGGGCTCGGGAAAAGCTGAAATATTTCCGTGAGCACATTTTCGAGAAATTCAAATGTGCCCTGGTTCGACGGATCGTAAATGCTGTCGTGGATGGAAAGATTGCTGTCGGTACTGTAGGGACCGCCGAAACAACTGAATTGCGGATAGGCCGTCAGGGCCGCCTCGGAATGACCGGGCATTTCAATTTCCGGCACGACCATAATGTGTCGGGCCGCGGCATACGCCACCACTTCACGAATATCTTTCTGCGTATAAAATCCGCCGTAACGGCCATCGGACCCGAATTTGTCCGCCGAGGGCATTGTCCAGGCCGGTGCATTGGATTCGGCTGGTTCGATGTTCGCATTTCTGCGCCAGGCGCCGACTTCAGTCAGCCGCGGATATGTTTTGATTTCAATGCGCCAGCCCTGGTCATCCACCAGGTGCCAGTGGAACCGGTTCAATTTGTATTGCGCCATTTCATCCAAAATCGTTTCCACTTCCGTTTTGCTAAAAAAGTGGCGGCTGACGTCCAGCATTAATCCGCGCCAGGGAAATCTTGGCCAATCCGTGATTTTCACGCACGGCGCTTGTCCCAGGCGCCCGTCACGGACCAGCAATTGCAACAGCGTTTGTCCCCCATAGAACAATCCGGCTTGAGCCGGCGCGCGAATAACAGCGCCGTTTGTGGTCACGGTCAGCTCGTAACCTTCGGCGCCCAGAGCGTAATTGGCGTTTTTGGTCGTGAAAAAAATGGAATTCAACGGCGAACTGGCAGAGAACTGCCAATGTGCTTTCGGTGAATAGCCCGTGGACCGGCCCAAATTTTCTGTAAAAAGAGCAGCCGTCTTGCGCGATGTCCAATCGGCGCAGATGCGCGTTCGAGACGTGAGCGTAAACGAGCCGCGGAGCTGCTCGACCTTTTGCGGCCAGGGGATTAATGCCAAATCATTTGTTTCCGCGGCAAATGTCCTTGCCGCAAAAAAAATGACGACCAGCAATCCCATTTTCGCCAAAAAGCGCATGATGCGAAACGTTGACAATTTGCGGACGCGACGTCAACGGTACCGTTGAAAAATCGAGGCGGGAACGGCCAGCCAGGACGCTCGACCCACTTTACTTGGAATACTACACCCAGCTGCAAACCTTCGCATTTTGGCCCGGGTATCGGGGTTCATATTGGCACCACTAATGCTTTAAATGAAAAGGCAACCCGAAAAATCAGGGCCGCATATGGTTAATGGAATCATATGATGGCAAAATAGTTTTAGGCGGCGACTATGAACACGCAAATACATACAATCCATGCCTGGCAACTGCAGCAAGATGCGATCGTTTTTATCGTTTTGCCGGTCCTTTACTTCATTTGGTGCTATTGCCTCAAGTGCATCGTCGAGAAGTGCGGCCTGGAACCTGGTTTCCTCATTTGGGTTCCAATTTTCAATGTTATTCGTTTGCTGCAGGCCGCAGGATTATCGGAATGGTTGATCATCCTGCTCTTCATTCCGTTCGTAAATCTCATCGCAGGCTGTTATATATGGGTAAAGATCTGCCAGGCGCGCGGGAAAAGCGGCTGGCTGGTCGTCCTGATATTCATTCCGCTGATAAATATATTCTTCGTTCCTTACCTGGCGTTCTCGGAATAAGGACGCATTGCTGCGGGTTTTAACCGGGCGCACCCCGTTTTTCTCCCTTTTTCCTTTTTCATCTTGCCGTTTTAATTTAGACAACATGGATGTACGCGCGCCGGATTATTTTAGTTCTTACCTCTGCCATCGTTTCCGCCTTCGCGTGGAATATGCAAGGCCAGGAGGCAATTGGGGCAATGGCGCTGCCGCCCCAGGTCCCTTATCTGAATACCCGGGAAGACTTTTTCATGGGCAACGGCTACGCCGGCGCGGGCGGGGCGGGCGATGGCACATGGAATTTTCTGGTGGGACCTGATTACACCTGCCCCAATTACCTGCAACGTGAGGAAATCCGGCTGGTGGTGGATGAAACCGAAGAACCCCTGACGATGGATGTTCATCGTGCGCGCAAAACAGGAATATTTTACGGGACAACCACTAACGGGGCTATCAAGGCAACCCTGATTGATTACGCCTTTCCGGGTCAACTGCGTGTCACTCGAATTATCCGGGTCGAAAATCTGTCCAGTCGCGATAAACATGACGTGAGCGTGCGCGCGTATATCAAACCGATTGCGGGTCCCGGTAGGAGTTGTTACGTCAATGGAATGACTGCGTGGGGCACTTACCATTCCGGCGTCGGCGGCGGGAACAGTGCGGGGCAATTCATACATCACAGGCATTCGAGTTGGGACGTTACGGGACAAATCAGCAACCAAAGCCATTGGATCGAATTAAAACTCGATACGTCGCTTAAGTGTTGCGAAAGCCACTTTTGTCAGAACTGGGCAGATCGGTATGCCGCTATCTCTTTTGACAAGCCGACCAGCGTCGTCACCCGCACGAATGACGATTACATTTTGGCGACCGTGCCTGAAACTATCGCGCCGGGCGGGGCGTCAGACACCGCCCTGTCTCACCACATGCATTACGAGGAAACCAATGCGGTATCAGAAGCCGAATGGCGACGGGTTCGCCCAGCCCCAGGAGACCTGTCCGATTTGGTCGCATGGTGGCAGCGATGGTTTGATCGAGTAGCGCCCGACTATTCACTGGATCGAATTAAAGACCAGCGGACGCGAGACCTTGTGGAAGGAGGACTGGCCACACTCAAGATGAATGAATGCCGCGACGGGGGTATCGTAGCCAACGAAAGGGGCTGGGACATGTCCTACGTACGGGACGCCTATTGCGGTTTGCGCGGATTGACGGCATTTGGCCACTTTGAGGAGTCGAAACGATTTATTCTGTGGCTCGATCGTCAATACGCGGCGCATGGCCTGATACCCGACGCCGGTCCCGGTGGAAGCCTGATCTACGCCCATCCCAACGGAAACAATGGCCGTTTCTGTCCCGAAGCCAACGCCGTTGTGGAAGTGACCGCGCTGTATATTCTCGCGGCCAGGGATTATTACCAAGGCACGCATGACCTGGAGACGCTCACAAACGTTGACAATTCGTTGAGCTATTCCATGGACGCGCAGTTGAAGTATGCCGTGACCAATGATTATCGACTCGAGTTCAGTGGAGACGAAACTGAATTGTGCGGCGCGTCGGACGTGGATGGCCTGCGGGCGGAAGGATACAATCGAAAACTGGAACAATATTGGTCCATGACGTCCGTCGCGTTATGCTCCGCGTCGCTGGATTTCTACATTGAGTATCTAAGGGCGCAGGGCAAGGATCCGGCGCATTATTTAAATCACCTGAGCCATCAAACGTTGAACCTCTATGATGAATTGGGGCATCTGCAGGATGCGCTGGAACGAGACTTTTGGCGAACGAATGTTCCGAATTGTCCACAAGGCTTTCATGATTGGTTCCGGGTAAAGAGTGACGGCGCATTGCCATCCGGACGGCTGCTGAACTTCACATTATTTCCCGTCTATTACGGAACGCCAATGAAATATCCCGACCGTGCCAAATGCGACGTGGAAGCGATGAAACAGTTTTTCGATCCTTCAATACCGTTGCTGCCAGTGACGGGAATCGCCGGCAGAAAGTCACTCGGCCATGACTTGGGCTATTTGCTTTGGGGCCTTGCGGCGGTGAATGACCCTGCGAAAGAGGCGGTTTATAAGGCGCTCGTGGACGGGCCAACCGCCGGTTGCTGGGGAACATACCACGAAGCGTATGCTGGGGATGGGACGCCGAACAGGAACGGGCTGCGGACGTTCGAGACGGGCGTGGATTTGAGCGCGATAGCGAAGTATTGGGGATATTAAAAAAGCGCGAACGACTCTCGCCGTTCGCGCTTGATGAAGCACTCGTAAATTACGCTTTGTCCGCCATTTCGCGGTCGCGGTCTTCCATCGCGGCTTTGCGCGAGAGGCGCACGCGGCCTTTTTCGTCCACGCCGAGGCATTTGACGGTGATTTCATCGCCGACTTTGACGATGTCCTCGGTCTTCTTGACCCGGAAATTGGCCAATTCACTGATGTGAACCAGGCCATCCTTGCCGGGCAGGAATTCGACAAATGCGCCGAATTCCTTGATGGTAACGACTTTGCCACGATAAACCTTGCCTACTTCGGCTTCGGCGGTCATACCCGTGATGGCGTCGCGGGCGATCTTCATGCCGTCGGCGGACACGGAGAAGATATTCACGGTGCCATCGTCTTCGATGTTGATTTCGCAGCCGGATTCCTCGACCAGGCGTTTGATGTTTTTTCCGCCAGGACCGATGAGGGCGCCAATCTTCTCCGGGTTAATCTTAATGACCTCGATACGCGGCGCGTACTTGCTCAATTCCTTGCGCGGTTCGGCCAGTGTCTTGGCCATTTCACCGAGGATCGACATGCGGGCGACCCGGGCCTTTTCGATGGCCTCGGCCATCATCGCGTGCGGCAACCCTTTCAGCTTCAGGTCCAGTTGGAAGCCAGTGATCCCCTTCTCGGTGCCGGCAATTTTGCAATCCATGTCGCAATAATGGTCTTCCCAGCCGATGATGTCGGTCAGCAACTGATAGCGGGAAATTTTTTCGCCGACGTATTCGGTGCAGATGCCGACACTGATGCCGGCCACCGGACGGATCATGGGAACGCCTGCGTCCATGAGCGCCAGCGTGCCGCCGCAAACCGTGGCCATGGAGGTCGAACCATTTGATTCCATGATCTCGCTGGTGACGCGAATGGCGTAAGGATAATCCTTGACGGGAATCATGGGCTCGATACTGCGTTCAGCCAGGGCGCCGTGCCCGATTTCGCGGCGGCCCGGACCGGAAATACGGCCGGTTTCGCCAACGGAGAAATTCGGGAAGTTATAGTGCAGGATGAATTTCTTGGTTGTTTCGCCGCCGGTAAAGGCGTCGAATTCCTGGACGTCTTCGCCGGTACCGAGAGTCGCCAGCGTCACAGCCTGGGTTTCACCGCGTGCAAACAGGGCTGAGCCGTGCGCGCGGGGCAGAATGCCGACCTCGGACGAGATCGGACGAATTTGATCGAAACTGCGGCCATCCAAACGCTTGCCGCTATTCAAAATCAGACTGCGAACGGCTTCTTTCTGGATGTAATAAAAGGCGTCTTTGACGACAAATTCCGTGACTTTTTCCTCTCCGAATTTCTCGGTGAGCTTGGCGCCGACTTCATCCTGAATGGCTTTGACGGCTGCTTCGCGCGCAAGTTTGCCCGGCGTCAAAAGGGCCGGAACAAACCGGTCACCCGCGAGGCTCTTGGCTTCCTGCAGGATTTCGTCCGGAACGACGTTCAGCTTAATTTCGCGCTTCTTCTTGCCGGCTTTGGCGGCGAGTTCCTTTTGCGCGGCAATCAGGGGCATGCAGCATTCCTGGCCGAATTTGAGCGCCGCGTTGAAATCCGCTTCAGTAATCTCTTTGGCCGATCCTTCATACATGACGATGTCGGTTTCGTTGCCGACATAGACCAAATCCAAATCGCTATCCTCCATGTCCTGGTGGGTGGGATTGGCAATGAACTTTCCGTTGATACGTCCGACACGCACGGCGCCGAGCGGCCCGGCCCACGGGATGTCGCTGACCATCAACGAGGCGCTCGCGCCAATGATGCTCAGGATGTCGGGGTCATTCTCGCCGTCCGCGCTCAGAACGATGCTCTGGACCTGGACTTCGTTATACCAGCCCTTGGGAAAGAGCGGACGAATGGGGCGATCGGTGAGGCGCGAGGTTAAAATTTCCTTTTCGGTTGGCCGGCCTTCGCGTTTGAAGTAGCTGCCCGGAATTCTTCCGGCGGCTGCGGCTTTTTCGCGGTAGTCAACGGTCAATGGGAAGAAATCCTGGCCTTCCTTGGCCTTCGTGGCGGCAACGGCCGCGACAACCACGATGGTTTCGCCAAGTTGGACGGTTACGGCGCCGTCGGCCTGCTTGGCTAGTTTCCCTGATTCAATAATGATCTGCTTGTCGCCCACCTGGGCGGTTATTTTCTCTGGCATATATTTCCTGCCCGCGCTGCCAGAGGAACTTCAGTGAACCCCGAAAATTTCGGAGCTGATTGAAATTTCCCGGCAGAGCGGAACTTTTGTTATTCGCGAGTTTGTGTTAAAGAGCCGGGCCAGTCGCGTTTCCAACCCGAACTTGAAGCAAGACACAGTCTATTCAAAACAAAAACCGCGCCTCGCAATTTTGTAATCCTATTGCCCTAATGGCGCAGTTTCAGTTTTTTGGTGACCGCCTGGTAGCGGCTCAAATCCGTAGTTTGCAGGTAGTCCAACAGACGCCGGCGCTGGCCGACCATCATCAACAATCCGCGACGCGAACTGTGATCTTTTTTGTTGCTCTGCAAATGCTCGGTCAAATGGTTGATCCGTTGGGTCAACAGCGCAATCTGCACGTCCGCCGACCCCGTGTCGCCTTCGTGCGTCTTAAATTGGTCAATCGTCTTTGCTTTAGCTTCCATAATCTGAAAAGCTTATCCGGACAAGCTATTCATGTAAAGCATTTTTCGGAATTCACATCTCATGCAATTAGCCGTTCGGGACTAATCATCCGGGGTGGCAAGGCCGGTTGAGTCATCCTTCACGCACCACCCAAAACACACCCTGCAAAGGCACAAGCTTGGGCGTTAACTCTTTGGTTTTTCAATGGTGTTCGCGCAAGTGTCTTATTATTAGCGCCTTATTTTGGTTGCAATCTTTCATAAAAGAGACTTAATTTAATACGTTATGTCGAACGCTGCAAAAATTTCTTCCATAGCGGACGATTTGTTGAAAAATTCTTCGCTCTACCGCGAATTTCAGGCTGAGCGCGAGGAAATCCTTAAGCATAAATGGATTGAATCGGAAAAGGCCGGCCACGACATTGGATTCGAGCGCGCCCTCACCGATTGGATCATGAGACATCGTACCGCCTGGCGTAAAGCCCGTCAAAATTCCACCAATAACTAATAAATCCTCCTCCTTTAACGCAGCCCTGTGAGGTTGCAAAGGACCATGAACACCCAGCGCGAATCCATCGTCATCCTCGACGCCGGGGCTATCGGGCGCGCGCTCACACGTATCGCCCACGAAATCGCTGAACGCAACGAACTTTCCTCCGAAGTGGTGCTGGTGGGAATACCGGCGGGCGGGGATGTTTTGGCCCGGCGTCTGGGGGATATCCTCTCTGGCATTTGGAAACATCCGGTGCTGGTCGGCAGCCTGGATGTTTCGATGCATCGCGACGACCTGGATCGCCGCGCGGCGCCGCAGGTTCATCCGACTGTCATGCCCTTCGATGTGAGTGGCAAAACGGTTGTGCTGGTGGACGACGTATTATTTAGCGGGCGAACCACGCGCGCAGCCCTGGATGCGCTCAATGATTTTGGCCGCCCAAAAACGATCCAGCTCGCCGTGCTGGTGGACCGTGGTCATCGCGAACTGCCCATCAAAGCCGATTTCGTTGGAAAAAATGTTCCCACTGCGCAGGATGAGGCAATTCGAGTCCGCATTGGCGAAAGGGACGAAGTGGTCCTCGAACGAAAATGAGCTGGAACAAAAATAATTTGCTCGATATTGAGTCGCTGACCGCGGACGAAATTCTCACTGTGCTGGATACGGCCCGCGCCTTTAAAGCAGTCGGCGAACGGGCCATAAAAAAAGTTCCGGCGTTGCGCGGCAAAACAGTGGTTAATTTGTTTGTCGAGCCGTCTACGCGCACGCGCATCAGTTTTGAACTGGCCGAGCAACGGTTGAGCGCGGACATCATTAATTTTTCGGCCGAGGCGTCGTCCTTCAAAAAAGGCGAGACGCTGAAAGACACCGCCTTGAATCTGCAGGCGCTCAACGCCGATTTTATCGTGATCCGTCACAGCGCCAGCGGCGCGCCGCATTTCCTGGCCCGCGTGGTGAGCGCGAAAGTCATTAACGGCGGGGACGGCGCGCACGAGCATCCCACGCAGGCATTGCTCGATGCCTTCACCATCCGCGAACGCAAAGGAAAAATCGATGGGCTCAACGTGACCATTCTCGGCGATATTCTCTATAGCCGCGTTGCGCGTTCGAATATTTGGGCCCTGACCAAACTTGGCGCCCACGTGACGCTTTGCGGTCCATCGACACTGGTCCCGAAAACGTTCGAAAAAATGGGCTGCCGGGTTTCCTACAACGTGGACGATGCGCTCCGCGACGCGGACATCATTCATCTGCTTCGAATCCAGCACGAGCGCCAACGCAAGACCATGTTTCCCGGCATCGGCGAATACACCAAACTCTTCGGCCTCAACAAAGCGCGCCTGGCCAAAACAAAACCCGAGGCGCTCATCATGCATCCGGGCCCAATCAACCGCGGAGTGGAAATTGACAGCGAAATCGCCGACTGCGACCGCTCGTTAATTTTGAAACAGGTCACGAATGGATTGGCCGTGCGGATGGCAGTCCTGTTTTTACTAAATGGGGGAAAAGGGCCGCACGAAGTGGCGTGAAGTTACACCCCGATCGGATGCCACGCGGTCTTAAACTCAACCATATCCAAAATCCGGTATGGATCTTCCGCAATTGGTGTGAACCAGCTTGCGGGTCGTAGCGAATGATTCGCATAACGTTTCAAATTCACGGCCATTCCTCCTTGCAATTTTGCGCCTAAGGCCGGGTCTCCCGTTCCGTCCACAATGGCATTGACGTCCATGTGCGACATGATGTGCGGCGCGAGCTCGCTTCGCTTTCCGGCCAGAATGTTCACCACTCCGCCAGGCAAATCGCTCGTGGCCAATATTTCGGCAAAGGTCAACGCGGGCAATGGAAACGCCTCTGAAACGATAGCCACAGCCGTATTGCCACTCAGAATCACCGGCGCAATGAGTGAAACCAGCGCCAGCAGCGGAGGCGCGTCCGGCGCCAGCACGGCGACCACGCCGGTTGGTTCAGGCGTTGTGAAATTAAAATGGGGTGACGCAACCGGGTTCACCGTCCCAAAGACCTGCTGATATTTATCTGTCCATCCGGAAAAATAGACGAGCCGATCAATCGCCAGCACGACTTCGTGTTTGGCCGCGGTGGCGGTAACATTGGCCGAACGCGTAATTTCACGCGCCAATTCGGCGGCGCGATTTTGCAGCATCTCAGCGGCGCGGTAGAGGATTTGACCACGATTATAAGGCGTCGCATTGTTCCAACCCTCGAATGCCGTGCGCGACGCCGTCACGGCGTCGCGTAAATCCTTGCGCGAGGCGTGAGAAAAATTATCCAGGTGTTCGCCTTTGGATGATTTCGCAGCCAAATAACGCCCACTCTCGCTGCGTGGAAATTTTCCGCCGATAAACAGTTTGTAGGTCTTTTTGACTTCGAGGCCTGTGCTCATGAAAATCATTTCGGTTTCGCAGGCCAAACAATTTGCGACGCGCCGAAAATAGCCAGCGCGACGCCTGCGATATAGAAATAGGTTGAACGATCCGTGGGCGCTCCCGTGAATACCTGCTGTACCTGCGACCCGAAGGACCGAGCCATATCGTGTCCATGAACGATCAATATAATGCCTATGACGAGGCAAATGACCCCAACTGTTCTTTGCAAATATGATTGCATAAAGTGCGCCTTCTTTAACCAGATAAAACCAAACGAATTCTGCAATACCCCGCCAGGCCGTGCAACCCCCCTTCACGGCCAAAACCACTTTCTTTATATCCACCAAACGGGCTGGCCGGATCAAATTTGTTGTAAGTATTCGCCCAAACCACCCCGGCGCGAAGTTTGTTCGCCATTTTGAAAATCTTGCTGCCTTTGTCCGTCCAGACGCCTGCACTGAGGCCGTAAGGCGTATTGTTTGCGCGCTCAAACGCTTCCTCCGGCGTGCGAAAGGTCATGATACTGAGGACCGGCCCAAAGATTTCTTCCTGGGCAACGCGACTGGCCATCGTCACGCCCGTCAAAAACGTGGGCGGGAACCAATATCCTTTGGCCGGGAGTGTGCACTGTGACTGCGTCAGTTCCGCGCCTTCGTCCACGCCGCTCTGCACCAGCAATTTGATTTTTTCCAATTGTAATTTGGAATTGATCGCGCCGATATCGGTGTTTTTATCCAGTGGATTGCCCACACGAAGGGTCCGAATACGGTCGCGCAGTTTTCGAATCACTGTGGAATAAATTCCTTCCTGCACGAATAATCGCGAGCCGGCGCAACAAACGTGGCCCTGGTTAAAGTAGATTCCGGATATCACGCCTTCGACCGCCTGATCAATGGCAGCGTCCTCGAATATAATGTTTGCTGCCTTGCCGCCGAGTTCGAGCGTGAGTTTTTTGTTGGTTCCCGCCAGGGCCAGTGCGATGCGCTTGCCTACCTCCGTGCTGCCGGTGAACGCGATTTTGTCCACACCCGGATGATTCACCAGGGCCGCGCCAGTTTCGCCCGCGCCGGTGATGATATTCACAATGCCGTCCGGCAAATCCGCCTCCTGAAAAATCTGCGCCAGCCGCATGGCCGTGATGGACGTGGTTTCCGCAGGTTTTAGGACTACAGTATTGCCGCAGGCCAGTGCCGGCGCAATTTTCCACGCGGCCATGAGTAACGGGAAATTCCAGGGAATAATCTGCCCGGCCACGCCCAATGGCTGCGGGTTCCTGTCGGGAAAAGCGTATTTCAATTTGTCCGCCCAGCCCGCGTGATAAAAGAAATGGGCCGCCACCAGCGGCAAATCCACGTCGCGGCTTTCTTTGATGGGCTTGCCGCCATCCATCGTTTCCAATACCGCCAATTCCCGGGCTTTCTCCTGAATAATTCGCGCGATGCGGTAGAGATACTTTCCGCGCTCGCGTCCCGGCATTTTGCTCCAGATTTTTTCGTAGGCATTCCGCGCAGCCTTCACCGCTTTGTCCACGTCCGCCTCATCCGCGGAAGCGATTTCAGTGAGCGTTTCCTCGGTTGCCGGATTAACGGACGGAAAATAGGCATCTGAATGCGGTTTGACGAATTTACCGCCAATGAACAGCTCGTGCCTGGGAGCGATGACATAATTCTTCGATTCTTCGGGCGCGGGCGCATAGTCCCACTTGCCGTCAAAGTTCAGGAGGCGTGAGTTGAGGGGAACAACGGTTCGCGAAGGAACGGTGACGGCAAGCTTATTTGATTTGGCCTTCGTTTTCATAAGTTTCACGGCATCGAGAAATAATCCGTCGCCTGATAATTCCCATCCACAGCTTTGGCGATTTGCATGAGCACGTCATTCACCAGCGTGCTGGCGCCGAAACGGAACAAGTCCGGCGTGAGCCAATCGTCGCCGAGGGTTTCCTTGACCATGACCAGCCAGGCCAGCGCCTGTTTCGCCGTGCGAATGCCTCCGGCGGGTTTCATTCCGATGCGCGTGCCCGTGGCAAAGAAATAATCGCGAATGGCTTCGAGCATCACCAATGTCACGGGCATGGTCGCGGCGGGCGATACTTTGCCGGTGCTGGTCTTAATAAAATCCGCGCCGGCCTGCATCGCGATCTCGCTGGCAAGGCGCACATTATCATAAGTCACGAGTTCGCCGGTTTCCAGGATCACTTTTAAATGCGCCAATCCGCATGCTTCCTTGGTGGCGGCAATTTCATCGAAAACGCGCGCATGGTCGCCTGCCAAAAATGCGCCGCGGTCAATCACCATGTCAATTTCATCCGCGCCATCGCCGGTTGCTCGCCGGACTTCTTCCAACTTCGTGCGCAAGGGAAATTGACCGCTTGGGAATCCTGTCGCCACAGATGCCACGTGGACGACTGAATCCGCACCGAGATATTTTCGCGCGTATCTGACCATATTGGGATACACGCACACGGCGGCGCATGGCGGCACGCCGTATTTGGGTTCGGCAGGCTGAAGCGCTTTGCGACAAAGATAGGCAACTTTACCGGGAGTGTCTTTGCCTTCAAGCGTTGTCAAATCCATCATCGAGATGGCCATTTTTAAGCCGGCCAATTTCGCCGATGTCTTGATGCTGCGCTTTGCAAACGAAGCAGCCCGTTCCTCCGCCATCACGGCATCCACCGCAGGCGCACGGAACTGGCCAAACGAAACGGCGGGTTTGTGCAAGGCAGCCGATTTCATTGCTGCGATTTTGAGGGTGTTAGGCGATACCCTCAAGAGTTTTCATAGGCTTACGTGTGCGGCTCTGAAAGGCGCGCTTCAGCAGTCAGCGGCGTTGGTATTTAATATATATGTTGGAAAACTGGCAACATCGGCTACGTCGTTGATTCTCAACGATTAAAGTGGCAACGAAACTCGCAACAAAGTAGCAACAACGAGCTAAAACCAGCAACATTTTCAGTTCGAGAACGAGGACAAGGACAAGGACGAGAACGATTCTCCAAGACATTTCCTTTGTAAGAAATCCTTCGCAGGGGTCACTATTTAAACAGATGGATTCAGTATCAAAGGCTGGCGCGGATCGGGAGGCCGTATTCCGGCAATGGCTGGACCGGCATGTCGGTCTCATTCTGAAGATCGTTCGCGGCTATGCCGTCGCGTCGCAGGACCAGGACGATCTCTTCCAGGACATTCTGCTGCAACTGTGGTCGTCCATCCCATCGTTTCGCGGAGAAGCGAAAGAGACGACCTGGATTTATCGGGTCGCATTCAACACGGCTCTCGGCTGGCAACGCACCGAGCGGCGGCGACGACAAAAACATGAAACGTTAGTGAAATTCGATACTTCATCCCAGGAGCAGAGCAGCCACGTGGATTCTCTGGTGGATCGCGAGATCGTAGACCAGCTTTACGCCGCCATCCGCAATCTGCCGCGCGTGGACGCCTCGCTCGCGCTTATGCACCTGGACGGAATCAGTTATCAGGAAATGGCTGAAATCCTGGGAATTTCTGAGAATTACGTAGGGGTGAAGCTCAACCGCATCCGCAAAGAGCTTGCGGGCCAAATAAAAGGAGCGACTCCATGAACTTTGAAGAACTGCAAAAGACATGGCAATCGTCAAGCCCTGCCGCCACGATCACCATTAGCACCGATGCGCTGCTCAAGGAAGTGCGGCGCAATCAAGGGCAATTTTGGTCAACTATCTATTGGCGTGACGTTCGGGAAGTTGTCATCATTTTTTTGTTGGCGTTATATTTCGGGTACTGGGGCCTTTGGCAAAATAATTGGACGTTCATTTTGATGGCCCTGGGCTGCTTCTTCGTTTGCGCTTTCTTTATTGTGGACCGCGTCATTCAAAGCGGAAAACGGCCGCTGACGAATGACTCGCTTAAGGCTTGCCTCGAGACTTCCCTGCATCAGGTCAACCACCAGATATGGCTCTTGAAAAATATCTTCTGGTGGTACCTGTTGCCGGTTGTCTTGCCTCTCGGCATCTTCGCCTTTGTTGACCTATGGAACTCACGGTACGACGGCGCAGTCGCGGTGGCCAGATGCATTGTTTACATCCTGTTTTGCATTTTTCTGTATTGGGGCGTTTATTGGATCAATCAATTTGCCGTCCGCAGAACTCTTGTCCCACGACGGCAAGAAATCGAGGGCCTGCTGGCAGGCCTCGGGATAGACTCACCGCAACCTGAAGCCCGTAATTCTATGCGATACCAAATCCTGATTAGCATCCTGGTGGTTTCCGCCCTGGCCATCGCCATCACCTTCGCCGCCACTGGGCCGTCCACGCGATCATCAGAGCCGCCAAAGTCCAATGACCCAGCCCAGGCCATGGAAACCATCCGCAAAAAATATAAATTGCCCGCCCTCGCCGTCGTCGTTGTAAAAGATGGTGTGGTTTGCGACCGCGAGGCGGTAGGCGTCCGCAAGTCGGGCAATCCCACGCTCATAACCACTAACGACGTTTTCCACATCGGCTCCTGCACCAAATCCATGACTGCCACGCTTGCGGGCATGTTCATTGACGAAGGCAAGCTGCGGTGGGACACCACCATTGCCGAGGTTTTTCCGGAACTGAAAGGCAAAATGGATCCGCAATACGAAAACGTCACCGTTGAACAATTGCTCACGCATCGAGGCGGCGTTCCCGCGGACCCGCCCCACGCCGCCTGGAAGCAGGCGTGGAAAGAGGAAGGCACGCCAATGGAACAAAGGCGCAAATTCATCGAAGCCGTCCTCAACCAACGGCCCGCAGCCACGCCGGGGACAAAAATGATCTATTCAAATCAGGGCTTTACCATCGTCGGCGCGATGCTGGAAAAAATCACTGGAACACCATGGGAAACATTGATAACGGAACGGCTCTTCAAACCGCTGCACATGGACACGACTGGGTTTGGCACTCCCGGAACGATCGGCAAGATTGACCAGCCCTGGGGACATGCCCACCTGCTTTTCATGAATCTTCCCCTTCAAGTCGACAATCCCCCGGTAGCGGGCCCGTCAGGGCGCGTCCACTGTTCGCTGGATGACTTTGCCCGCTATGCGATTTTTCAAATGGAAGACCAGCCGGCCCTGCTAAAACCCGAAACATTCGCCAAACTCCATACTCCGCCCTCGGGCAGCGACTATGCCTGCGGATGGTTTGTCAAACAACGCAGCTGGGCCGGCGGAAATGCCTTGTGGCACAACGGCTCAAACCGGAGCTTTTACTTTCAGGTCTGGCTCGCGCCCAACAAAAAATTCGCAATCATCACTGCGACAAACACCGGTGCAGACAACGCGTTCGACGCCTGCGACGACGCCGACGTCTATATGATTGAGCATTGGCTGAATGTGAAGCTGTGAGGCGGCGAATGGGGAAGTGCCCATAGGCGGTTTGGTTTGAGAATATTCACGGTACGAATCAAAACGGTTGCCCGCCGACGAGATCTGGTTATCATCAGAAATCTCAGATTTCAGATCTGAAATTTCAAATCTCAAATCCATATGACCTACCAACGATTTGAAGATCTGCCGGTGTGGGAGGAAGCGATGCGCATGGCGCATGGCGTCTATGACCTGACCGAGGACCCAGGCTTCAAAATCAGCTTTAGCCTGCGCGACCAGATTGAGCGTAGCAGCATGAGCGTTGCAGACAACGTGGCCGAGGGCTTTGAGCGCGGGACGACCAACGAGCTGCTTGCTTTCCTTTACATCGCGCGGGGCTCGGCCGGCGAAACCCGTTCGAAGCTCTGTTTCATGGAGAAGCGGCCGCGTCTGGCAAATTTCAAATCAGAAATTTTAAAGTTGAAAACCACAGCCGAGTCCTGTTCTCGCCAGTTGCGTGCATGGGCCGGCCACATTGCAAAACTCGGACATCCCCGCCCCACGGCATTTGAGCGCCAAATCCCGTCAAGCCGATGACCAGAAAAAACGCGCCGCAGCGTTCCAGAAGGAACTGCTGTACAAGCTGCCGCCGAGCCATCCGCTCCGCAAAGACGCCGAGGTGCGCGGCGTTATTTAGGACCTCGTTTTCCAGGATTCAGTTTGCGATTCAAGCGAAACGAAAGGCCGCTGCGGCCCCGAGCGTGAGCGGACATTCTTTTGCGGGCGGTTCCGCGCGCCGTCCCTACGCGCCGTTATTTTCCATTGCAAAAAACGCCTCGTCCAATACACTTCCCCAATCTCTTTAGGATTTCGCTGTTTCGTTCGGGGGATATTGATTTTGATATGCCTATAAGACGCAAACCTTTCAAATTAAGCCGGCGCGGTTTTTTGCGTTCGGCCATTCTCGCGGGCGCGGGCGGCGTGCTCGTTCCCTGGTCTTCACTTGCGGACGAAACGATCATGCAGCCATTTGTCAATGGCCGTCGGACCATGGCCGTGTTCCCGCAAAAAAAACCGCTCATCCTTCTCACCTCGCGACCGCCGCAATTGGAAACGCCCTTTTCCGTTTTCAACGAAGGCATTCTAACGCCGAACGATTTATTCTACGTTCGCTATCATTTGGCGGGAGTGCCTGCTTCGGTTGATACCTCGACGTTTCAATTGGAGATAAGAGGCAAAGTCAGCTCACCGCTTTCGCTGTCGATCCACGACTTGAAAACGCAGTTCGACTCGGTCGAACTCGTGGCGGTCAACCAGTGTTCCGGCAACAGCCGCGGCTTTTTTCAGCCGCGCGTGCCCGGAGGACAATGGGCCAACGGCGCGATGGGCAATGCCCGCTGGAAGGGTGTGCGTCTTAAGGACATTCTGAATAAGGCCGGCATCGCCGGGAACGCAAAACAGGTCGCCTTTCGAGGTCTCGATCATCCAATTCTGGATACCACTCCTGCTTTCCAAAAGGCGCTCGACGCCGATCACGCCATGGACGGCGAGGTCATGGTGGCCTACGAAATGAATGGGGCGGAATTGCCCCTGCTCAACGGCTTTCCGGTCCGGCTGATTGTTCCCGGTTTTTATGCGACTTATTGGGTCAAGCACCTCAACGCAGTCACCGTGCTGGACGAAGACTTCGCCAATTTCTGGATGAAAACGGCCTATCGCATACCCGATAATGACTGCGCCTGCGTCACGCCAGGCACTGCGCCGTCCAAAACGCGTCCCATTGGCCGTTTTGACGTTCGCTCGTTCATCACCAGCCTGGGCGACGGTCAGAAAATTAAAGCCGGGAAACGGATTGCCGTTCGCGGCATTGCATTCGATGGAGGCGCTGGAATTGAAACGGTCGAGTTTTCTTCCGATGGCGGCGCTACGTGGATTGAAACAAAGCTGGGCAAGGATTACGGTAATTATTCCTTCCGCGAATGGACCTGCCATTTCACACCCAAAACCGCCGGCGACTATCCGCTGCAATGCTGCGCCGTCACGCGCAAGGGTGAAACCCAGCCAAAGGAACCGCTCTGGAACCCCGGCGGATATATGCGCAACGTCATTGAAACAGTGCGCGTGAGCGCGGTGTAATACGGGAGATAAAAATGAGAATGCAAAAAACTTTCGCGGTCGCTTTGGTTATCGGCCTGGTCGTGGTTGTGTCGCGCCTGGGCGCGGAAATTGTGACCATCACCTTGCCGCCGGACACCGCCGCCTTTAAAGAAGCCGCCGGCGTGACCCTGGCCAATGCGCAATGTCTTACCTGCCATTCCGCGCTCTATGTTCTTACGCAGCCGCCGTTGTCGTACCAGGCATGGACGGCCGAAGTTGTTAAAATGCAGCATTTATACGGCGCGCCTATTCCAACAAACCAGATTTCCGAAATCGCCAGGTATCTGGCCATCAATTACGGTACCGGCGCGCCTGCCGAAGAGCCTGCGGCTGCTCAAGTCATTTCGCCATCGGAAATGAGCGTCGACAAAATGGCGACCATCTATGGCTGCCTGGCCTGTCATAAGCCAGACGTCAAAGTCGTCGGCCCGGCCTACAAAGACGTCCGCGCCAAATATTTGCACGACCCCGATGCTATCGAAAAAATCATGGGACAAATCCACCATGGCGGCACCGGCAAATGGGGCACAGCCGTAATGCCGCCGTTCACCGCAGTGAGCGACGCCGACGCCAAACGTCTGGCGGAATGGATCATGGCCGGCGCACAGTGAACCACTTTTATCGTTTGCCGTACCGAACCGTCAGACGATTATTCCCTCTCTCCCGGGTGAGCGGGCCGGGGTGAGGGCGGTCTGGCTCCAGCCGAGGCGCGAGGCTCTGGCTAAAGGTTCAGGATACACAAAACCGGAAAAAACGATGCGCTAGAAATTCATATCTTTCCAATGGCACATCTTTTGCTTAACTGCATCGGGAAAAAAACTATTACCACCATTATACCTAAACTATGAGCGGAACGGATCATTTGCCTGTTATTGCGCCTAAAACCCTGGTTGCAGTCAGTGAACTCGGTGACGGGACGCTGGAAAAGCGACTTGAACGTCGGGCGCCGGATGGCAATTCTTTCCCAGTGGCACATCCGGCTGTTCGTGACTGGGTATTTGGTTCGCTGTTCGCTGCCGTCTTACTGGCGTACGTCGCCGTCGGCGTCTGCTCAATCCACGCGCCATTCTTCGCCCTGGACGATTGGGACGAGATCAACCTGGTTCGCGCCAGCGGCTCATGGTCGTCCCTGCTCGGGACTGACTTATACCATTTTTTCCGGCCGGTCAAAAACCTGATGTTTGTCGCCTATAACTGGCTTTATTGTCACGGAGGCATGATCCCGGTGCGCACGATGTCTCTCGCCATCGGTTTGTTCAGCGCCCTGGCGGTGTTCAAATTATGTTGTCGTTTACTGGCCCATCGCGGATGGGCACTGGCCGCAACGGCAATCTGGTTATTGTCACCCACACTGGTTTCAAGCACAGTCTGGTTGAGCGCCTCAAATATTATGCTGATGACCGGTCTGGCCGCAGCCGCGGTACTCTGCCACGACTTGGCCTGCGCCTCCGAAGAGATTCCATCAGACACCGGGAAGAAATCCAGCGTGATGTGGACCGCGCTGGCGTTGCTATGCCTGTTCCTGGCCCTCACCTCATACGAAGGCGGGGTTAGTGTGGTGGCTTTGTTCGTCGCCGTGGATTGGTATCTCCACCCTCAACGCCTTTATCGCCGCGCCACCTGGCGTAAATATCTGCTCTATGGATTGGTGCTGACAATTTATTTAACGTTACGTCACCAGGCAGGATCCACACAAGTTGTGTTGGGAGGTTTTTCGAACGTCTCGCGTCAGCAGGCGGCGATTTCGTGCGGATACCTGACGATGTTGCACGCCGGCATCTGGCTTTGGCCCTTCAAGGGAATGGCGGTGATCGGAGGTTATTATTGGGGACAGGCGTCCATGGCGGAATTGGCGGTTTGTTACCTGATCGTGCTGGCCGCAACGGCATTTGCGATCCTGCAACGCCGGCGTTATCCGTATTTAACACTCGGCATTGTCTGGTTTTTGTTGGCTTTTGCGCCCATGAGCAATCTTTTGGGATTTCGGAATGGGCCCTATTGCGACTCCTATATCGCCCTGGCGAGCGTGGGCGCAGCCATCGCTTTTGTTGCGACACTTCGCGCAGTTTGGCCAACCAGACTGGCTGGAACCGCCCGTGTCATCGCCCTGGTCATTTTCTCCTTATTGATTGCTTCGCGTGTTGCCGCTGCATTTGAAGCAGCATCCTGGTCGGATGCCTGGAACGACCCCGCGGTGGCCTATGAGCAGAGCGTCCGCACTTTCCCGTTAGCCTTTGACGCAATGACTGAACTGGCAAAGCAATATGAAGCGCGGGGAAATTATGACCGCGCCGACGAACTTGCCGCAAAGTCCATCCAACTGGCGCCGGACCGGTCAGGACCCTACGCCGTCAGGGCGCTGATCGCCGAGCGGGAAGGAAGAATCCAGGATGCGCTGAAATTGCTGACCATTTATCGGATTACGGCGCCCTCGAGCACGTGGGGAATGACGTTCCTGGGAGATATTTACGCCAATCATTTGGGAAAACCTGCGGAAGCCGAGACGTATTATCGGCAAGCCCTTGCCCAAAGGCCCTGGACGCAGGATGCGCTTCGGGCCGCATATGAACTCGCGTATATGGAAGCGAATCACGGTAATCGGGCGGAAGCCATCTCTCTGTGGGAACAATTGTTAGTCTATCATCCCGATGACGGTGTGCTGCATTGGGACCTCTCTATCGCCTATGCCCAGCAGGGCGATCAGCAACGCGCGGAATATCATCGACGCGCGGCAAAAGCGCTCGGTTATGGCCGACAACCATCAAGTCAGCCCACAACCAGCGGAATCCCCGCCAGGTAATTTCCGATTGAATTCGCCTACCGCTTGAAATGCCGGCGGTAAAGCTCGAAAGCCCAGGCGGTGCGCCCGGGAACATGGGCCATGAAAGATTCCGGGTTGACCGCCAGATCGGCTATCAGTTTGAGATTGTTTTCGTAACCGATATATTCGCCGCGCATATCGCGAATCAGGTCGTGCTCGTTGCG
Source organism: Verrucomicrobiia bacterium (assembly GCA_035933915.1). Classification (GTDB taxonomy): domain Bacteria; phylum Verrucomicrobiota; class Verrucomicrobiia; order Limisphaerales; family UBA11358; genus UBA11358. The sequence goes on from DASYYL010000074.1 coordinate 32,044, forward strand.
CGCCTGATACACCGAAGGCCGGTTGAAGACGACCTTGTAACCCAGGGCCTGGACATAATAGCTCGGCCAGATGTCATCCATCCGTCCCACGTGCGGAAACATACAATAATCCTTTAACATTTCCCCGCGAATGAAGGTGTTTTGAGAATCAAATGGCGCGGGTTTGTTTGACGCAAAAGGGAATGGCGCCGGGTCAAAAGTGCACTCGGGCGCCTGCGTAATGCGGCAAAGGGCATCAATGTCCGGGTCCCCGTTCCAAAAATCGGCTTGAACATCCACTTTTACTTTCCGCCGGCTCTTTCGCGAGTAATTGCGTTTGGGCAACAGTTGCAGCGGGTAACCGCGATGCCACAAGTGCGGATAATTGGTCACGCCGATCGGATCAAATGCCGGCAGGTCAGTTTCGTAATAGTTGACCTCAACTTCTTTGCCGACCAATAAATTCTCTCCCCATCCAGGCAACGGGATATTGTCATCATCGACCAGCGCCACCAGGTCCGCCTTCATATCGTGCGCCCAGAGGAAAGCGAAGTTCCGCCGTTGAATGCTGTTCCAGCCAATCGCTTCGGACAAGGCGGGATCATACTTCTCCTGTTCCTCGGGGGTGATGTAAATGCCCCGCTCCAGGCGATAATCGCGCGGAGTCTTCTTGTCGCCCGCTACGACGAGTTCCCATCCCTTCATGGCCTGGAACGCCTCGATGGCTTTGGTTGGCGGGTTGATGGTGGTGGTAACAATGACTTTTCTCATGTGCGCCAGAATGAATTTTTGTTGGCAAACCGTGCTTTAAAACCAATGCGGAAATATTCGAAGTTGCGGAAAAATGGATTCTGCGATTCCCCCTCGATTCGCGGATACCAAACGGTTGGAATTTCGCTGACTGGAATACCCAGGCGCAACGGTTTGACAATGTTTTCGAGGTTGAACGGATGGCGAACTTCTTCCCACTGGATGGCCTGGGCCAGGGCCGCAGGCATGATTCGAAAACCGAATGTCATGTCCGTCAGGCGCGTCCAATAAAGCAATGAGAAAAACCGCTGAAAAATCCAATTGCACAACAGTTTGATCGGCGAATAGCCGTGAAACTCGCCGCCGCGAATCCAGCGCGAAGTCGTGACAACCGCAGAAGGGTCCTTCTGCTCCTCTTCGATGAGAGTATGAACGTCGTCAGGACTGGTTTCCAGGTCGCTGCCCATGATGATAATATGGCTGCCACGGGCCACATCGAAAGCGTCCCGCAACGCGCCACCCAGAAAAGGCAGTTTCTGTTGCAGCACCACGACCAATTCGCCGAACTCTTTCTGAAGCTCTCCAATGACTGTCATGGCATCGGCCGTGGTGCGTTTGCAAACCACGATAATGAATTCCCGGACGAGTTCGCGTTTGACGTCGCGTAAAATCGTCTCAATTGTCTTCCGGAGCGAGACAGTTTCGTTGATGACCGGCAGGATGATGGAAACGGTGTCCAGTTTCGTTGGCGGGCTATAGAATTTCATCATCGCAGACCCGGTAAAGCCGGAGGCTGTATGAGTGCCGTTACTGATTTTTGTGACCGCGATTGCATTAAAGCCGTGATTCATTTGAAACCGCATGGTCAGCAGGGCAAATGCCAACAACACTCCCGCGCATGCGGAAATGTGATAAATCCAACGAGTTACCCGAGTGCGAATACACGTCGCCCGGCGCTACACTGCTGCCAGTCATGACTCGCCGGGCAGACTAGCCGCCGGCCGCCAAAGGTCAACGAATTAATTTGTCGGATGACATCGGTCCCACCGGAATCGTGAACTTTGCCCACCACGAATCTCCGCTGTGTTTGACCGTAACGTTCACTGGTTGTACGCCGTCGACGATAACATTGGATGCCCTTGGCGGTCTTTCGAACGGTCCCAGTCGCATCGCAACCGGACCGAGGTCATCATCGGAACCAATGTCCAATTTCATTTTGCGGCCCGAGCGATCCAGCACGTAATGCATGTGGGTCAGTTCCATCTTTCCCGCCCTTTCGATTAAAACTGGATATCGCGCTACCGCAATTTCGTTCCAGTCATAGGGCATTCGCGGATAAAATTGAATCCGGTCCGGATGCGTGTCGTCCACTCCAATCACGAGCCGCAGGCTTTTGACGTTTTCGGCTTCCTGGACGCCGTTGCCGAGGTCGCCGGTGTGATACCAGAAGCGCCCTGACAAATCTATTTGAACGCCTTCAGGCACGATGAACGAGCCAGACTGCGGGTCGTAGATTTCTTTGGCTGTCCAGTCCAGAATCCGGCTGGCGTCGTGCATGCGGTCCAGGAGGAGCGCCGCCTGGCTCACGAATCCCTGGCCGTACCCCATGGCCTGGCCGTAAAATCCAAAGGGCTGATACCGGTCAACCAATCTCTGGTAGGACGCTTCGTTCAATGGTCGCCACGCCAAATTGTCGTCCTGCGGCGCAAAGCCCTGGTAATCGGCCAGGAAAATCAATGGACCCAAAACGGTACTGGAGTTAGGCCAGCCGGCATAGCGCAACGTCCATTGGCGGCCATACTTTTGTGAAGCAGCAACGTATTGTGTGCCGATTGCCTGTTGCATTTCCTGGGCTCGCTCGCGCCATTGCGCGGCGGAATTTGTCTGGCCGATGGAATCTGCCATTTGCGCAAGCGCATTGAGCGCGTCCATGCAGATAGCGTCGGCATAAACGGAGTAGCCCTTTCCGGCGGAACATTCACTGGTGGTATAGAGCACGCCGTGCGCGGCGCCGGAAATTTTAGGATGTGCGAACTCCCATAAAATCCAATCGCCCGCTGCTTTCACATCCGGCCAGCGCGCGCGAAGCCATTGGTCACGGTCAGGCAATCGCTGCCAAAGTTTGAAGAGAAACATGGTGATTAATCCATGGCCATCATTTTCAAAACACGCGTCCACCGCCGGTTTGTTGGCAACCCGCCCCCAATGCGGCGGCATGACGGTCCCTTGAATCTTTAGCGACGGTTCCTTTTCCCATAGCTTTGCCATTCGCAAACAATAATCCGCGCAACGCGCAGCCGCGTTTGTATAACCCAATTCAGTCAACTCCTGGAGACTCCGCCCCATGTCACGGCACCAGGAGGTTCCGTAGTAAGTGCTGCAATTTTTTCGGAATGTGCCAAATCCATTGTAACCGCCCCACGACGGCGCGCCCAGGGTCGAAGTGTGATACATCCCCGCCTGGTCAACCTTGTCTGACATGTCCTGCACATTGGCATAAAAGGCGTCCTTCAAAATGTCCGCGTAAAAATCTCCCTTGAATGAAACAATCGGACCACGATAATTTGCCGGCATCGCCGGAGGCGCCCGCCGATTGAAATTTGCATCGCTCGTGTAAAGGGCCAGGCGAAGCTCATTCAATCGTCGCTCAGTTTGTTGCTCACCCTTTCCCGAAAGCCGAAGCGACTTTTCTTTAATGAACTTCCTGAATGCGGGCGGCATCGGGCCGGAGGAAAGTTCCGTACCTGCCAATAATCCACTCGAGTCCGCCGGTTCAACCGTTACTCCGGCAACGACCAATGTGCCCTGCTTGTCCGTCGTATTTGCAAACGTGATGCTTCGCAACGGAACCCGTTTGGGATCGATAACGGCAACATAATTGCCGTCCGCAACCGGCGCAGGAGGATAGAGACACAATGCCGATGCCAGCGCCATTCGCAACCGCGCGTCAATCGGGAATGGGGCGGGAAAATCAAAAAATGGTTTGCCCCACCATACGCCTTCACCCAGGACCAGTGGATAGACATTTGTCGTTCCGTCTGCGTAATTAAGACGAATCTCAGCCAGCTTATCGCCGATAAAAAACCGGACCGAATGGTCCATCGGGCTTGCCCAGCAAAAAAGGTTAGCCTTCTCCGTCATTCCCAAAATGAAGACGCGCTTCACCGCGCCGCCAACGGCCACTTGCGCCGATCCATTTCGGACCAGTCCTAAGTCCCCTTCTTCGAAGGGAATTCCGTATCGCTCTGCGATATTTGAATTCGTATCAGTTTCGCCGCTTTCGGCCAATGTCAAGGCAATGAATTTTACCGGGTCCGGTTCTGCGTTTGATAATTCGCCAAAACAATTACTTTCAATGGCCGCCAGCAAAACGATTACGGAAAAAAGAACACTTGCTCGATTTTGATTCAGTATCCTGCGGGTCGGCACAGGTGGCACTTTACCCAACTATCTACCCGCCCATCAATCCATTGTTAGGTGGACCGCCGTAACGCCGGCTTCTTCCTTTTGCCAATGGCCTTCAGAATCGCGTCGAGCCTTTTGGGGTTTAGCATCAACTCCGCAAAGGTGGAGCGATTCTGGACCGCTGATTTAATGCCACGCAAGCCATTTGCATGGTCCGTGAATTGAAAAAGAGACGGCAGGAGGGGTTCATCAAATACCGGGTTTGTCTTCATAAGATTCAGTTGGTAATGAAGTATTAGCAATTCGTATGCCGGACTTGGACATCAATCTTTCTTGTGCGACTTTCACAACATTCACATTTGCAAAGAGATACGCCGACGAGATTCGTTTGGCGGCGGCGAATCTGTCTGCAAATGAGGGGCTTCGCATCATTTTCCTTTGCTTTGGCCCGCGCTGTGTTTTCAATGATACGGTGATTGCAAAACGTGTTATCCCCTGCCTGGACGTTCATGACGGCCAGGTCACGCGCGGCGTTCAATTTGGCAAAGCCGAGGCCGGCGAACTCCGGAACGTGGGTGACCCCGTGAAGTTGGCCATGCGCTATAACGAACAGGGCGCCGACGAAATGGTTTTCTTTGATATCACCGCCAGCGCGCACGGGCGGAAGACGATGGTGGATGTCATCGAGCGGGCCGCCAACGAATGCTTCATGCCCCTGACGGTCGGCGGCGGCATCAAATCGGTCGATGACATGTTCATGATGCTCCGCGCCGGCGCGGACAAAATCAGCATCAATTCCTCCGCGCTGGCCAACCCGGACTTGATCCGGGCCGGAGCCGAAAAATTTGGAAGCCAGTGCATTGTCGTTTCCATTGATGCCAAGCGGACAGCGCCCCACAAATGGGAAGTGTTCTCTCACGGCGGGCGAAAATCCACCGGACTGGATGCGGTGGATTGGGCGCGCAAAGCCGTCGCGCTCGGCGCGGGCGAAATTGTTTTGAACTCGATCGACGCGGACGGCACGAAAGCTGGGTTTGATCTGACTATCACTCGGCGCGTCAGCGAATCGGTGGGCGTGCCAGTCGTGGCCAGCGGCGGCGCGGGCACGCTCGAACACATGGCCGAAGTCCTCATTGAGGGCAAGGCCGATGCCGTCCTGGCTGCGAGCATTTTCCATTTTGGCAATTATACCGTGGCCGACGTAAAACAATTTCTAGCCGGCCAAGACATTCCGGTTCGTATTATTAGACCAACCTCGTAGATTTTGTTCAGGTCAGACACGTTAAATCCGTGTGACATCACGGGCTGCGCGCACCGATTCTATCGCTACCGGTTGATAAAACTTATTTATACACAAGGCTTTCTTGCGGGTGGTCCAGGCGATCTTTAACTTTTCAAAGAATCCCCATTCCCGTCACGGTTCCGGCACGCCATTTTTCGGCTTTGACAAGGTTTCCAGCACACGAATGACAGTTAAAGTGCTTGAAATGAGCAATTTGACGCTACTCCATTCATTATTTAGAAAGTTTAAAATAATTGTTGACGCCAACGCCATACTGTGATACAAAGTATTACATCTCCACCGAAGAGAAATGAATGAGCCAGAGTTAACCCGTTCGACATTATGAAATTGCATATCAGATCCCTCGTTATCACAGCCTTGGCCGCCGTGGCTTCTTACTATGGCGCATCTCCCAGCTATGGGCAAACCCAGCTAATCCTGGATCCAACCAAGGGTTGGATCGGTTATATGAACTGGTTCAACCTTCCATCACAGGGAGGCGCCTATGTCGGCGGCGGTGTCTGGGGAACAGCTGCATTGCGGGCCAACTATAACTCGGCGACCCAGCCGTACACCTCGCTCATCCTTCAACCTTGCACAAACGTTTGGGAAACCACCGACACGTATTGGGTCCAGGCGGATGGCATCAGCCCCAATAAACAAATGGATGCGAACTATTATGTCCAAAATGACACCCTGGAAGGGCAGAATTTGACCTTCAGCGGTAATTGCATCAGCAACACGTTTGGTGGCGCTTACACTTCGACCGTTTTTATTAAGGAGTTTAATGCCAGTTACACTGTCGTCAATTCGGCGGTCGCAACTGCAGTCACCGGCCAGCCCTTCAGCATTAATCTGCAAACCGGCGTAGCCGGCGGCACGCACATTCAATATGGATTTGAAACCATCGGCCCCGATTGCAATCCGACCAATATGCCCAATTTGGGTGTGGCAATTTATCAGGTCCAATATCCCCCGATCGAACTGTCAACCCCGGCCAGCCAGGCGGCAGTGCAGGGGCAAAACGTAACGTTCACAGAAACGCCAACGGGCAACCCGCCGTTCACGTATCAATGGCTGTTGAACGGGACCCCCTTAGCCAACAGCAGCCACATTGCCGGTGCTGAAACTAATGTTCTGGTAATTACCAATGTGTCGAGCCTGGACGCCGGCACCTATTCTGTGGACGTGACAAACAGCATTGGTTCCAACGCGACCGCGACAGCGATATTGACCGTCATCCCGCTTTCTCAGGCGGAAACCAATTACGTGATCGACCCCAGTTTTGAAAGCGACGCGTTCGCTTCGGTTTCGAGCGCAGGCTGGTTTAGCTACGGCGGCACGGCATTTGCCAATACCAACGGATTTTATTCTCAGTTTGACCCATCGCTAAATCCCGATGTCTCGGTCATTGACGGCTCCAATTGCCTGGTGGAATTCAGCGGCGGCGCGAACAGCTACACCGGCGTGTTTCAGGACCGGCCCGCTTTGCCCGGACAGATTTACACAGCGAGCGCATGGTTTTTCACGCCTGATGCGACATTGGGCTATCCGCTGGTCAATAGCGCCAGCGCCAATCTCCAGATCCAGTTTTACAACAGCGGTGGCGGCTTGATTTGCGACTATGAATCTGCTCCTTTCACTACGAACTTTCCGCAGGACGTTTGGGTCAACATGCCGGCAACCAACAAATACGCAAACAACTTCACCACCCTGCTTAGCACTGGTCCACTAATCGTTTCACCGCCCGGAACAGCCTCCATGCGCATCCAGCCGGGCTACCACGCCCCTGACGCCGCCAGCGGCGGCGATGTATACATTGATATGGTGGATGTCACGCTGCATGAAACTACTCCCGTCGCGACGCTCAACGGATCAACGTTTAAGCTTTCATTCCCAACCCTGTACGGCCCGCAATATAATGTCCTTTATACGACAGACCTCGTGAAGGGACCGTGGCAGCCGTTAACCTCCGTCGTCGGAGATGGCACCGTAAAAACAGTATCGGACACCGTTGGACCGACCGATCGATACTATATCATTAACACTCAACCGTAAAACACACTACACACCGGGTCCGGCCGGCCTGGCCGGGCCCGTTTATAAACAAAAATTTATCTAAGGTTCGCCACTATGTTATTGCGGCCCAATAATGCCAAAGCCCCAATGCGATCGTTTGGTCGCGCCTTTACTCTTATTGAACTGCTGGTCGTTATTGCGATAATCGCCATCCTGGCGGCGATCATGCTGCCGGTCCTGAATAAGGCGGAACAACGGGCCCAGGGAATGGGATGTTTGGACAACCTGCGGCAGTTGGGCATTGGTTGGATCATGTATGCTCACGATAATAATGACAATTTATGTCCTGTAACCGGGGAAGCCAACATGGTGACCAGTCCGACCGATCCCAACGCGCAGCCCGGCGGATCCAAATGTTCCTGGACGCTGGGATCGATGCAAAGTTTGAGTCAGGGTGCGACCAATCTCGCGCTCCTGCAGGCAGGCTTGGTCTATGCCTATGTCAATAACTACAAGGTCTATAAGTGCCCGGCCGACAATGTCTGCGTCAATCCGGCCTTGCAGGGGCTGCTGAAAGTGCGCAGTTATTCCATGAACTGCTGGATGAATGTCTCAGGCAATGACAATTGGAACCAGACCGAAGGTTACAACGGAACGATTCACCAGCAAGTCATCTACACCAAATTGTCCCGAATTCCCAACCCGGCCGAGAGGTGGGTACTGATCGATGAGAATCCTTACAGCATCAATGACGGTATGTTTGTTTGCGACATAGCGGCAGTCCGCAATTGGGTGGATATTCCCGCCAGCTACCATGTCCACGGCGCTGCCCTGAATTTCGCAGATGGACACTCGGAAATAAAAGTCTGGCACGACGGCGCCGTTGTAAATTTCGGTTTATTAATCGCTCCCCCCACCGGGCTGGGTCCACAGTGCGATAAGAGTGGCGATTTGCAATGGCTGCAACAACGCACTACAAGCTTTGGGCACTGATTTGTGACAGCCGGTCGTTTGCTATATATTAAGATTATGCTAAAGCACGCCGCTTCCGTCGGCCGCGCTGTGGCCAGAGCCATCTGCGGCGCTTTATTCTTCATAAATATCCTGATGGCAGGACAAATCGAAGCGGCAAACGTTCTTAGCAATCCTGGTTTTGAAACCGGCAACCTGGGCGGATGGACGACCTATGGCGCCAACACCTCGGTATTGAACAACCCCGCTATAGCTCACAGCGGCAACGATTACTTCAAGGTTTATCAGGCCTTTAACAGCCAGGTCAACTATAACGGCGTTTTCCAGGACAACGTATCCGGCCCGGGCGCCATTTATTCCGCCGATGGCTGGGCCTACACGCTTTCCAGCGACACGCTGGCCGGCCAAAACGAGGCATGGATCGAGGTTTCATTTCATGACGCTTCGGGTAATGTCCTGGCGCTTTATCGCTCGTCCATCATTACCACCAATGCCATTGCAACCGGCGCTTTTCCAAAAAATACCTGGGTGGACCTGAACGTGACCAACCAATACGATCCCAACACATACGCCATCACCAATACAGTCAGCAGCCTGGTCGCGCCGCCAGGCACGAGCTTTGTCCGTTATCAAATCATGTTCCAGGGAGACCAGTACAATTCCGCCGGCTCCATGTATTTTGATGACGCAACTCTGAACCAAACCAGCGCCGCGGCTTTTGGGCCCAATTGGAACATCGTCTGGAGCGACGAATTCAATGGCAATTCCCTGAATACAAAGAACTGGACGTATGACCTCGGTGACGGTTCTGCAGAGGGTATTTACCGCTGGGGCAACAACGAAGACGAGTATTACACCAGCAGCACTCAAAACGTTTATGTGACGAATGGCTGCCTCCATATTGCCGCCTTGAAGCAACCGGACAACGGTTATTACTATACGTCCGGCCGCATCAAGAGCGTTGGCCTCTATTACACGACTTATGGACGCATCGAATGGCGGGCGCAATTGCCGTGGGGAACTGGCTTTTGGCCGGCGCTGTGGATGCTGCCGGAAAATTCGCCTTACGGCGGCTGGCCCAATTCCGGAGAGATTGACGTCATGGAGAACAAAGGCAACATCACAAACCAGGAAGGAGGCACAATTCACTACGGCGGTGAATACGGTGATGCCTATTCCGGAAAGACCTACACGTTCCCCGGCTCAGATTCTGTGACCAATTTTCACGTTTATCTCCTGGAATGGTCAACCAATGCCATCAATTGGTACGTGGACGGCCACCTCTACGAAACTCAAACCAATTGGTGGAGCAACGTCGGGACGACCAGCAGTACCTATCCATATCCCGCGCCGTTCAACGTGCCCTTTTATATCCTGATGAACGTCGCCATTGGCGGCAACTACCTCGGAAATCCTTCGACCAACTTGATTAACGCCAGTCTGCCGGGGCAAATGCTCGTGGATTACGTCCGCGTCTATAACCAAACTGGCCCGCTTCAGCTTTCGGCGATGAAATCAAAAGGCAATATTGTTTTATCGTGGCCCACCAACGTCGTTTGCCATTTGCAATCTCAAACAAATTCTCTGGGAGCCAATTGGACCGATGTCACTGGTTCCGCAAACCCTTTTATCGCAGGACCCGCGCCCGGCGCCGCCGACGTCTATTATCGCCTCGAATCGCCGTGAAAGAAGATTGGCAATAACGATCAACGCGCCTTAACATTCGGACCGATGAAGAAAGCTTCAGGAGCGATTTGGCCTTTCGTCGTTTTAACCGTCATTCTGACGATCGGGTTGGCCCAAAGCCGCGCCCGGACCGGCTGGAACCTGGTTTGGGACGACGAATTTAACGGCACGGCGATTGACACGAATCATTGGACGTTCGAGACAGGCAATCACGGCGGCTGGGGAAATAACGAGCTGGAATTTTACACGGACCGGACGAACAATGCCTGTGTCAGTGATGGCCTCCTTCACATCGTGGCCCGTCACGAGTCCACCAACGGTTGCGCCTTTACTTCAGCCCGTATGAAGAGTGAAGGCTTGTTCGCGCAGAAATACGGACGTTTCGAGTTCCGCGCCAGATTTCCGCAAGGCAAAGGTTATTGGCCCGCGCTTTGGCTCATGCCCCGGAATTCCGTGTACGGCGGCTGGCCTGCCTGCGGAGAAATTGACATCGTTGAAAACAGGGGCGATTACCCGGCGGTGGTCCAGGGTACAATCCATTACTCCGGACCCGACGGTATGCACCGCCAATCCACCGACCTTTACACCTTTGCCCCGGGAAACGGCGCGGACAAATTCCACATCTATACGCTGGAATGGTCCACCAATTCCATTAATTGGTTTGTGGACAATCAGCTCTACGAAACACAAACGAATTGGTCCACCGCGAGCGCCCCTTATCCCGCCCCATTTGACCAGCCGTTTTATATCATCATGAACCTTGCCATCGGCGGAATCTATGACGGTGATCCGGATACGAACACTGCTTTCCCGGGCGAAATGCAGGTGGATTATGTCCGCGTCTACAGCAACACTGACTGAAGCCGTATGACCAGAGCCATCCGCATCCTTGGCTTGTTCGTTCTTCTATGTTTCGCCACCCGGGCGCAAAGCAACATCACCAACGATTTAACCACTGCGGAGCAGGTACGGCAATTGACGCCCGCCCAGGCTGCGCTTCATTATCCTGTGCGGTTGCGCGGAGTCGTCACATTTTGCGACGCCAATAACTACTACTATTTCGTCCAGGACCAATCCGCTGGCATCTACTTTCGCCTGGATCCCTCAGCGGGCGGCCCGCCCCTGGCGGCCGGCCAGATTATTGAAATCCTGGGGGAGGCTGACCCCGGCGAATTTGCGCCGGTCGTCATGGCCCGAAATGTCCGGATTTTAGGTTCAGGGATATTTCCGCAGGCACGCCCGGTTTCATTCGAACAAATCGCCAGCGGCCAGGATGATAGCCAGTTTGTCGAAATCCAGGGAACCGTCCGCGCGGCCCAATTCGACACGGCCAGCGGCTTCTATTTGGTAGAGATCGCCACCGGCGGCGGCCGTATCACCGCCTACGCCAAACAATTGCCCGTCGCCCAAAGCCGCGATCTTGTGGACAGCACCGTCGCCGTTCGTGGTGTCTGCGTCACGGAGTTCAACCATCAACGCCAGTTGTTCGACATTCGCCTTCTCGTGCCGCGCTCATCCGATTTGGTCATCCAGGGCGCCGCTCCCAAAAATCCCTTCGACACTCCCATCTTGCCCATTGAGAGACTTCTGCAATTTACTCCACAGGGCGCCTACGGACATCGTGTCAAAGTCCGCGGCACCGTCATTTATCGCCAGGATGACGATGTCCTGTATATCGAAGACCAAACCGAAGGCCTTTATGTCGAAACGCGGCAAACCGGACCATTGCTGCCGGGAGACATGGTCGAAGTCTTGGGCTTTCCGGCCAAGGGCGAATATACTCCCATGTTGCAGGACGCCATTTTCCGCCAAATTGGTTCCAGCCCAAAACCGGAACCCGTTTCCATTGATACCGACGAGGCCCTCAAAGGGACTTACGATTGCCAGCTGGTCCGGATCAAGGCAACTATTCTCGACCGCGCCCGCCATAGCCGTGAGCAATTTCTAGTGCTGCAGACTCCCAGCGGATTCATCTTCCACGCCTATCTCGAAAGAAGAAGCGTGGGGACTGATTTCGCGTATCTGGAAAACGGCACGAAAGTGGCCGTCACCGGTGTTTGTCTCATCGAAACCGGCAATTCCTGGCAGGCCGGACAGGCCTGGCGCGCCAAATCGTTTCGCATCCTGATGCGCTCAGCGGGCGACGTATTTGTCCTTCAATGGCCGCCGTGGTGGGACCTGCAAAAACTGCTTTGGGCCATCTGCCTGTTAGGCGTCGTCGTCGTGGCAGCTTTCGCATGGGTTGTCATCCTTCGCGGTCGCGTCCAAAAACAGACACGCATCATCCGCGAAAAACTCCAGGCCGAAGCCGCCGCGAAGGAACGTTACGAAAACCTCTTTGAAAGCGCTAACGACATGGTTTTCACCTGCGACCTCGCTGGCCATATCACTTCCCTCAACCGAACCGGCGAAGAGCTCCTGCGACGACGACGCGGCCAAATCGTCGGCGGAAAGTTATTTCAATTTATCGTTGAGGAGCAGCGCGATGCCGCCGAACGATGGTTTGAACAAATTATCCAGCGCGCGGATGCGCCCATGCCGCCGGCCGAATGGGATTTCATCGGTGGACCCGGACAACGGATTAAATTGGAAATCAGCGCGCGCATCGTGGAAAACCAGGGGAAGGCCGTGGAAGTCGAGGGCATCGCGCGCGACATCACCGAACGCAAGCGCCTGGAACGCGAGATTTTGGAAATCAGCAACCGCGAACAGCAACGCATCGGCCACGACCTGCATGACGGCGTCTGCCAGCAATTGGCCGGCATCGCCTACCGCGTGGATATCCTGGCCGACCAGCTCCAGGAAAAGAAGGTTCCCGAAGCTTCCGAAGCCGAACGCATCGGCAGCCTCGTGAACGATGCCATCACCCAGACTCGCGGCGTTGCGCGCGGTTTGTTTCCCGTCCATTTGGAGGAGAGCGGACTCGTTCTTGCTCTGGAAGACCTGGCGGCCAACGCGACGAACCTGTTCAAGATAAAATGCGATTTTGCAGGCAACGGCCCGGCGCCCGTCCTTGGGAGTGGCGTGGCGGCGCATTTATATTATATCGCCCAGGAAGCTGTGTTGAATGCCGTGAAGCATGGGAAGTCGGCGCGCGTCACACTCTCTTTGAAACACGCCGGCGGACACTGCGAATTGAGCATCCAGGACGACGGAAGCGGCTTTGACCCCGGCAACGGCAATTCCAGGGGCATGGGCGTGCGTATCATGCATTATCGCGCCAGGACCATCGGCGCCACTTTAGACTTGAAAAGTGCCCCCGGCACTGGCACGCGTATTACCTGCGTCTTTTACCCGGTCGTTCCTGAACCGGCGCAAAAGAACCAGCAACGTGTTATATTCTCATCGTGAACAGGCCCGATAAAAGTCGGATATTTCTCGTGGACGACCATACGATGTTCCGGGAGGGATTGCGCCAACTCATTGATCGCGAGCCCGACCTGACCGTGTGCGGCGACGCCGCCGAAGCCGAAGGCGCCATGCACGAGATTCGCAAACTAAAACCCGACCTGGTCGTCGTGGATATCACATTGGGCGGCACGAGCGGCATTGACCTCATCAAGGCCATCAAAAATGAAAGCGAAGATTATCCCGTCCTGGTCGTTTCCATGCACGATGAATCTCTCTATGCCGAGCGCGCCCTGCGGGCGGGCGCCATGGGATACGTGATGAAACAGGAGCCGGCCAAAACCGTCAAAACCGCCATTCGCAAAGTCCTGGGCGGCGACATGCACCTGAGCGAAAAAATGGCCAGTTCGGTCATCAGCAAATTCATGCGCGGCTCCGAAGAAGTGCCGCCCTCGCCCCTGGAACGCCTGAGCGACCGTGAACTGGAAGTATTTCAGATGCTCGGCATGGGAAAAGGTGTGCGCGAAATTGCCGAGGAAATGAATGTGACCATTCCCACCGTCAACTCGTTCCGGAACCGCATCAAGGAAAAGTTGCAGCTCAAAAGCTCAACCGAGGTCATGCTCCACGCGATCCATTGGTCGCGTGAAGGATCTCAAAGTAAGAACTGACTCGCTCTCGCAGCGCCGTTGAATCCTGAACGGGATCTCTGCAAAAGTAGTGGGACGGGCATCTTCCCTGTCCGGTCCGGCCCATTTTTCCAATAAAATCGAACAGGCTGGGAAGCCTGTTCCACTACCCCTGAGACTTTTGCAGAGGTCCCTTAAAAGGTTGAAACGTTGAAACGGTCCGCTTCGTCCCTTCTCCGTTCACTCAAGCTCACATCGCGCTTGGCAGCAGTTTTTTGGCATCCGCCGGCACGTCAATTTTCGTTGTCCCTACATCCGAGATTTGTACCGTCGTGTCGCGGTCCACGGGCCGGTCGTTGCCGTTGAACGATACCATGCCTTTGACGTGATATTCAAATTTCGTCAACTGGCCGCCGTCAACCCAGAACGTCACCGTACCGGAGGGATTGCTAATAGTCGGGCCGCCGCCGCCCCGACGGCCGCGACCGAACGTCAGGAGCTTCTTAGCACCCTCTTCCGTCAATGTGCCGGTATATGAGTTGCCGCTTTGCTGGAGGGACTGGGAATCCGCAAGCAAGTCCGTGACCTGCGCCGCGGGACCTTTGAAATTCCGCACCATACCGACCAGAAAACGTCCCATGCCCTGCGTGTCCACGTCCGACAACTTTTCCCAGGTGCCATCGTCCGGGTCGGTGATCACGGAGTTGGTTCCCTCGATGATAAATTGCGTGTGATTATCGCCCATCGACATTTTCACGTGGGTCAGATCGCCCTGTATTTGGCCATCAGTGGGACCGGGCTTGAATCGTGAGTCAGCCGGGACAACCACGGTGGTATGCCAGCTATAATTGCCCCCGGAAGAGAGCTTTTGGGCGGCGCCCGTCACGTCGTCTTTCGGGTCCGCGTATGCGGCCAATAAAGACCCCGCCATGAGAACCGATGCGCTGAAAAGAATCTTTTTCATAGAAGAAATATGAGGTTGAATTGTCCTAATGGTTATTGTTCCGAATGCAAATCTAGCTCCGCCACTTCGGATGGCAAGAAGAAACGTATAGCCATTACTGGTGATGGCCGCGCAAAATTCAATAAAATCGGCCCTTTTGCCTATGCGCCGAAAGTGGGGTATTTTTGAGGCATGATAGCGCCCGCACCACAGGTCAAACAGATTGCCCGCACGGGAGAACGTTACACGGGCCAGGTGGTCTATATTTACGCGTTTGACGTGGCTTACGACACCGCGCGCCAGCCGATTCGCCAATTGCTGGGCCAGCCGGTTGAGCAGTTTTCGATGGATGGCAGCAAGCGCAATCCGCGTCAGCTCTTCTTTTACAAACCGCAAATGGTGCAGTTGCCCGCGATCGATCGCGAGGGCCCGTTTGGCCGGGTGAAGGTAGAGCGGGCGATCAAGCTGCTGCCGGTGGGCGCCATCAGCATCACGATGCGCATGCCGTTTTCCGTGGGGCAAATTGAGGACCTGGTGGTGTTTCACGATTTAAAATTTGGCGAATGCTCCCTTCACGACGAGGCGCGACGGCTGGCGCAGGAAGTCGTTGCCGAATTGAAAAGCCATTTTATTCGGCCGCAGGAACAATTGCCCGAAGAGGAAGCATACACGGTTTTTTGCATCGCCGCGCCGCCAACGGGAAGGGACGGCCTGCCGATCAGCGCCGAGAGCTGGTTTCAGGCTCACCGGCGCGGCGTGGCCGCGCTGCTCACCCAGGAATCCGAAGGCGAACGCCTCTCGAAGCAGGAATCCGAGGAATCCACCGGGCGTTACCTGAGTTATTACGATGATGACCTCGTGGTGATTGACTGGGACGCGGCGTTGCTCGTGGACGAGCCGGAGGATTTTGACGAGACGCTTTATATCATGGAATTGGCGAACCTGCAATTGGCCGAACTGGAGGCCTACGATCGGATATTGGACAACGCCCTGGAGCGTTCGTATCGCGATTTGTCCGATCGCACGCTGCGGTCGCGCACAGACACACTGCGTCAATTGCGGGAAATCCGCATCGACATGGCGCGGTTCAACGATGAGCTGTCCAACATCACCAAATTTTTCGGCGACTGGCACCTGGCGCGCATCTATGAAAAACTGGCGAGCCGCTTTCACCTGGGCGGATGGCACAGAAACATTGAAGGAAAATTGAAAACGCTGGCCGACCTTTACCAACTGCTCAAACAGGACCAGACCAATCGGTGGATGATGATTTTGGAAGTAACGATCGTATTACTGTTTATCATCGACCTGGTTGTATTGGTGCTTGGGCTTAAGCATTAAAAAATCATCCTTTATCCTCGCCTGCCCGCCGTAGCTTCCGGGCGGAGGCGGGTCCTCGAATGCAGCATTAAGTCGCGGGCACCGTGGTGCGTATTGCATGTTGCGTCAAGTATGTTTGAAAGTCCTCCTGTTATACTTGACGCACCACGTACCACGTACCACGAATCACACACAGTCCGTTTTAACGCTTGATCGCAAGTGGCGCTGCCACCGTTTTAACGATTGTCGCAGGGTCCTCCGTCGGCGGCTGGCACGTATTGCCGTGACAAACGTACGCACTGGCTTCGCCCCGTGCGGGCAGGGTCTTTGAGAAGTCATCCACCGCGCCGGCATTGCCGATGACAATCTTATTGGGCTGATAGACCGAGTGCGCCGCGCGAAGCAGGTCCTGAAATTTAGCGGAATCGGGCCGGCCGGCGATGACGACGCGCGCGGGCTCCTGCAACCAAAAATCCAGTCCCTGCAACAGGAACGGCGCCGCCTGGGGAAGTTTTTGAAGGCGTTCAGCGAAAAGTCCAAACGTCTTTTCAGCCGCTTCCGCAAAACGCCGTTGGCCGGTGATGGCCGCCAGCTTCAGCAGCGATAACACTGCCACGGAATTGCCACTGGGTTCGGCGCCGTCGTAATCGTCCTTCAGGCGAAGAATGAGGTTCTTTGAGCCGACGGCGCTTTGCCAAAAGCCGCCGTTCTTCGCGTCAAAGAACTTCTCGAGCATTGCGCCGGCCAGTTCGGTCGCAAACTCCAAATATTCCGGTTCAAGCGTGGTCTCGTACAACTCGACGACACCGGCAAGGAGAAACGCGTAATCTTCCAGCAATTCGACTTTATCGCTCTGGCCGTCGCGCCAGCGGTGAAAGAGCGAAGGACCGGTTTTTTTGTCGCCGGCGGTCCACAAATGTTGGCGAATGAAGCCGAGATTTTTGCGCGCTGCGTCGCGATATCTTGGTTCCTCTAAAATGATTGCGGCGCGCGCAAACGCGCCGAGCATTAATCCGTTCCACGAGGTCAGAATCTTGTCGTCCCGGTACGGGCGAACACGTTTAGCCCGCGCTGCCAGCATCTTATCCCTTGCGGCAGCGAGCAGCTTGTTATCGTCTCGGTCATTCCCGATGGGCTTGACGACACTCAAAACATTCAGGCCGCGCAGAGGCTCCGGATGACTATGGTCAACGAAATTGCCGCCCCTGGTAATGCCGAAATAATTCGTGGCGACTGTGAACTCCTCCGGCGAAAGAAGCTTCGACAATTCATCGTGCGTCCAGCAGTAAAACTTTCCTTCGTGGCCTTCGCTGTCGGCGTCTTCAGCGGAGAAAAATCCGCCCTCGGGGTGCGTCATATCGCGCAGGACGTAATCGAGGATGTCACGGACAACGGCCGCAAAGTTTTCCGCTTCGCCGGTTTTGTGTTCCTTTGCGACCAGAAAGGCATCCAAATAAAGTTGCGCCAACTGGGCGTTGTCATAGAGCATTTTTTCAAAATGCGGCACGAGCCATTCGGCATCCACGGAATAACGGGCAAAACCGCCGCCGAGTTGATCGTGAATGCCGCCGGCGGCCATGCGATCGCACGTGTGCAAAACCATCCGCGCGGCTTCCTTGTCCTGGAATCGTTTGGCACAACGCAGCAGAAGCTGGGGCGTGGAGGGTTGGGGAAATTTGGGCGCGCCTCCGAAGCCGCCGTTGCGGGAATCATACGAACTCTTGAAAATGGTGGCGGCCTTTTCGAGGATGCCGGCATTCAGCGCCGGCTGGCCCGACGGTGAAGTTTTCGTGGCTGTCTGGAGCTGAGAATGCATGCCGTTGGCGGACGCGGCAACGTCATCATGCCGTTTGCGCCATAAATCGGCGACGTGTTCGAGCACCTGCAAAAAACCGGGGCGTCCCTGGCGGCTGTCCGGCGGGAAATAAGTGCCGCCCAGGAACGGCTTCAAATCCGGTGTGAGGAAAACGCTCATGGGCCAGCCGCCGCCCCCGGTCGTGGCCTGGACGAACATCATATAGATCTTGTCGACGTCGGGCCGTTCTTCGCGGTCCACCTTGATACTCACGAAATGCTCGTTGAGCTGGGCCGCGATGCGTTCGTCCTCGAAACTTTCCCGCTCCATGACGTGGCACCAGTGGCAGGTCGAGTAGCCGATGCTCAGAAAGATCGGCTTCTTTTCGCGACGGGCGGTTTCGAAGGCTTCTTCGTTCCAGGCAAACCAATCCACGGGATTGTGGGCGTGCTGGAGGAGATAGGGCGATTTTTCGCGGGCGAGGCGATTGGAATGTTTTTTCTGCGTGGCCATACGTGCACCTTAACATTGTCATCAGAAAGCACAGCAAAATTTAATGGAAGCAAGCGTGGTCGTAGAACAGGCCACCAGCGGCTTTGCCAATGGCTACGGCATAAGGGACAGGCGCAACCACCACATCACCTTCGCTGATGGCGTAGAACCTTCGGATTTGATTGGCTCGTCGCCCAAGGCTTTCCCAGCCCCAGTCTTCGACAATTGCCTCGATCGCTTTTTCCGCGTCGGGAATGTCGTTGAAGTGGAAATCCACCCAACCGACACCGACAACGCCTTTTTCAACGAGATCCGTGAGTGTGCGGACGAGATAGTAATTGGGTTCAGAGTTCGCTTTCATAATGCTAGTCTGGTTTCGGAAGAGATAAGCCGGGTTTTGCCGATGCGCCGAGAATGCCGGCGAGATGAGCGTAACCATCCGCGCACCAGCCCAAAGCAACCAGTCTCTCCAAAGTTGCCTGATCTGGGCGTTGTGTGCTCATGGCGCGATTACGTGGAAGGGTATTTCATAGCGTTTCACGGGCAAAGGAAAAGAAACGGATCTGTGTGCCGCAAAAATTTATCGTGTGATTTCCGTGAGGTTGCCGCCGATAATGTCATACCGTAATTCTAGCGTGCATCGGCACCAAATACGCCGTCGTGACCAACGCGCGGTTTGCTTCGTTCCACGGGCTGCCCGTCGCCCCATTGCCCTTCGACGACGCCCGCTCCACTCCGCAAATCCGCGCGCTCGTCACGAGCTTGCATTTGCATTGCCGCCTGCCCTGGGACATCCTTCCTCGCTTGCGTTGCGCTGCAGCTGCCCAGGCCCAAAGAGCCCGGCAGCTTTGGCGCGGCCTTTGCGTCAAAATCATCGACGGCACCAGCGCCAGTTTGCCTGACACTCCCAAAAATCA
>DASYYL010000077.1:0-6298 GCA_035933915.1 Verrucomicrobiia bacterium
GAGGATGACGATGATTTATTTTAGTTTGGCGCATTGTTCATCCATGATGCGCAGGGAGGATTCGATTATTTCCTCTTTGACATCCAGCACCGGGCGCAGGCGAATGGAACGGTCACCGCATCGGATGACCAGCAGGCCCAATTCGTAACAGCCTTTCCAAAACGCGTCGCGCCGCGCCGTGTCCGGCAAATTAAATCCCAGCATCAGGCCCCGTCCGCGCGCCGCCGTCAGCACCGAATGTTTCCGCGATAGCGCCAGCAGCCCCTCCAGAAATTCCTGCCCCCGCTCACGCGCGTTGGCCACCAGTTTCTCCTCTTCAATGATTCCCAGGTAATGCGTCGAACGAACGTAATCGGTGAAATTGCCGCCCCAGGTTGAGCTGATGCGGGCCGGCACACGGAACACGTTGTCCGCAATTTCGTCCAGGCGCGGTCCGGCCATTACGCCGCACACTTGCGCCTTCTTTCCAAACACCAGCAAATCCGGCAGCACGCCCGAATGCATACAACACCAGTTTTTGCCCGTGATGCCCATGCCGCATTGCACTTCGTCAAAGATCAACAGCACCTCGTTCTCATCGCTCAACCGCCGCAGCAATTGAAAAAATTCCGGCCGAAAATGGTTGTCGCCACCCTCCCCCTGGATCGGCTCAATGATGATGGCCGCGATGTCCACTCTCTTTTGCGCCAGCACCTCGCGGATTTGTTTTTCCGCCAGCTTCTCTTTCTCTACCACATCGGCGAGCCGTTCGGCTTCCGGCAGCGCAAAGTTGAGCATCGGCGCGCTGATGCGCGGCCAGGGGAATTTAGCAAAGTACGCCGTCTTTTTCGGGTCGGTGTTGGTCAGGCTCAGCGTGTAGCCCGAACGCCCGTGGAACGCTCCCTGAAAATGAATGATTTCCGTGCCGCGTTCGCCGCGGCCAGAAGCCAGGTTCTTGCGGACCTTCCAATCCATCGCCGCCTTGAGCGCGTTTTCCACGGCCAGCGCCCCGCCTTCAATAAAGAAATAGCGCTCCAACGGCTTCAGCCCCATCACCCGCGCGAACGTTTCGATGAACGTGGCGTATTGCACCGTATAAACGTCCGCGTTGGCCACTTTGATTTTGGCTGCGGCCAGGAGATCCGCTTCCACGTCAGGCAGGCTGAAATGCGGATGATTAAAGCCGATCGGTTGGGAGGCGTAGAAGCCGTACAGGTCGATAAATTCGCGTCCGGTCGCCGCGTCGATGAACCGCGAACCGCGGCTATTTCGTACGTCGAACACCAGCTTGAGCCCGTCCACCAGGATATGATGCTGCAGGGATTCGACGACCCCGGCGGGAGCGAGTGAAGACACGTCGCCGCGCAATCTCTTCCCGGAGGCGCGCGCGGGTGTTTCCAAAGTCAACATAAGATAATATCCAGAAACGTTATTACCAATTCCTTACACGAGTTCTATTGTTTGATAGCGTTCCGAAACAAATAACCAGGACCACAAATTACGCTTGCACGGCTTTACCGTGTATTTCACTCAGGGAAGCTTGCCCGGAGTCGGGTTCACGGCAGAGCAATGACTGGTGAAATAAAACCAATCCGGGCTTATTGTCCCTGGCGTCACTGGCGCCGATGCCGATGAAATCGTATTTCCATTGGGAACAACTGGAATTTGCAATGTGTTGATGGTTCCCGCGGTCGGGTTGCCGTTTCCGGGCTTAATCCACTTGTGCATTTCAGAATGGCCGTCGGCAAAAGACATGCCACACAACCAGCCTTTGTGATTTGAGCCCGGCACGTCGGGGCACGTCCCATCGGTGCTGTGCACCTCCAAATACCCATCAAACACCTGGTTTCCCAACAGTGAATTGGGATGCTCCTCCAGAAATACAATTGTTTCGGCAGGTCCCGGTGCGCTGCGAAGTTGGGTCAATTTGATGTAGGGAATTCCGTTTGGGTTATTGTTTAGCGTCGTGGACCAACAATAGAGATTGCCGACTTGCCCCTGCATTGAATAATCGCGAACTCTGGTTCCATTCTTCGAGGGCCAGACATCTGCCGGGCAACGATACACCCCTAATTGTCCGCTCATGTACGGGGCGAGAATCGTATTAGTGAACGCAGCAAGGTTCGTGTTCCCGTAAACATTGGACCAATCCATTTTTGTCTGGGTGTTCCAGGGTCCAGCGTTTGGGCACCAGGATTGGTTGTCCGCATAGCCGTACGGTGAGTTGGGGACCATATAATCCTGGCTATCACCCGCATACAATTCCCAGCCGGTCTGCAGCTCTTTGGTATTGTTGATGCACTGAGCCTGCAACGCCCTGGCCTGTGCCGCAGCCAGAACCGGCAATAAGATCGAAGCCAGAATCGCGATAATCGCAATCACCACCAGCAATTCAATCAGCGTGAAGGCGTCTGCACGTGCTCGCCGAATGATGAGTCCCCACTCCTGAATCAACGGCTGGTTGCACCGTTTCTGAAAATCATTATATTTCAAATCCTGGAACATTTCTGCCTCTCTAGATTAAAATTTTCCAAAACTGCCGCCGGATGCCCGATGTCCGGGGCACCCGGCCAAATACCACCCCCCAACGTACACTATTTTTCCTGAACGCGGTAGAATTCTATTGAGTTGGTTGCCTTGGACACCATGGCCTGAAACTCTTCAGCGCCCGGCTGAATCAGTTGAGTAATCGTAGCAGGGACGGCCTTGTAACCGGTCAAGAGATTGGTCGAGCCCAGAACCGTAAACGACGATGGAGTAAGATCACCGTCGGACGAACTGAAATCAAACGTAAACGTCTTGCCCGTTCCGCTGTACGCCAGGGGGCCGCTGATCGCGGGCGCAGTCAGAGCGACAACCCGGAGGTTCGAATAATAGACTGCGGTATCGGGAGTTTCACCTCCGTCATACGGATCTTCATAACCGAGCATGACATAACCGTTGGTGAAGAGGCCGGTGTTATTCGTGTAGGACATGATGAGCGTCTTGTCAATCCACAGGCTGTCGACCTTGCCAACCTGCTTGAGTTCGACGTCGGCCCAGGAATTCATGCTCAAGCCGAGCGTTTGCGAGCCATTGACCGGCAAACCAGGGCCGCCTTCCGTCCAGCCGCTGTTAAAATTCGGCGCGATGTCGACGCTGGCGTAGCACGTGAACACATTTGTCTTGAACTGGGTCACAAACGAGCCCGACGTCGCCGTGCCCGTAAAGGCCCAACCGGTGTTGGTCGAAGGGGAACCGTTGCCAATGAATCCCTGATAGGGAGTATAGATGTTGTCATACCGACCGCCGCTGTCGCTAACCCAATAGAACACACCGTCCGCGGCGAAATTCGTAATAGTTTCACCGAGAGCAAATGCCGGGAAGAACAGGTTTGTCTCGGCGCCGTTGTGGTTGAAGCCAAACAGCGCGCCTTCTTCGGGGTTGAATGAACCGGATTCCAACGAAGAACAATCGCCCTCGATTACGTTCATATTGAAACGAACGGCATAGTTGCCGCCAAACACCTGGTTCGTCAGGTACAGGTTGATAGCGGTTGCCGGGCTTGTGCCGCCCGTTCCACTCGATTTGTTAACCGTAACCATCAAAGCGTTACTTGCGCCGTTTGGCGGAGGCGGAACCGGATTGTATTGCGCGTTGTACAGGTTAAAGCCAAATTGCGGGTCAACATCGGGCGTTGACTGTGACAGGTTATCATTCGCAGCGGTCACATTCCAGTTGGTCGCATCCAGGGCGTTCGTCAAGGGATCGAAAAACAACATCTGCGCCGCCGGGTAAGCGCTATCAATAATATTCACTGTCACCGCATTCGTCACCGCATAGTATCCCGAGCCGTTGGGAATACTCAGAACGACGGTTTTGTTGCCCGTGTAGGTCAGATTCGGATTGTGGGTCGGGCTCAGTCCGCCGGCCAATGGATAAATGTAGGTCGTTTGGGTCAGGTCACCCGGATGAAACGTAACGGTCGTCGGCGGAGCATAATCTGTGTTCTCGCCTGCGGTACCTGCCAGAGTGAAATTGCCCGCGGCCAGGGTCTCGGTCGTATTGGTATCGCCCAGGCGCGTAATCAAGATGCTTGTAAAATCGTTGGAAAACGCATTATACATGCTCGACTGGCCCACCGAAGGGATTAACTCCGGCGTAGCCGTATTCAGGATGCTGATCGTGGCGGGATTGACGCCCAGGGTATAGCTCGTCGAAGGCGTAATGGTTAATGTCAGATAAATCGTCTTTCGCGGAATGCCATCAGATACCGCCGCAATACTGATATTGGTGACGGCCTGGCCGGATTGCAGTACCACGCTGCCCGAGGAGCCGGCGGTGTAAGTGCCGTTGGTCGCCGTTCCGCTATAGGTGAAATTGACTGTCAAAGGCAGGCTGAGGCTTCCCGAGCGGTCAATCGTAAAGGTTCCGCTGGTTGGGTTCCCGTAGGAATTGTTTTGCGATATCACCGGGTTATTGGTCGCATAGACGTCCACAGTTGGGTTCAGGGACACCATCGCAAAGTTGGTAGTCCCGTTCAAATTTCCATAGGTTGTGCAAGTGGCGCTCTGTCCCAGCGTCCAGGTTGTCAGACCAAAAGTTCCAGCCGCCAGCACGTAAAGGTTATCCGCCCGGTCCCACTTCACTTCGCAAGCGCCATCAGCGTACTCGCCTCCGAAATTCAAGGGCGGGACCGTATAAATCGTCGGCACGTCAGGAATGCCATTCGTCAACACACAAATCGTCAAATGGTTATCGACTCCCACGGTCGCCAGATATTTTCCGTCCGGCGAAACGGCCAAATCGGTGGGAAGGCACTGGCTCCCGCCGGCGGCGGCAGTACAGAAATAATCAGACTTTCCACCGTTGTATCGTGAGCTAAAAAGCCGGTTGGTTATCTGGTAGCCATAAACCTGCACTCCCGCCGGATCACCAGTGCCGAGGCTGCCGTTTACCCCGCCCCGATACTCACCTGAGTAAATGTAGCCGTTCGGGCCGACGCATAAGCTGGGGAAAAGATATACGCTGGAGCCGGGACCCGAGGCAAAATCAATGGCCACTTCCGGGCCAACGCGGCTGGGCGGATTTTGCCATCCTGATCCGCCGGCTATCGCGGTGGAAGTGATATTGGAATAGACCAGCAAACTGTTCGGCAAAACTGTCGAGAGGTCGGAGTCCACCGTCAGCAGCGTCGCGCCGGTGGCCAGATTGCCCAGCAGGATGGGCCCGCCTACTTCATCGCCATGGACTCCCGCCGCATTTCCGTTTCCAAAACTAATCGGTCCAAGAAGCAATTCGTTGGAATCCAGATTGGGACCCACCAGCCATACGCCGGCGTT
Organism: Verrucomicrobiia bacterium; assembly: GCA_035933915.1. GTDB lineage: Bacteria > Verrucomicrobiota > Verrucomicrobiia > Limisphaerales > UBA11358 > UBA11358. Next base: position 5,301 of record DASYYL010000077.1, read on the forward strand.
AGCAGTGGACCAGTCTCCCACCACCAGGTCATCATTTGAAGCGATTGAAATCCGGTCCGGGCTTGAATAAGGAACGACCGGACTCCAGGTCGTCACGCCGGCATTGGTGCCATTCGGACCGGCGGTGCTGACTGAGCCATCGCTGTTTAGATCAAAGAATCCCGTGGCGGCGTTACCCCCGCGCGACAGGTAGATTCGGCCAAAGTACGGTGACGCGGGATTTATATTCACCGCCAGGCCGCGCGGATCGCCAATCACAAAAAGATTCGTGACTGTCGTAAGGATCGGGACGCCGTTGGTATTCTGAATCACGTTCGGCTCGATTCCCGCAGAACCGGTCCCCATTTTCGTCACCGCGATGGCATAACTGGTTTCGGCGCCCATGCTGAAACTGTACAGCCCGGACGGCAGGTTCAGGCCGGTCACCTGGCCGTCGAAATTGACGTTGGTGGCGCCATCCCCGTACGTCACAACGACCGTTCCGCCGCTTTCGTTGAGATAAAACTGGATTGTTCCGTTATTGTTTGTAATGCACGACGCGTACGGCGTCGCCTTAACCATTTGCACACTTAAAGCGAATAAAAAAATAGCCGCGCAAGACAATAGATAACGATTATGGATCTTCATTTTGAGACTAAGCTCCTTCCTGTAGCAGTAATTGTAGTAAGAACTCAAATTTCAACGGTATAGCACCGCTGAAAACGCTATTTAATAGTGAAACTCAAATTTTGGCAACAAAAAAAAACAAGAGCTGACAATTACAGAAAGTGTTTTTACAATAATAAGTCTGCCTTATTGATATTCCGTTTTATCAACCCCATATAGTGCCAGGTCTAAGGCCATTAAGTCAGCGAATCGGATCTCAAGGATGACGATGATTTATTTTAGTTTGGCGCATTGTTCATCCATGATGCGCAGGGAGGATTCGATTATTTCCTCTTTGACATCCAGCACCGGGCGCAGGCGAATGGAACGGTCACCGCATCGGATGACCAGCA
>DASYYL010000080.1:0-22481 GCA_035933915.1 Verrucomicrobiia bacterium
ACCGCAGGGGGGCGCGAGCTATGGGCTCGCAGCCCGCCCCCCTGCTCACTTTAGCTGGCTGCTGGACGTTCCAGAAATCACAACCACAGAAAACAAAAACCAAACAGAAAAACCATTTACACAAAATCCTTTACAAAACCCCTATTTTCCGGCGTGGATTGTTTGCATCGTGCTGGGACTGGCGCTGACTTTGATCACGCGGCAGGTTCTCATCGGTTTAAAGCTCAATACGCACATACACCCTGCCCCATTGGTTTATATATTGATATTGGTCATTTTCACGCTGACTCTTTGGCTCGCGTTTTTTCAAAACTAGATTCTATGCCTGATTCAACTCGTCCAAACACTCCGAGCGTACCCGAGACGGGAAGAACGGGCGACGCGCAACCCGGGAAGGCAGAGTCGACTTCACGGAGCGGACCGACATCTCCGGCTCCATCTGCTGAAGCACGGGCCGCCGCAGATCCGAATGAATGGCGCAAGATTGCGGGCCGGATTATGAGCATCGTCATCGTTCTGGCGGCATGCATGCTGGTGCTGTTTGTTTGGGACATTGTTGAGCATCACCCGCGTACGGATGATGCGATTGCGGCGGCAAATGTCATCGGAGTGGCGCCGCGCGTAAGCGGGCCGATCATCAAATTGAATGTCAAGGACAACCAGCAGGTAAACGCCGGGGACGTGCTGTTCGAGATTGATCCCGCCGATTACCAGCTTCAACTGGACAATGCCCAGGCGGCGCTTGTTTCACTGGACCGGCAAATCGAAGTCGCCCATTCACAGGATGAGAACCTGAAATACCAGATAAAAGCGTCCGAGGCGGGTGTGGCCGAAGCGCAGGCACAGGAAAAGCAGGCGGAAGACACACTGAAACGGATTCAGCCGCTCCTTGCCAAAGGATTCGCAACGGCGGATGATGTAGAACGAGCGCAAACGTCCGTCAAAGTGGCCCAGGCCTCGCTGGCGACCTGCGAGCAACAACTCAATCAGGCCAAGACCACTCTGAGCACCCTGGCAACTCTCCGGGCGCAGCGCCCCGGCGCCATCGCTGCGGTTAACCTCGCAAAACTCAATCTGTCTTATTGCAAAATTGTCGCGCCCTTCCCCGGCAAGGTTATCAACCTCAACTTATCCGTGGGCGCGTATGTGTCCGTGGGGGTGCCGGTTTTTTCGCTGCTGGATTTGCGGCATTGGTATGTCATAGCAAATTTTCGTGAAGGCGAGCTTCGTCATTTTACCAACGGTTCGCCGGTGGACGTTTATCTGATGTCCGCGCCCCACCGTCATTTTATGGGCACAGTCGAGGGGATCGGATGGGCCGTGCAATCGGCTGACGAAATCGACATCAACTCCGGTGTACCCTCGGTGCCGCGTGAACTCAATTGGGTGCACATCGCTCAACGGTTCCCCGTTCGTATTGAAGTTGAAAATGCCGACCCCGATTTATTTCGGATCGGCGAGTCGGCGGTGGCGATTATCAAATGAATCTCCTGGCATCGGCATGTTCGAATCAATCCTGTCCGGCATGGCTCGTCTGGCTGAATCGTGAATTGGCGCCGTTTCCCGGGCGCGGCGCGATGACCATCCGGCTGGTGGTCACGGTCGCGCTCGTGACGATTATTTCCCTGGCATTGCAGGTGCCGCAACTTCCGTTTTCAGCGTTCTTTTGCTTTTTTGTCACGAAGGAAAACCGAGTGCTAACGCTCTTTACCGGCGCGCTGATGATCCTGGGCGTGACCGTGGCAACCATCATCAATCTCCTTCTATATACATGGACGTTTGATTACCCGGAATACCGCATCCCCGTCATCGCGTGCCTGATCTTCTGCGCGATGTTTTTATCGCGGACATTTGTCATGGGCCCATTGGGATTCGCGGTCGGATTTTTTAGCGCATTGATGGTCACGATTGGCGAGGGGGCGCCAAACTCCGATGTGCTCGTCCGCAACGAGCTTTGGCTGTACGTGGCGGTGATCTACCCGATTGCGCTGACGATTTTTGTAAATCAACTGCTGTTGCCCGCAGACCCGTGGACGGCACTGGTGAAGGCGCTCGAACTCCGCCTGGATGCGGCGGCGGCGGCGTTAAAGCGCATGATCGAGAAGGGTTCGGCCGGCGGCCAGACCAATCAGCCGCTGTTGGATTTAGCCACACGCGGCGGCGCCATCATGTTTGCTTATCTCAATTTCGCGGAAATGCAGGAACCCTCGTTGAAGCGGCGGCATCCGTTTCTCGTGGAAACCATTTCCGCGGCTTCGCACGTGGTCAACGCCACGGCATCATTGGAATTCCGGGACGTGACGAAGGTTTCGGTGGATGATATTGCCAGGGCCAAAGAGTTGTTATCTGAAATCGAGCAACTCAAAGCGGCCCTGCCCAATAAGGAAAGAATGCTGTCTTCGCGCACAGTTCTGGTGTGGCCTCCCGCGCTGCCGCAATTGCGCGAACTGGAATTTGCCCTGGAATCATTTCGCGACAGTATGATTCCCGGCGCTTCTGATTATTCATCCACGACCGTTGCCAAACCGAAAAAGCCGCTGTTCAGCGCCGACGCTTTTACGAATCCAGTCTACGTGCGATTCGGCCTGAAGGTCGTGTTCGCGGCGATGATTTGTTACATATTGTATAACGCGCTTCATTGGCCGGGGATTTTTACGTCCTTTGTGACGTGCTGTTTTATCGCGCTGGGAAATACCGGGGCGACGATTTACAAGAGCTGGTTGCGGTTCTTTGGCTGTTTGGCGGGCGGCCTGGCGGGCTATGCGGCTCTGTTCCTCCTCATCCCGCATATGGTAAGCGTCACATCGCTGCTCGTGCTCACTGTGGCCGGGTCGGCTCTTGCGGGATGGATTGCAGCCGGTTCGGAACGGATTTCCTATGCCGGGTTGCAATTTGCGTTCGCTTTCTATTTGAGCATTTTCCAGGGCTTTGAACCGGAAGTGAATTTGACGACCATTCGGGATCGGCTGGTGGGCATCCTCCTGGGGACGATCGTGTCGGCGGTTATCTTCCGCTACGTGTGGCCCGAACATGCGGCGGACCAGTTGCGAATAACGCTGACTCGCGTCTTGCGTACGCTCGCCCAATTGGTGTGTCTTCCCGGACTGGATTTAGAGATGGAAACCGACGGCAAGAAAACGCAGGCACTTCATGGCGCTCTCTCAAGTGACCTGGATAGCGTGCTGGTGCTTTCGGAGCAGACGGCCGTTGAAAACGTGATGTTTGATAATCCCAGAACCTTTTCTTCCAGCGCGCTGGAACACATTACATCGCACGTCCAGGCCCTTGGTCTCATTACCACAGCTTTGCTGAGGCGAACCAAGCTTGAGGAATGGCAGATGTTGAACCGATCGGCACAGGCAGCGGAAGCGGAATTGCGGGGCACCGTGGCGGATTATTTGAAGCGGCTTGCGGTGTCGGTGGAAAACCAGCAACCGTTGCCGCCGGATAATTTGGACGCTGCATGTGACAAATGGAATCGAGGGGCGGGGGATATCGTGGAAAATGATCGCCTGCGGCTGGTGCGCCGGTTGGTAAACCAGGTGCAAGGGCTGATTTAAATGGGGTTGCAATTCAGGGTTTGTTTCTACATCTTTTTTTAAGGAGATCAGCGTCGACCAAGGCACAGGGGCGCAAACGTTTTTATAAAATAGAAAACGGCATCGAAATATTCCGTGGCGATTACCACACAAAATGATTTGGAAACGGACCTGCAATTCGGGCCGCCCGGATTTGCGCGGGTCGTTTTTCGGGGGTGCATGAATGTAAACTCGGTGGGGGGTTCATGGAAGAAATTGGAGGAGGGATTGCGGGCGATAAAAGTCGAAAAGCTCGAAGTGGACGCGAGCGAGCTGCAATTATGCGACGGTTCAGGCCTGTCTTTGCTCCGTTACGTGGGTATGGGATTGATGACCCCAGAGGCTGCCGTTTCCGTTCGCGGAATGGACCCGGATTTGGAGCAAGTCTATCGCGCCTTTACCCTGGAGGATTATCAGGCATTGCGCCCATCATCCGCGGTCAAGTGTCGTTCCATCCCTGATGACGTGGGCCGAGGCGTACGCCAGGCGGCCAGCGACTGGCGGGAACAAATCGAGTTCCTGGGAGAGGTGACGCGCAACTTTCTGCCGACACTGTGGAGCCGGCGGCAAACGCGCTGGCCGGAAGTTGGCCGGGTGTTCGAACAGGCCGGGGCAGACGCGGTGCCGATCGTTTCACTGGTGAGTATTTTAGTGGGACTGGTCATCGCGTTCGAGTCGGTTCAAACGCTGGCTTACTTTGGCGCGCAAATCTACGTGGTGAACATGATAGGGATTATCATGGTGCGCGAGCTTGGGCCGTTGCTTGCGGCCGTGCTGCTGGCCGGACGTTCCGGCTCCGCATTTGCGGCGGAATTGGGCACCATGAAGGTGAACGAGGAATTGGACGCGCTGGAAACGTTTGGCCTGGATCCCATCCGTTTTCTGGTTATTCAACGAATTGTTGCGGCGATACTTCTAACGCCGCTGTTGACCTTTTACTCGACTTTTTTGGGCATTCTGGGAGGTGTGCTGGTGGCGTTCGCCCTAGGATTTTCCCGGAGCCTGGTTTACCATCAATTGACTGCTTCCCTGCACTTGAGCGACATTTTCCTGGGCCTGGCCAAAGCTCTTGCCTTTGGCGCGATAGTGTCGGCAGTCGGTTGCCTGCGCGGATTGCAGACGCAAGAAGGACCGAGCGCCGTGGGTGTTTCGACGACCCGGGCGGTGGTGGCGAGCATCGTATTGATCGTGGTCGCGGACGCAGTGTTCGCGGTGCTTTTCTATTATTTGAAAAAATGAACGATCAACTCGACATCGTCATTAGCGTGCGCAACGTCAAAGTTGGGTATGGGGGCAAGGCTGTCCTTCACAATATCAGTTTTGAAGTGACGTCGGGCGAGGTGTTTGTGATTTTAGGCGGCTCGGGCAGCGGCAAGAGCACATTATTGAAGAACCTGATTGGCCTGTGCACCCCGATGGCAGGTGAAATTTGGATTGAAGGAATTAACCTGGCGACCGCCGAAGGCGAAGAACGCCGCGACCTTCTCCGCAAGTTTGGGGTGGCTTACCAGAGCGGAGCGTTGTTTGGCTCGATGACGGTTCTGGAGAATGTGCGACTGCCGATGGATGAATTGACGTCCATGCCCGGCCCGCTCAAAGAAATGCAGGCGCTTGCCATCTTGAAACTGGTCGGGCTTGGGACGTCCGCGCAAAAGATGCCGGCAGAATTGAGCGGGGGCATGCAAAAGCGCGCGGCCATAGCGCGGGCCATGGCGTTGAGTCCGCGAATCCTGTTCCTGGACGAGCCATCCGCCGGGCTTGACCCGGTAACGGCGGCAGACCTGGACCTTTTGATTAAAGAAGTGGCGCGCCGTTTCGGAATAACCTTTGTCGTGGTCTCGCACGACCTTGCGAGCATTTACACCATTGCCGACCGCGTGATCATGCTGGACAGCCGGACTAAAACTGTGGCGGTGGAGGGACGGCCGGCGGAATTGCGCGATACGGCCACAGACCCGCAAGTGCGGCGGTTTTTCAGGCGCGAGGCCGATGCCGACGCGTCGAGACTCCATCTTTAGAAATCCATGAGCCAGCCAATCAATAATTTCAAGCTGGGGTTGTTCGCCTTGTGCGGACTGGCGATTTTAGTCGCGGGGCTCCTTGCCTTCGGCGCGCGAAATTATTTTGAGCCGATGAGCCAGTATGAAACGTATATTGCCGGGGATGTTACGGGTCTGACGGTCGGTTCCGGCGTGGAACTGCGCGGCGTCAACGTTGGCAAGGTCACGCACATTGACTTTTCATGGACTGAATACGAAGTGACCGAGCCGAGTTATATCGTCGTGGATTTTGAGATGCGCAATGATATTGAGCCCAAAGTGGCCGGAAAGGAATCGGAAGAGCTATTGGAAATGGCAATCCAGCGCGGTTTGCGAGCGCGGATCAAGTCCAAGGGCATCACCGGATCAAGCATCCTGTCTATCGAATACGTTGACCCGGTTGAAAATCCGCCCGCGGAGGTGACCTGGAAGCCCAAACATTATTATATCCCGTCGGCGCCGGGGGAATTTTCCGAGTTGCTGGCGTCGATTGAAAAGATACTGCACAACGTCCAGAGCCTGGATTTAAAAACAATGAACCAGCTTTTGGTCGGCGATCTTCAATCGGCAGGCCGGGTGCTGGACCATGCCGGTCAATTTGATTTCGGCGGCCTGAGCACGAACGCCGACGCGCTGCTGACGGATGTGCGCCAGAGCAATGCCCGGCTCAAGTCTTTGTTGCAGGACACGGACAGCACCGTTAACCAATTGGAGTTGCAGAAGCTGACGCAAGATTTGGATAAGCTCGCGAGCCAATTGCAGGATACAGTGGCGAGGATCGAGCCGGGTGTGGCGAATATCGATTTTAATGCATTGAATGAGACGCTCACGCAAGCGCGCCAAACGATCAACGACCTGGATGACACACTGACTCAGTTAAAGCAATATCCCTCTGGTTTTATTCTGGGTTCTCCTCCGGCCCGGATCAAGGGGATCGAAAAACAACAAACGATTTCACCGCGATGACGACATCAACCTCAATACTCCGGGAGTTGCAGGGCATCTTTGCCTTTTTGGTCCTCGCATTTGCGCTTGGCGGTTGTTTGTCCCGGCCATCCGTGAATATAAAAACGTATGCCTTTAGCGCGCCCCTGGCAACGGCGACGAACAGCGCACCAGGCGGCCGCGTGCTTAGCATCCGAACATTTCAAATCGCGCCGCCGTATGACGAACGGTCGCTGGTGTACCGAACCGGGGACTTTTCGTATGAGCGCGATCCGTATGCGCAATTCCTGAGTTCTCCGGCCGAGGAACTGGCGGCGGCAATCATCGGTATCCTGAGCGCAGACGGATGTTTTGGCGCGGTGGTTGGAATGGGTAGCGCAGCGACACCGGACGTCCTGGTCGAAATTGACATCAGCCAGCTTTACGGGGATATTCGCATGCCGGGATCACCATGCGCTGTTCTGGCAATGCATGTGATATTTGTCAAAGCGAGGAACGGGCTTCCTGGAAAAGTCATTATGCAGCGAAGTTACACGCGCCGGATTCCTGTCAAGTCGGCAACGGCTGACGCATTCATGGGCGGCTGGAATACGGCCTTAAACGAAATTTTTGTGGAAGTGGCATCGGACTTCCGAAACCAGGAAAACATGCGAAGCGATTCGCCAACTTGAAAGAGAAAGGAACAATATGAAAGCGACACAAGCACTGCACAACCTGGGCCAGAGCATTTGGCTCGATAACGTGACTCGCGACCTGGTCAACCAGGGCACGCTCAAGGGTTACATTAATGAACTCTCGGTGACCGGGCTTACTTCGAACCCCACGATCTTCGACCAGGCGATCAAGAACAGCAGTTCGTACGATGAGACAATTATCGAAGGATTAGAAAAAGGCAAATCCGGCGAGGCCCTTTTCTTTGAGCTGGCGCTGGAGGATTTAACCCGGGCGGCGGACCTTTTTAAGCCGGTTTACGACCGCACGAATGGCGTGGATGGCTGGGTATCGCTGGAAGTCTCGCCGTTGCTGGCGCATGACACGGTGAAAACGATTGCCGCGGCCAAACAATTGTCCGCCAAAGCAGGCCGGCCGAACTTATTCATCAAAATTCCGGGAACCCCGGAAGGATTGCCGGCGATTGAGGAAGCGATTTTTGCCGGCGTCCCGGTTAATGTAACCTTGCTCTTTTCGCGTGAGCACTATCTGGCGGCGTCGGAAGCGTGGCTGCGAGGCATTGAGCGACGCATTGCCGCCGGCTTAAATCCGTTGGTTGATTCGGTGGCTTCGGTGTTTATCAGCCGGTGGGATGGCGCGGTCGCAACGAGTCAGATTCCCGATGCATTGAAAAACAAGCTGGGTGTTGCGATTGGCGGGCGCACGTACAAGGCGTACATGGAGCAACTGGCGAATCCGCGCTGGCGCCGGGTGTTTAATGAGGGCGCGCGGCCGCAACGGCTGCTGTGGGCCAGCACCGGTACGAAAGACCCGAAAGCCTCCGACACACTTTATATCAAGGCACTGGCGGCGCCGTTTACGGTGAATACGATGCCCGAGGGCACGCTGAAGGCGCTGGCCGATCACGGCGACGTTGGACCCATCATGGCGGCCGATGGTGAGGCCGGCGAAAGTATGCTGAAGCATTTTGCCCAGGCGGGTGTTGACGTAGACGCGCTGGCGGCGAAGCTCCAGGATGAAGGGGCGAAGTCATTTGTAAAATCCTGGAATGATCTATTGACGGTCATTCAATCCAAGAGTCACGCTCTCAAGCAGGCCGCCTAGATGAATGAAGATTGAAGAATGAGAATTAAGGATCCCCGCTCTGCTAAAGTCGGATTTCGAGGACGAGGACGAGAAGGTGGGGACAAGCTGTCCCCACTCCGGGGCTTGGGGACTGGCGGCGGGGACGCCGCCGTCACTCGCAGGCGAGACGCCTGCGCTACGACAGGAGAACGAAAAGAAAATGGAAACGAATCGAAAAATATTGGTGGTGGATGTTGGCGGGACACATGTGAAGGTGCTCGCCACTGGACAAAAGATCCATCGCGCATTGATCTCGGGAAAGCATCTAACGCCGAAACGAATGGTTTCGGATGTTCAGAAGCTCGTGGCGGATTGGGAATATGATTTCGTCTCGATCGGCTATCCCGGCCCGGTTTTGAACAATCAACCGGTTTTGGAGCCGTGGAATCTCGGCAAGGGATGGGTCCATTTCGATTTTAAGAAGGCGTTCAAATGTCCTGTCAAAATCATCAATGATGCTGCCATGCAGGCCCTGGGAAGCTATCGTCGCGGCAAAATACTTTTCCTGGGACTGGGCACCGGACTGGGCTCGGCGATGATTGTGGAGAGTCCACGAGCTGCGGCGGACCAGGATGTTCGCCCTACCATACTGCCCATGGAACTGGCACACCTGCCCTATCGCAAGCGCACTTTCGAGGACTATGTGGGACTTCGCGGATTCAAAAAATACGGAAGGAAGAAGTGGCGCGAGTTGGTGGAGGATGTCACGGCGCGCCTCATCGCCGCCTTCGAACCGGATGAAGTCGTGCTCGGAGGAGGCAATGTGCATCAGCTAAAACAATTGCCGCCTCTTTGCCGGGCGGGCGATAATGAGAATGCGTTCATGGGCGGGTTTCGACTATGGGAATCGGATGGCGATGCCGGGCGCGCGGTGGTATCGTCGTCGGGTAAGAGGGACGAAATTGTTGCGGAGCGTAAGAAGAGAGTGAGAATGAAAGGTAAAAATTAAAAAATGAATATTATTAGTCAAAAAGAACAACAGACACGAAAAATCAGGACGCAGCCGGGATTTATTGCGGCGCTGGACCAAAGCGGCGGGAGTACGCCCAAGGCGCTGGTTGAGTACGGAATTCAAGACGGTTCCTGGTCCAATGAGGACGAGATGTTCGGGCTTGTACATCAAATGCGCGCGCGCCTCATCACCAGTCCCAGCTTCAACGGCGACCGAGTTTTCGGAGCCATACTTTTTGAAGGGACCATGGACCGGGATATCGAGGGTAAAGCGAGCGCGGATTATCTGTGGAATGTGAAGCGGGTCGTGCCGTTCTTGAAAGTGGACAAGGGGCTAGCCAAGGAGAGCGACGGTGTGCAATTGATGAGACCCATGCCGGACCTGCCTGCATTGCTGGATCGGGCGCGGGCAAAACGGATTTTTGGAACAAAGATGCGCTCAGTGATCAAGCAGTCGAATGCCGCCGGCATTAAAGCGATTGTGAACCAGCAATTCGAGGTCGGCGCGCAAATTACTGCGGCTGGTCTCATGCCGATTATTGAGCCGGAAGTAGACATTCATTGTCCTGACAAGGCCGGCGCCGAGGCTTTGCTCAAGGCGGAGATCAGTGAAAAATTGGCCGCGCTGCCATCAGGCCAAATGGTGATGCTCAAGCTTACGCTGCCGAATAAAGAGGATTTCTATTCTGATTTTGTGAAGCACGCGAAGGTGCTGAAGGTCGTGGCCCTATCGGGCGGTTATTCACGTGATGAAGCGGATGAACGGTTGCGTAAGAATCACGGCGTCGTTGCGAGTTTTTCGCGGGCGCTGTTGGAGGGGCTCTCGGCGAAGCAATCGGCAGACGAATTTAACGGGTTCCTCGATGCGACGATTCAGAGCATTTATGAGGCGTCGATGACCTGAACGGAGAAGGAAGATAGAAGATGGGAGATGGGGGTTGGGCCTTACTGGGACGAGCAGATTATGCCCTCCGGAAGACTCGCCCTCTCCCGCCGGGAGACGGAGAATAATCGTCAGATGGCCTGATACGGCTAATCGAAAAGGGTTAAGACGTACAATGTGCGGTTCGGAATTCGATTTAAAAGAAGCTGAAGAAAAATAGAAAGGAAGGAGTGATATTATGCAATTAGGTATGGTGGGTTTGGGCCGGATGGGGGCAAATATGGTCCGGCGATTAATCAAAGGCGGTCACCAATGCGTGGTCTATGACCGATCGGCGCAAGCCGTGGCGGATTTGGCAAAGGAGAAAGCGGTGGGCGCGGATTCGCCGGCCGATTTTATCAAAAAATTGTCCAAGCCGAGCGCGATCTGGCTGATGGTTCCGGCGGGTGTGGTGGACCAAACCATCGCCGGATTTTTGCCGTTGCTTGAGCCGGATGACATCTTCATCGACGGCGGCAATTCGTATTACGTGGATGACATCCGGCGAGCGAAGGAACTCGCTGTCAAAAAAATCCATTACGTGGACGTAGGGACCAGCGGCGGGGTCTGGGGCCTGGAGCGCGGCTATTGCATGATGATTGGCGGCGAAAACGACGTGGTCCGGCGTTTGGACCCGATATTCGCCACGCTTGCGCCCGGTATCGGCGATATATCGCGCACGCCCTGCCGGGAAAAATTGAAGGGCACCGCCGAACAGGGCTATCTGCATTGCGGTCCGAATGGCGCGGGGCATTTCGTGAAGATGGTCCACAATGGCATCGAATACGGCATAATGGCCGCCTACGCCGAGGGCTTCGGCATCCTGAAATCGGCGAATGTGGGCAAGGAAAGGGGCGAAATGGATGCTGAAACGACGCCGTTGCGCGAGCCGGAGCATTATCAGTTTGAATTGAATCTCGCGGACGTATCGGAAGTTTGGCGCCGCGGGAGTGTCATTGCATCGTGGCTGTTGGATCTGACTGCGAACGCATTGGCGGCCGACCCTGACCTGGCAAAGTTCGAAGGCCGCGTGTCTGATTCAGGCGAGGGCCGCTGGACGATCAAAGCGGCGATAGATGAAGGTGTGCCGGTGCCGGTGCTGACCACGGCGCTTTATGAACGATTTAGCTCGCGCGGTGAATCGGATTACCAGGACAAGTTGTTGTCGGCGATGCGGTTTGGTTTTGGCGGGCATCTAGAAAAAAAGGGAGGCAAGGCCAAATGAATGATACGCATTCGGATACGCTGGTCTTCTTCGGCGCTACAGGCGACCTGGCGTACAAAAAGATCTTTCCGGCATTACAGGCGATGGTCCGGCGCGGCACGCTAAAGGTGCCGGTGATTGGCGTGGCCAAAGCCGGTTGGAACCTTGATCAACTCAAGGCGCGCGCCAAGGACAGCCTGGAGAAACATGGCGGATTAGATTCCGCGGCGTTTGAAAAGTTGAGCGGGTTGTTGCGGTACGTGGACGGCGATTACAACGATGCCACGACATTCAAAACTCTATGCAGCGAAATGGGGAATTCAAAACGGCCGGCTTATTATCTGGCCATTCCTCCGGGCGCCTTTGGCATAGTGGTTGAGCAACTTTCCAAATCGGGATGCACACGGGGCGATGGCGGCGCGCGGGTTATTGTGGAAAAGCCTTTTGGCCGTGATCTGGCCTCCGCCCGGGAATTGAACAGCATCCTGCTTAAGGTTTTTAGTGAGAGCGAGATTTTTCGAATTGACCATTACCTTGGCAAGGCGCCGGTGCATAACATGTTGTTTTTTCGCTTTGGGAACGCGATGCTGGAACCCTTCTGGAACCGTCATCATGTTGAGAGCATCCAAATTACCATGGCAGAAAGCTTCGGCATACAGGGGCGGGGAGCGTTTTACGACCAGGTAGGCACGATCCGCGATGTCATCCAAAACCATCTCTTTCAGGTGATGACGAATATCGCCATGGAACCGCCCATCAGAACAGACAGCGAATCCATCCGCGATGAGAAGATAAAAGTACTCAAGGCCATTCCTCCGATTGAGGCGAAACATTTGGTTCGCGGACAATTTAAAGGATACCGGAACGAACCCGGCGTGGCGGCGGATTCGCAGGTTGAAACGTTTGCGGCCCTGAAAATGGAGATTGATTCCTGGCGCTGGCGCGGAGTGCCAGTCTATATACGCGCGGGCAAATCTCTGCCGGTCACCTGCACTGAAATTCTCGTGAGGTTGCGAAAACCGCCTACGATGTATACACACTACGAACTGAGGTCGAATTACTTTCGCTTCCGCGTTAGTCCGCAAGTGGTCGCATCCTTTGGTCTCAATGAAGTTGCACCGGAGAACGAATCGATCAGCCAAACGGTCGAGTTACAGGCCAGCCGCCAGCCAGCCGCCAAGGAGATGGACGCGTATGAGCGTGTCCTCACGGATGCGATGGCCGGCGATGCGACGTTGTTTGCCCGCGAGGATTATGTCGAAGAAGCGTGGCGAATTGTTGATCCGGTATTGAAAAACGGGACGCCGGTTCACGAGTATGAGCCGGGGACGTGGGGCCCGGCGGCGGGTATTGAAGCGGTTAAACCACCGGGCGGGTGGCGGAATCCGGTGGTCGAAGATGGGAGATAAGAGATGGCAGTCGAACGCCGAACATTCAAGGAAGGAATTGCTCTACCTGCTGAAGCCGGGACACCGAACATGTTATGAAACTTGGAATTGCGACTGATCACGGTGGATTTGAATTGAAACAAAGATTGGCGGAACGGCTTCGCGCCACCGGCCATGAAGTTGTCGATTTTGGCGCCTACGAGCTGATTTCGGAGGATGATTATCCTGACTTTGTAATTCCCCTCGGGCGGGCGGTTGCCAAAGGCGAAGTGGAACGAGGGATTGCTGTTTGCGGCAGCGGCGTGGGCGCGTGCGTCTGCGCTAACAAGGTGAAAGGGGTTCGCGCCTGCCTGATTGAGGACAATTTTTCCGCGAGGCAGGGAGTCGAGGACGACAATCTAAATCTGCTTTGTCTCGGCGGGCGTATTGAAGGTCCTGAATTGGCCTGGGACTTAATCCAGACGTTCCTGAAATCTAAATTTAGCGGGGCTGCGCGGCATGTGCGGCGACTGGGGAAGGTCGCCGAAATAGAAGATAGCAGATAGGAGATGGGAGATGGGCGGCTGGGGTTTTGGAATTAAGAACAAAGGGGTTAACAAAAAATGTTTGTGAACGAGAATGAAATGCAACAAATGGCGATTAATACCATTCGCACGCTTTCGATGGATGCGGTGCAGGCGGCCAAATCGGGTCATCCTGGCACGCCCATGGCCCTGGCGCCGCTGGTTTACACGATTTGGAACCGCATCATGCGTTTCGACCCTGAGGACCCTATTTGGCCTGATCGCGACCGGTTTGTGCTTTCCAATGGACACGCGTCCATGCTGCTCTGGTCCATTTTGTATTTGACGGAAGTGCGGGCGGTAAATGGCGACTATGAAAAGACGGGACAAACTTCGGTGACCCTGGATGATATTCGCCACTTCCGACAACTGGGCAGCAATGCTCCGGGCCATCCGGAATATCATTGGGTCTCCGGCGTCGAAACCACGACGGGTCCACTCGGGCAGGGAGTCGCCACCAGTGTCGGTATGGCGATTGCCCAAAAATGGCTGGCCAACCGGTACAATCGAACGGGTTTTGATCTTTTCAATTACAACATTTATGCAGTTTGCGGGGACGGTTGCCTAATGGAAGGCGTGGCTTCAGAAGCCGCGTCGCTGGCGGGTCACCTGGGCCTCGATAATCTTTGCTGGATTTGGGACAACAATCACATCACCATCGAAGGCAAGACAAGCCTCGCATTCACGGAAGATGTTGCCGCCCGTTTTATGGCTTACGGATGGAATGTTCTGCGGATTGGCGACGCCAACGACGTCGAGCGAATTGAGCGCGCTTTTGCGATTTTTCAACAAACGAAAGGCAGACCGACCTTCATCGTGTTGGACAGCCATATCGGTTATGGATCGCCGCACAAGCAGGACTCGCCGGAGGCGCATGGCGAACCGCTTGGCGATGAAGAAGTACGACTGACCAAGAAAGGTTACGGCTGGCCGGAGGACGCCAAGTTTCTCGTGCCCGATGGTGTTTACGACCATTTCAAGGCCGGAATCGGAAAGCGCGGAGCCGAGGCCAGGACAAAATGGATTGAATTGCTTGGCCGGTACCGTTCTGAGAACCCTGGCCTTGCCGCCGAAATTGACCAAATCCAAAAGCGGGAATTGCCGGCGGGATGGGACCGGAATCTTCCGGACTTTCCCGCCGACACGAAAGGGCTGGCCGGAAGAGAAGCCTCGGGCAAAGTTTTAAATATCCTGGCGCAAAACATCCCGTGGTTCCTCGGTGCCTCGGCAGATTTGGGGCCGTCAAATAAAACGACATTGAATTTTGCCGGCGCGGGACATTTCGAGCGAGGTAGTTACGGCGGGAAGAATCTCCATTTTGGAATTCGCGAGCACTCCATGGGCGCAATTGTCAATGGATTGTCCCTGTCGAAACTTCGCCCTTTCGGGGCAACGTTTTTCATTTTTAGCGATTATGCGCGCCCGGCCATTCGCCTGTCAGCCCTGATGGAATTACCCACCATATTCGTATTTACACATGATGCGATGGGAGACGAGGAAGACGGCCCGACGCACCAACCGATTGAACAGCTTGCATCACTGCGTGCGATTCCCGGCCTGGTGACATTGCGGCCGGGCGATGCCAAAGAAGTGGTGGCGGCCTATCACTATGTCATGCAATTACGTCATAAGCCGGCGGTCCTCGTATTTTCACGCCAGCCGTTGCCGACTCTCGACCGAAGCAGAGATACTCGCCGGCAGCAGGCGTTGCCCAAGGCGCATACATCCTGGCGGACGCCCCAGGAGCGAACCCGGAGGTCATATTGATTGCCTCCGGCAGTGAAGTCAGTCTCGTTGTGGAGGCGCACGAACTTTTAACGGGTGAAGGCCTCCGTTCCCGTGTTGTTTTCATGCCATCCTGGGATATCTTCGAAAATCAATCAGCGGAATACCGGAATCGCGTGCTCCCTCCCGGTTTGACCGCCCGCGTAGCAGTGGAACAGGCGTCGACCTTTGGATGGGAACGTTATGTCGGTTCAACCGGCCGGGTCATCGGGATGCAAACCTTTGGCGCATCGGTGCCGCTTAAAGAACTCCAGAAAAAATTTGGCTTTGAGCCTGCTCGCGTGGCGGCGATTGCGAAAGAAGTGATGAAGAATGGCAGATAGAAGACCCGCCTAAACAGTTTTGAAAGCCTCTATCTTCACCTTAATACTTTCGCTGACCCTGGTTCCGGCGCGAGCGAATTCGAGCGAGGTCACACTTTGTTCTCCGAGGAATGGCGACCAATTCGAAGTTTCCCGGCCAATGCTATTCTGGCAATCGAGCGTGGGCGCCAATCACTACGAGATTTTCGTCGATGATAAATCCGTTGCTCGGGTTACCGCCGCTCCGGTTCCAGTAATGAGCTATGCGGTTCAGACTCCCCTGCCCCGTGGAATGCATCATTGGTTCGTAAAGGCTTCGGCCTCAGGTGATGAAATTAGTTCGAGCAACTTTGTCTTTACGGTTGGAGTGCAAAACCATTGGCCGGCCTGGGCTATCGGACCGTTCGTCAAATATGGCTGCAATCCTATTCTCCGCCCGGATGGAACAGGCTGGGAAGGTTGGAACGTCTATAATCCGGGAGTCATTTTTGACAAGGGCCGGTTTCGAATGCTTTATCGAGGACAGGAGAATATCAAAAGCGGCCCGGATACCGGAACGCTTTCACGAATCGGCTACGCTGAAGGCCTGGATGGCGTAACTTTTCTGCGCAATGCCGACCCGGCCATTGATGCCAATGAGCCATTTGAATCGAGATACGGATGCGAAGATGCGCGACTGGTCAAGTATCGTGGAATGTATTACGCATTTTACACCGGCAATTTAAATGCTCATTCCGGGAAGATCTGCCTTTGCGAAGCCACCTCGAGCGATTGCATTCACTGGAACAAGCTTGGGATTATTGAGACCGGCACAAAGAATGGCGCAATTGTGCGAGATCCAGTGGGTAGCCCTGTCAAAATCAAAAGCAAGTTCGTTATGTACACCGGCGACAGCAAACTGGGTGTGTGCTATTCCCGAGACTTAATCCACTGGGGGCCGATCACGTGGATTGACCCAAAATTCCCGGCGGGTTGGACCGCGCCCTACGAACCGTGTATTGCCGTCACTGACTATTCAAGGAATCAACGCGGCAATATCGTTGTATTCATCGCCGGCACTCTAAACGGCAAGGGCAAATGGTTTTACGCCATCTCGGAGATGTTGTTTTCCAAATCGAGCCTCACGGAAAAGGTTGCGCAACTGGACGATTGCATCGTGAAACCGACGGAAAGCTACGAGAGCGGAACTTTCAGAAATTGCATTTGGATGAACAGCATTCTTCTGCACGATGGACAGTGGTGGATGCATTATGGCGCAGGTGACCGGAATGTTGGCCTGGCCACGGCGCCTTATGGAAGATAAGAACGTGAGAGCTTGAGAGTCCGCTGCGGCCGCAGAATTATTTTAATTTACATGCAGCCTCTATTACTGGACAGTCACGGCCATTATGCGTTTCCTACTTATCGTATTAATCGGTTTGGCAGCTTATTCGGCTGCGGCATCGAAGGATTTGGAATCAAAACCTGACGATGCTTCGTTTCCAAAATTCGAACCGCTAAAGGCGCCGGAATATTCGAGTTTAATTTTAAAGAAGGGAGATCGCCTGGCAATTTGCGGCGATTCCATCACTGAGCAAAGGATGTATTCGCGCATTATTGAGGACTATTTGACGATGTGTGCGCCGCAATTGGATATTTCTGTGCGGCAATACGGCTGGAGCGGCGAGAAGGCATGGCAATTTCTAGGGCGAATGACGAATGACTGCCTGCGTTTTAAACCCACGATTGCAACGACGTGTTATGGCATGAACGATTTTGAATACCGGTCGTATGAAGATGGTATCGGGCAGGATTATTATAAGAATTCGAAGGGAGTCATCGATGCATTTAAAGCGCATCATGTGAGGGTCATTTTGGGTTCACCGGGCTGCGTGAGCAAGGTTCCGTGGTGGGAAAAAACGCCGGGGTACACCCTGCAGGATTTGAACCTAAGTTTATGTGACTTTCGAAATATCGATATCGGGCTGGCCAGGAAAGAGCGGGTGCGCTTTGCCGATGTCTTCTGGCCGATGCTCACTGGAGATTTCACCGGACGGCAGGAATACGGCCCGGATTACGCCATCCCCGGCCGGGACGGCGTGCATCCTTATTGGTCGGGCCATTTAATTATGGCTTACGCATTTTTGACGGCGATGGGACTGCCCGGAGATGTAGGGACTTTCACGATCGATTTGAAGCGGAATAAGATTAAGGTCTCAGACGGACACAAAGTGATCTCCACTGGAGACGGAGCGTTCACGATTGAAAGCTCGCGTTATCCGTTTTGTGCCTGTGAACCGGCTGGATTGGCGGCCAAATCGTATCCGATTTGCGGGCAGGACAGTGTATCCACGAATGACAGCATTCGCTCAGGAATGACGCTTGTGCCATTCAATCAGCGATTGAACCGGGTAATGTTGTTTGTGAAAAATGCCGAAGCTCCGAATTATCGGGTGTCATGGGGAGACGAAAGTGAGACGTTTACCGCGGAACAGCTCGCCGGCGGCATCAATTTGGCGATGGAATTTCCTGAAAATCCGTTCAGCGCGGCATTCGCCAAAGTGGACTCAGCTATTGCAAGTAAACAGGCGTTCGAAACCAGGGAAATCAAAGAAATGTTTCATGGCAAAAGCAATCTTTCAGGGTCGGCTCTGGTTGCACAATCGGACGGCGTCGTGAGACAGGCTGAAGAGGAGCGTGACGCGCTCGTGGCGTCGGTCAAGGCAGCATTTGTGCCGGTAACGTGTGTTATAAAAATTACGCCGCAGTAGATTGGACGTCGCGAAACTTCTACCTGGACTCACGCTTTGTGGTCGAGAGATTCGATGATTCGTTTGACATTCACATTTTTGGCCACGATATCGCGGATGAGGGAAATTTTTTCGGAATCGGAGGGGCGAGTTTTGACGATGAGATTGTTCACTTTGGACGCGACCTGGTAGCTGTCCTCTTTGACGAGCATGAATGGCGCCTGGATAAAGCGAACAATTTTCAGGATGTTTTCGCTCGGGCGCATGCCTCCGGTCAAAATGATACCGGCCATTCTGGGGCTTTCATGCATTTCGAGACTGGCGCACGCGGCCAGCACGATGTCTTCTCTGTCGCCCGGCGTAATGAGGAGGGTGCCGGGCGCGAAAAACTTAATGGCGTTTTGCGCGCTCATGGCGCCCACCACTACGTCGTCCACAAGTGTCCCCAGGTCTGCGGTCGGATTCAACAGTTCACCGCCGAGTTCCTCGCGGATCAATTCGATGGATGGATTGTTGAGCATTCGCTTGTAGGGCAAAACGCCGAGCAATTCGAGCCCCTTGCGTTTCAAGCCGCGGCGCGCGAAATCGGAGACGTAGTCAACCTTGTCGCCCAACACCTTGTTGAGGATGACGCCGATGATTTCGACGCCTTCTTTTTCGAACAACGCCTGGTTCAACGATATTTCATCAATCGGCTTGCCGATGCCGCCCTGGGAAACAATGATGACCTTTGCGTCGAGCAATTTGGCGACGCGGGCATTGGACAAATCGAATACGGAGCCGACGCCGGCGTGGCCGCTGCCCTCGCACAGAACAAAATCCTTTTCCCAGGCGACGCGGTCGAAGGCCTTTTGGATTTTTTTGACAAGTGCGTCGTTGTTGGCCGCCTGGAGATATTTTCGCGTAAAATCCGGCTCGACGGCGATCGGGCTCATATCAACGAGGGGACAATTTAACGTAAAGACCGCATCCATGAGGACCGTGTCTTCGTCAATCTTTTCGTCCTCGATTTCCACGAAGCGCTGGCCAACGGGTTTGATGTAGCCGACACGTGGAAAAAACTCCTGTAGTGCGGCGATGAGTCCGAGCGACGTCGTCGTCTTGCCGTCGTTTTGACGGGTAGCGGCAATGAAAACCCGGGGAGTGTCGGTGTTCATACTTCGCGTCGTGATTCGTTGAAGCGTTGAAGCGTTGAAGCGGTTCGGAGTTCGTGCTGCGTGTTGCGCGTTGCGCCAAGTATGGACCAACGATGGCCGGCGATGCGTGTTGCCGCACGCATCAGGTCACCCATCGCTGAAAACGAAAACGCGGCGGCCATTGGCAGTCCTTATTCGCCGGGCAGCCGTTCGTCCGCACCCGGATAGAGTTTCTGGTAATCGGTAGCCTGGACAGCGACAATGGCGGCGACGCCGAGAATGTCATGCGCATTGGAGCCGCGCGAAACGTCGGCGGCGGGACGGTTTAGTCCCAGCAGGACCTGGCCGTAGGCATTCGTACGGCCAACCACGCGGACAAGTTTGCTGGCGATATTGCCGGAATTAAGATCGGGAAAGATCAGGACGTTCGCACGCCCCGCCACCGGGCTGTCTTTGAGTTTTCGTTCGGCAATTTCCGGAACCAGCGCGGCATCCACCTGCAGTTCGCCTTCAAAGTCGGCTTCGACTCGCAACTGTTCGGCTTTGCGTTTGGCCTGGGCAGTTGCGGCCTGGACTTTGCCGACACTCGGATGAGATGCGCTGCCTTTGGTGGAAAAGGAGAGCAAAGCCACGCGCGGCCGGACGCCGAGCATATGTCGGGCAAGTCGCGCTGTAGAAACCGCGATGTCCGCGAGTTGCTCCACATTCGGGTCGGGAATGACACCGCAATCGGCCAGGAATAGTACGCCGGCTTCGCCGATGGATGAATCCTCCACCTCCATAACCATGCACGAGGAAGCCGTCTGAATGTCAGGGGCGAGCTTGATAATCTGGAAGAGCGGACGCAGAACGCTGCCGGTGGTGTGCGACGCGCCGGAAATCAGGCCGTCGGCCTGGTGCATTGCCAGCATCATCGCCCCGTAATAATTGGCCTGCAGCATCGCTTCACGGGCTTCGGTGGCGCGCATGCCTTTTTCGCGCCGTAAGGCGTGAAAGCGGCGGGCGAAATTTTCCAGATCTTCACTGCTTGCCGGATTAATGATGCGGATGTGGTCGAGCGAAATATTTGCGGAGGAAGCAATTTCCCTGATTTTGGCCTCGTTACCCAGAACAATCGGCGCGCCGAGATGGAGGGCATAGAATTGGCGCGCTGCCCGAAGAATGCGGACTTCTTCGCCTTCAGGAAAAACAACCCGTTTGGGATGCCGTTGCAGCTTTTCGATGACATTGCTGATAAAACGCATGGGCGAAGTGTCGAGGTTTGGACAGAAGGTTTCAAGCGCGGAAATAGGTTCGTGATTCGTTGAAGCGTTGAAATGTTGAAACGGTTTCGAGTTGGTTGATGATTGGAAACACTAAAGGCGCAAAGACGAGGACACAAAAATTCGCTTCGTCTTCAGAGATAATTCATTATTTTATCCGTGGATGAGCAAATTGCTATTGATCGATGACGAAGAGGATGTGCGGTATTCACTCCAGCGGATTTTCGATTCCCCGGAAATTGAATTGGCGGCCGCGCCATCGGGCGAAGAAGGGCTGAAGATCATTCCCAAATTTAAGCCTGACCTTGTGCTCATGGACGTGCGTATGGGTGGCATCAATGGTTTGGAGACGCTCCGCAAAATTCGGGCCGGCAATCCCAAGCTGCTGGTGATTTTGATGACTGCCTATGGCACGACACAAACCGCCATCGAAGCGATGAAACTTGGGGCGTATGACTATTTGCTCAAGCCATTTGACGCGGTCAAAATAAAGGAGCTGATTGCCAATGCTCTCAAGGCGGCGCGCGACATGAAGCAAGTGGTCTCCTATCAGCCGCTGCTGGAGTCGGAAGATTACGAACTGGGCATCGTCGGGCGCAGTGAGCCGATGCAACAGGTGTTTAAGTTCATAGGCCAGGTCGCGGCGAGCGACGCCACTGCGCTCATTACCGGCGAGAGCGGCACGGGCAAGGAACTGGTTGCCCGCGCCATTTATCATCACAGCAATCGAAATGAGCAGCCATTTTTGGCGGTCAATTGCGCGGCCATTCCGGAACAGTTGCTGGAGAGTGAATTATTCGGCCACGAACGCGGCGCTTTCACCGGGGCAACCGGCCAGCGTATTGGAAAGTTTGAGCAATGCAGTCACGGCACAATATTTCTGGATGAAATCGGCGATATGACCCCGGCGACGCAGACAAAGATTCTGCGCGTCCTGCAGAGTGGAACATTCGAGCGTGTGGGGGGCAACCAACCCATTACGGTGGACGTACGAGTGATTGCTGCTACAAACAAGCCGCTCGAGCAGGCGGTGGCAACGAAACAATTTCGCGAAGATCTTTTTTATCGGCTGAACGTGGTGCGCATCCAGGTCCCGCCCCTGCGTGATCGCCGGGAAGACATTCCGTTGCTCGTAAACTATTTCCTGGAAAAAATCGGACGCGAACAGCAGCGACCGCCGAAATCCATCGCCGCGACGGTCATCCGGACATTGGAGAAATTTCATTGGCCGGGCAATGTGCGCGAGCTGGAAAATGCCATTCGGCGCGCGCATGTAATGGCCAAGAGCGACGCGATCCTGCTTACCGATTTGCCGCCGGAAATCACCGGCACCGCCGCCGCACCTGCCGCGGTCGTGGCGACCGCAGCAACGGATGACGCGGCGGGCCTGGCCCGGCAATTGTTTCAATGGGCCAAGCGCGAGCCGAAATTGAAAATTATTCCCGCCGTCGAACGCGAATTGGTCATCCAGGCGCTCAAGGAAACAAACGACAACCAGGTGGCTGCGGCTAAATTGCTCGGAATCACCCGCGCCACGTTGCGAAAACGGATTGAAAAATTCGGCATTCAACGCGAGTTAAACGTCAAATAAGCCGAACCCCATGCCTGCCATATACGATGAATTGCTGGGCGCCACCATTCGCCATCTCGAAAGCCTGAAAGCCCATGGGGACCGGCACGTGATCGTTTCGCCGGACACATTGCGGAAACTTTCCCTGCCGCCGGCTAAAGAGTTTCCGGCGCAAAATTTAAAGGCGCAAATTCCAAAATCCGCCGCGCAGTTGCCGGAGCCAAAGCCGGCGGAACTGTTATCGGAGGTGGCAAAATCTCAAACGCCGGAAGTCCCTGCAAAATCATCTTCGGGTAAGGCTGCAGCCTTT
>DASYYL010000083.1:0-15013 GCA_035933915.1 Verrucomicrobiia bacterium
CTACGCTCAAACTCATCCAGCAGTTGTTCCCGTCGCGCCGCCTGGGCTTGGCGACGGCCAATAGAAGGTTTGGTACTCATCGCCCCCGTTTTTACCACGGGCCCAGCCTCCCCAAAAGGGGGTGGTTAACTCACCGCTTACTCCCACTGGGCTCGGTGAGCATGAAAAAGCGTGTTCTTTCGTCCGGGTGGAATTCATCACGGTTATCTGCACGGTGAACCGTGGAGGCTCTAGATGTGCAACGAAAATGTCCCCGTTTTCGCAGACGGTTAATTGCCATTGTTGTGTTTCCATATTCTCAACCCTTTTCATTGCCATTGAGTGCGGTTGAATTGAAAAAGGATTTTCACAACAGAAACGCCAATTATCCCATTTTGGGATATTTGTCAACAGTGTTTATTGCTTATGCCCGATGCCGAAATCCATTCTCAGCGAAGGGCAAGAGAAGCTGCAAAATCTGCTACGTCAAATACGCACCGAGGCAGGACTGAACCAGTCCCAACTGGCAAAGAGGTTGAGCCGTCCGCAATCGTTTATCTCAAAATATGAAAGTGGTGAGCGGCGGCTGGACTTGGTTGAATTGCGTGAGATCTGCAACGCGATGAGAATTTCACTTGTGGATTTTGTTAAAAAATTCGAGCGCCTGTGACTGTCCGCATGATTTCCCAATTTCGACGCAACGTTATTGAAATCAAATTACGGTAATTATATACGTGATTCACGATAGGGGGACGCGTTATGATTCGGTCGAATACAAAAGAACTGCCGTCTCTTTTAGAGAGTGGGCATCAAACTTTTCCGAGGCCGTTTTGTGATGCTGAAAGTATATGCGGATGAAAGCAGCACAAACCCACGATGGAGCCGACATGATTGTTTTGTCTGGCTTGATTGATTCCCGTGGGCACTGGGAAAAGTTTGGTGGTAGATGGAGGAAAATATTAGAAAAGTACGACGCCCCATTTTTCCACTACAGAGAATTTAGAAAAAATGCAAACACCAAACCGGACGATCCGTTTTATGGCTGGTCAGATGAGAAAAGGAGGAATTTTTTATTTGAGCTTGCAATGCTTGTTGGCGAGTCCGCCGTGCCCTCAGGCAGCGTGTTTCCGATTGAACACAATAAAAGGAAAGGGATAAACTGTCAGGTAAAGACGCGTTTTCGCTCAATTCTGGTCTTGATTTGATGGAGCGAAAAGCGGTATAATTACAGGCGAAAACCAGTGAGAAATGGCCTGTTTTCAGTGGGTTAGGCTGCGATTTTCAATTGGCTGTCCGGCATGGATTCGAACCATGACAAATGCCTCCAAAGGGCATTGTGCTACCATTACACCACCGGACAAATGCGGTGCTAAAAAGCACTGAAAATTAACACAATGGCAGGAAATGTCAGTAAAATTTGTCGGGGTGAAGACATCCGCAGATGAACGCAGATGAATTGGCCAGTCCTGACGCGAATCTTTCCGAGCGTCCCTATTAATGGATTGCAATGGCGTTTCCCATTGCTGCACTGCATCGCAAGTCGTTGAATTTAAGTGAAGCAAGCCGTGAAGGAGCTTTCCGAGTTGCCACGACCGGCGCGAAACTTAACCACCCCTAAATTTCGGCCCCCATGAATTTAAGCGTTTTTCCAAAAAGTACCGATTCGCAACTTTAGCTCGAGTCTGTGAATTTCCCAGCAAAAGCGCGTCATTTTAGACCTCTAAATTTTAAATTTAGCATTTCGTTTAGCGAGCTTTAGCCCGCAAAACCCCAGCATAATAATTTTACTAAAGTTGGGCCCAAGGGATCGCTTGCCGCGTCGTAGTCAGACGAAGACGGGCCTCCCCACCGTAGCTGCTTCTGAGCGAAGGTCGGGTCCTCATCCCTTTGGATTTTTATGCGATTTCTGGGGCGTTGCCCCAGGCTAGTATGGAGACGCGTCTTTGGCGCTGATTTATTTTGGGCCAACGGCCCGTTTCATACCAGCATGGGGCAACGCCTCATGTTCATTGCGGCGAGAACGAATAAGCGCCAACGGCGCGATCTATCTCCGTGGTTCAAAGGTGATGTTCCTATCGAGCGGGTCTCTGGAACAACAGTTGCAGCCGGTTGCCAATATTTCTAAATTTGCATTTGTAAGCTGCGCAAAGTTCCTGAATGAACAGGATGTGCTGTGAATTCACTGCAACGACTTCAAAGTCCGTGCCCCTTTTGGCCATTTCCCAGGCATGTTTTTGCCAGTTCTTTCCCGTTGTTGCGATTAACCTCATCAATGAAACTCGTCCTCAGGACGCTTGCTGTCAAGGACGCAACCGCAACGATTTTTGCCTTTGGCGAAGCAAATTCCGGTTCAAGAAGGGGAATGTAAGCCATAAGAAGATTCGGGGTTATTTCAGGTTGGCATGGGCGACAGTTTCAATTAGATGACGGCGGTTGGTGGAAAGATCGCGCGGGCCCCGAATGGATCCGACGGACTCGCCCATCAGGTCGAGACAGGAAGCGGACTTTTTTGTTTTTTTGCCCCGGCGAAGCGCGCGATCAAGGCAGTCGCGAATGAACTCTGACTTGCCGACCCGCCGGGTTTCGGCTTCCTGCTCGATTTCGCGGAGCATCGCCTCGGGCATCTTAATTGAAATGGTCGTCACGGCGGCAAGATGTTATCAGTTGCCACGCCTGGCAATACCCAATTTGAATGAGGTGTTAAACCTGAACGTTTTGCCCGATTTCCAACTGTCGATTCTTGCTTTTTAATTCGCCCTGGCGCTGGACATATCCAATCGCCCCGACTGCGGCGACGGCGAGGGCGGCGAATTGATAGCCGGAAAGGGGACCCACAATCGTCGGCGTATCGCGGAGAAATTCGTGGAAGAAACGGAAAAGGCCGTACGTAATCAGGTAAATGTGAAAGAGCTGGCCTGGCGCAATCCGTGCCAAACGAAAGAGGAGAATGATGTAGAGCATGACGGCGTTAAACAGAAATTCCACAGGCACGGCCGGCCAGCGCTGGACGCCGTGGGCGTCGGCGATGGTGAACCAGGCTGGTTGGCAGACGCGGCCCAGGCAGCAGCCGTTTAAATAACATCCGATTCGGCCGAGCATCACTCCAATCGGCACTATAATGGCAAACCAATCGCCGGTGGCTGCCGTGTAGCCAAGCAGGCGCTTGGCGATGATGACGCCGGCATAGCCGCCGAGCAGCGCGCCGGTAATGGATTTGCCGGTCGCAAGAATGATCCAGCGATTTGGGTCGTGCCAGTGCAGCCAGCCTTCCGACGCCAGGTAAACGAGTTTCGCCCCGATGAATGCGGAAACAAGCGCGGAGATGTAGATGAAGACAAGCCGTTCATCGCGCCGGGCCAAACGCGACCAGAGAATGATGCTCACAAAAATTCCCGCAAGCATCATCCAGCCGTAGCCGGTGGAATGGACGAGTGGCCAGTTCATGAAATTATTAATTTATGACGATGGGACGATGACCCGGCTAACGCACGGAGCGCGGCTGTGTGCGGGGAAAAGGGGCGCCAGCCGCAGCGTTCCCGAAAGTTTCGGCGCGCTGCGGCTGGTCTTCGACACAGCCGCGCTCCGGAGGCGATTCATAGAAAGGTCTGCGTTTTTGAATCCTCGAAACCCGAGTAATAGCGGCAAAACGAATCGAGTTTTCCGTCGGAGCGGATCACATGGGTGCAGCAACGGTCAATGCGGTCTTCGTCCCACGTGGCGGCGTCCATGAAGGGCTTGATGAACAGGCGAAACGTGTGAGATTCGTCCAACTCGAATTGCCGGAGCAATTCGCCGAGCGGCTCGGATTCACAGCCGCATTTCATCAGGTCTTCGAGTTTATATCGAATTTTTGTGCCGAGAAATCCCTGCACATTTTTAAAATCGACGAAATCGCTGATGGACCGGATCTCTCCGCCCACCTTGAGCAAATAACCGATGGTCGCGCAATTGGGGTCGCCGCAGGGCAATGGCGTAAAATCGTCGAACCGCAGCTTGCCGTCCGATTGCGAAACAGCAGCGAGGATGACGTCGGCGGTGTTGAGGCGGTTTGTATTCGATTGTGGAATTCGACCACTGCTGAACATCGGCTGAAACGCAATGCCGCGGACGTTTGGCCAACGCAGGCCGAAATCAACTGCCTGCCAAAGGAACGGGAGATTTTCCGGGGTCACGGTCATCGCGAGTGTGACTGGGAGTTTCATTTCCCGGCACCGGTCGAGGCAACGCTCGCGGGTCGCGCGCAAATCCGCGCCGCGCAAAAATGTTTGGCCGGCTGCCTGCGGGCCGTCGAATTGCAGGTACAATTGGAATTTTCCGTAACGAAATGTTTTGGCAAGTTCGCCTGAAAAATTATCGTCGTTTGCGATACGGACGCCGTTGGTATTCAACAGCACGTAATCGATGCCGGGATTGGCGTGCAGCCAGCGGAGCAGTTCAAAAAACTCGGGATGGAGGGTCGGCTCGCCGCCGGAGAGCTGGAGGATTTCGATTTTGCCTTTGCGATCAATGACGCCCTGGATTCGTTCCTGCAATTGGGCGAGCGGGACGGCGTCCGTTTTCGCGCCGGCGCCGACGGGAGTAGTGATGAAAACCGCGCGCATGGACTTTAGAAAAAATTCGAGCCTTCCTGGCGGGCCGCCAGTCTCAGGCTGTTCCAACTCATTCCAGCAATCCGGGCAAAACAGAGAACCCCTTTCAATAAGGCAATCAACCTCATGTTTGCAATTCGGACAGCACGCCTTTGGATTGCTCATTGTTTACCGGATATTTCAGTTTGTCGCAGACAAAGGCAAGATAAAGGTTCCCGTCGATAAAGCGTCCATTGATAAATTTGGAAGAACATTGATTGGGTCAATGAACGGGAGGTTCAATCCGGAGGAGGAGCTGAATTATCGCATGGTCTTGAAGTGTTCCGATGCATCGGGATGACACCGCTTTGGAATCGGACGAGGCGCTCGGTCCGAATATCGGCGTGACTTCGAAAGCGGGGTCGCCCTTCGTTTGCCACCGCACTCCATGACGCAAGCGACCAAGCGAGACATTTTCCTGATTTCCTGCCTTCCTCATTGTTTAACCGCTTCAGACAGATCGCCGGTAGGGGTATGCCGGACGGAAAGAAAGTCCATTGCGCAAAGTCAAAACCGTTGTAGAATCTTTCGGATGTACTATTGGAGGATGACACGCCAATCGTTTCCGGGCTGAAAAGAAGATTGCCCGTAACATTTACCCCCGCCACAATGTCTGACTTTGCATGAATGATACTCCGGCCATCGCAGCAGCGCCCGAGGCGAAATCCTATTCGCCGTCGGCGGCCCGTGACTTTTCGCAGCCGGTGGCGCGGCCCAAAAAAAGCGGGTTCCAACTTTTTCGCGAGGTCCTGGACCACGGCGGCCCGGGCTATTTGCAGTTTGCCATCACGAATATCTGCAATGCCGATTGCGATTTCTGCGGGTTCGCCCGGTCCAAGTTCGATCCGCGTGCGCGCCGGAGCGTGACCTTTGACGAAGCGAAGCTGGCCGTCGATGTGGCCGTCAAAAATCACATCGGTTATCTCCTGTTCGTAGGCGGCGAGCCGATGGTGCATCGCGATTTGCGGGCGATGACGCGATACGCAGCGGAGCGCGGGATTCACCCGATGATCTGCACCAACGGCGGATTGTGGAACGATGAAAACATGCGCAACCTAGCCAACGACGGGCTCACGAGCGTTATCATGTCCATTGACGCCCATGAAATCGCGAAGCATGAGAAAAACCGCGGCCTGCCGGATGTCTGCAAAAAAATCAAACGCGCCAACGAGTATTTCCATTCCGTGGGCATCCAGACGACCGCAAGCATCACGGCGAGCCGATTGATCGAGGACTATGAAAAATTACCCGGGTTTCTGGAATCGCTTGGGTTCACCAGCTGCACGTTCAGTTATCCACTCACGGCGCTCGCCAGTAGTTACCTGAGTTTCAGCGACAGTGGTTTGGTGAATTATTCCAAGGACGAACTCATCGCGCTGTTCGGCAAAATCAAGACGATGAAAGAGCGCAGCGGATTTCCGGTCGTGAATCCCTCGGAATCGCTGGACGAAATGCAGCGGCATTTGCGCGGCGAAAAGGAAAAGTTCGGCTGCCTCGGCGGGTACAAATATTTTTACCTGGATTGGAATCTCGATTTGTATCGCTGTCACTTTTGGGAAAAGCCGATGTGCAAAGTGTGGGATTGGAATGAGTCGAAGCTGATTCGCGACGGTTGCACGCGCTGCATGATTGACTGTTACCGCGACCCGAGCGTGTTGCAGTTTGTGGCCGTAAGCGCAAGCGACGCTTGGAACAATTTGAAGAAGGGCAATCTTGCCGGGGCCGCTAAAAATGTTTTCGACTCGCGAAATCTCACGTCGCTGAAGGCGGTGTGGGAAGATCGGAAGTGGATTAAGGGAGTGTAGGCGGTCAATCGGGAACATCGAAAAACGAACGCCGAACGCCGAACTTCGAATTGTCAGAAAGGCGAGGATGAGGATGATTCCCCAACAATCCAATTATCTACCAATCCACTAATCCGATTTCCGGTCAGCCCGACATTAATTCCAGTATGCCAAACAGCGGAATCTTGACCCAGGTGGGGCGCATGTTGAGTTCGTAACCGAGTTCGTAGATGGCTTTGCGCAGGAGGAAAATGTTTGTCAGCAAATGGACGTCTTCGTCTTTGCGGGGCAGGAACGTGGAGCTTTTTGTCGCGTCCAGGTACGCGCGATAAAAGATGGCGGAGACGTGACGCGCCCAGAATTGCGCCCAGCCGGTGAGCGTCTCGGTCTGCGCGACATTCGCGCCGCCGCTTTCGATTTGCTTGAGGAATGCGGCCTGGGCGGCGTAATGAAATGAGCGCATCATCCCGGCCACGTCGGCCATCGGCGGGCGCTTGAGACGGCGTTCGCTGATGGACAACGATGGTTCGCCTTCGAAATCAATAATCCAAAAATCCTTGCCGTCGTAAAGCACCTGGCCCAGATGATAATCGCCGTGCAGGCGCGTCCGCCAGGCGTCGATCCGGCGTGAGTAGACGCCACTGAATCGTTTCAGGATGTCCGTTTCCAGCGCGATGACTTTGTCGGCAATGGCCTGGACGTCCGGGGGAAGCGCGGGCAGGCGTTTGGCGAGCAACTGGAAATTCTGGCGGGTAAGATTGCGCAAGGATTGGAACAAGCCGCGCTGAAAATGCGGGGAAAATGGCTCGGGCGCGAATCGTTTGTCCATGGCGTCGGCGGTCAAGGCCAGGTGCATGGCGGCCGTGCGTTGGCCCAGTATCTTTGCGCTTTCGACGTAAGAGCCGATCATCTCGATGGCCTCAGGCGGCGGGCCGGCTGCGGCTAGCTTGTCGAGCGGGACGGTTGGAACGCGAGCCAGCCGCTTTTCGTGCGGCAGGCTTTCGACGCGCTCGTAAAATCGGCTCAACGTATCGAGTGTAAATTCCCAGGCGTCTTTGCTTTTAGGCAGAAACGAACTGAGCACGGCCAGGGTCATGGGTTCTTCGCGGTCTGCCTGATATTCCAGCGCGCCGGCGAGCGGCGGCGAATACGGAAACCGTGTCGCCGTGAGGAGCCGGCTGATTTCGAATTCGGGATTCTCTCCCTGGTCCAGCCGACGGAATAATTTGAGTATCAGTTTATCGCCGAACAGGACCGATGAGTTGCTTTGTTCCGCTTTGCTGACCGACGGTTCGAGGTTCAATGAACCGGCGATGCGCAATTGACGCAAATAGCTTGTGTGCATGGACGTGGCCGCGCCCTGGCTGCCCTGTAATCCGCGCCGGCCCGCGATGAGCTCAAGCAACGCCCGGCAGAAATCCTTGTTGGCGATGGCATCATAGAGCACGCCGTCGGCTTCGGGCGGTTTGACACTGACGCGGGCGATGACCAGGGGCGCCCAATCACCGCAAATTGCGTCCATTTGTTTCCCGAACGCGCAGGCGATCGGGAGCAGATAAATTTCCGGTTCGCTTTGCGTGTATTCAACCTGAATAAACGCAAAAAAGGCTTTCTCCGAGTCACCGAGCGGAACGGGAATCAATTCCCGGACATGGACTCCTTTGATGGTGCGGGCTTTGCCGGCGAACCAACGCCGTGAAACCAGCCACGTCTGGAGCGCGCGCTCAAACTGTATTTGATGGTAATCGCTAAAAATTTCCTGCCAGTCCGCGCCCACGTTGAACAACGGGCGCGCGCCGGGACCGACGGGTGATCCGACTGCCTGGACTTGCGCCGCAACCCTCGCCTCCAGGGAGAACCAATAGAAAGCGTGCGGGCCGAGCGTGAGAAAATACGGCTTGTCAGTAATCACAGGAAATTCCGTGAGCCCAAACAGTTCCACGGGCACGCGCGATTGAAACGCCTTGAGGTCCAGTTCGACCGGCTGGACGAAGCGCGACAGGTTGGCGACTACGAGAATGGTTTCGTCCTGGTAGCGCCTGATGCAGGCAAGAATCTTGCGATTTTCCGGCTGGATAAATTCCATCGTGCCCATGCCGAAAGCGCGCCAGCGTTTTCGCAACGTGATGAGCCGCCGCATCCACCACATCAACGAATGCGGATTGCGCTGCTGGACGTCCACATTCACGGCTTCATAATGGTTTTCCGGGTCCAAATTGATGGGCAGATAAAGGCTTTGCGGATTGGCGCGAGAGAACCCGGCGTTTCTGTCCGCGCTCCATTGCATGGGCGTGCGAACGCCGTTGCGATCGCCCAGATAGATATTCTCGCCGATGCCGATCTCATCGCCGTAATAGATGACCGGCGTGCCAGGCAGGGAAAAGAGGAGAGCGTTGAGCAATTCGATCCTCCGGCGGTCATTACCCAGAAGCGGCGCGAGCCGGCGGCGGATGCCCAGATTCAGCCGCGCCTGATAGATGTGGGCGTACATGCGATACATGTAATCGCGCTCCTCGTCCGTCACCATCTCGAGGGTCAGTTCATCGTGATTGCGCAGGAACAGGGCCCATTGCGCGGTTTCCGGAATGGGCGGCGTTTGTTGCAGAATGTCCACGATGGGGATGCGATCTTCCATTCGCAGTGCCATGAAGAGCCGAGGCATGAGCGGAAAATGAAAGGCCATATGGCATTCATCGCCTTTGCCTCCGCCAAAATACGCCACGGCGTCGTCGGGCCATTGGTTTGCCTCCGCCAGCAACATGCGATCGCCATATTTTTCGTCCACGTGTTTGCGCAGGATTTTGAGGAAGTTATGCGTTTCCGGAAGATTTTCGCAGCCAGTACCCTCGCGCTCATAGAGATACGGCACGGCGTCCAGGCGGACGCCGTCCACGCCCATGCCAAACCAAAAATCCAGGACTTTGAACATCTCGCGATGGACAACCGGATTATCGAAATTCAAATCCGGCTGATGCGAATAGAAACGGTGCCAATAATAACCGTTGGCCACGCTGTCCCATGTCCAGTTGGAAAGTTCGGTGTCTTTGAAAATGACGCGGGTTCCGGCGTATTTCTCAGGCGAATCGGACCAAACGTAATAGTCACGCCAGCGGCTGCCCGCCGGGGCGCGGCGCGCGCGTTGAAACCATGGATGTTTGTCCGAAGTGTGGTTTAGGACGAGTTCCGTAATGACGCGCAGGCCCCGATGATGGGCCTCACGCAGGAAGATCTTGAAGTCGGCCAGCGTCCCATACATCGGATGCACGGTCATGTAGTCGGCGATGTCATAACCGTCATCCTTAAGGGGCGAGGGATAGAACGGCAGCAACCAGATGGCGGTGACGCCGAGGTCGCGGAGATAATCCAGTTTTTCCGTCAGCCCGCGGAAATCGCCGGTGCCGTCGGCGTTGCTGTCAAAGAAAGCGCGGACATGAACTTCATAAATGACACCCGCCTTGTACCAAAGCGGGTCGCGTTCCAGTGGAGTAAAGATTTGTTTCACTTTGTGCGGTTTTTATTTTCGGCTCCCGCCATACTATCCGAAGAGGGGCCGAACTTGTCAAATGCGGTCGACGTATCGTCCTCGTCCTCGCATTTCCTGTTTTCCCTAAATCATCCGAATCACCGCATGGTCTTGGAGTGCGGTGGCTTTGACACCGCTTTCGGACCTATTAAGACGTGCGATCCGGACGACGCCCTCAATTCGAAAGCGGTGTCCCCCGAAAGCTTTTGGGGTTGCCACCGCCGCACTCCATGACGCAAGCGCGGAATCGAGGATTCAGGGCATTGGGGCGATTTGAAAATCATTGAGACTCCCCGCTTACTTCGTCGAGCGGCCGATTATTGGCTTCGATGCCTTTAAAATACCAGACCAGCGCGGCGATGGGACCGGGGAGGGTCATGGCAGTGAGGATGAGCAGCGGCCACCCGGCTTTGTGGGTCTGCGAATAAATTGTGCTCATCCAGATCGGGGCGAAAAAGGCGCCGATTCGGCCGACGGCGACGGAAATGCCCAGGCCGGTGGCACGATTGTTTACCGGCATGACTTCGGAACTGACCACGTACGACGAGTTCGAGGTGCCAATCAGAACGAACATCAACACAATGTTCCCAATCATCACCGCCATGGGTGTCGATGCGAAATAGAGATTGAACACGGCCAGGGTGACGAGGACATAGCCGCCGAGGATGGTGACTTTGCGCCCGATTTTATCAAGGAGATATGCCGCCAGAAGGCTGCCGGCCAGCGAGCCCAGATAGCCCATGAAATAAAATGTCGGCATCTGTTCCGCCGGGACTTTGACCGCGGGCAATATAACAACGCTGAGTGCGGCGGAGATGCCATACACGACCGACGCCTGGGCGAAATTCAGGGAACACACGAATAAAAGACGGCCCAGGTACCGCGAAAAGAGTTCTTTCAATTGCTCTCCCACGCCTGGTTGATTGTGTGGACGGAAATGAGCGATTTCGACGACGGGTGGCAGGTCGGCGCCATATTGGCGGACGGCGATTTCTTCGATCCGGTTGACGATCTTTTCCGCTTCGGCCGCCTGTCCGTTCATGGCCAGCCAACGGGGAGATTCAGGAATGGCATAGCGAACCCACAAGCCGAACCCAGCAAGGAGCGCACCCAGTCCAAAACCCATCCGCCAGCCGAAGTTTGGCGGAAAGATGAGGAGAAATTCATGGACGCTGACGGCTGAGATCATGCCGCCAACTGGAAAAGCCGCGAGGACCAATGCGGCTGTTTTGCCGCGGTGTTTGCTGGGAATAAATTCGACCATCGCCGCCGTCACGGCCGAGTATTCTCCGCCCACACCCAGGGCGGCGAGAAACCGGAACGCCAGCAGAGAATCATAATTCCAGGAAAACGCGGTAACGACGCTGAATCCCGCGTACCAAACGAGCGTGAGAATGAACAATTTTTTGCGCCCCAGGCGGTCCGAAAAATATCCGAAGACGATTGCGCCAACCAGCATCCCCAATACCCACGCGCTGACCAGGGACGAGCCTTGATTGGGCGTAAGCTGCCACATTTTGGTTACCTGGCCAAGAACGCTGCCGATCACGTTGGTCTCAAAGGCGTCCAACATCCAGCCCAGCGCCAGCGCGATGGTCACGACGGTATGAAACCGGCACCAGGGAAGACGGTCCAACCGTGAGGTCACGTTGGGGTTTGGAGCCGATTGCCCGGGCGAAGATACGCCGCCGGCCCGTTTATCGTTCATTTTTAAAAGTATGGCGTTTCAATTCTTAATTTGCGTATCCCTCCCACAACCACGCCAAAGCGTCGGGAAGTGTCTGCCCAACGACCTTGCGATCCACGTGTCCCGCGTTTTTGGCGAAGAAGTACCGATAGTCATAGCCCTTTGCCTTTAAAACAGCCGCCATGCGGTTATTCGCCATTACCCAGTTGTGAAGCGAGGCCTCGTCTCGGTCGAAACCCAGGTCCCGGTCGCCTACTTCCATCCAGATGCGAAGCGGTTTTGCGGCATTTTGCGGAATCAGATGCTCGTGATATTCCCATGCTCCGTGCGGCGACGCAGGATTGTGCGGCGATTGCTGGTTCACAAAAGTGCCGGAGTAACTCAGCACGCGGCGGTAAAGGTCGGGGTGAAACCATGCCATCGTAAAAGCGCACGCCGCTCCGGAACTGCCGCCCATGGTCGCGCGTCCGTTTGGGTCGTGTGTCAATTTCACTTTGCAAAGGCTTTCGACCTGCGGCAGCACTTCGTTTTCCACAAATTCCGCATATTTGCCCGAAATGGTGTCGTACTCCAATCCGCGCTCGCTTCCGCGACCATCGCCGCCGCCGTTTTGAATCATCACGGCAACCATGATCGGCACACGATGCTCGGCAATCAAATTGTCCAGCACCACCGGTAATCGGTTCGTGTAGCCCTTGCCGTCCTGCGCCACAATGAACGGCGCGGCGGTTCCACTCACGTATTGTTTCGGAACATAAGCGTACACGTCGCGATGGTATGGCCCGTTGAGGCCCGGATAATATTTGCTGTCCACCGATTCCAGAACGAAATGATAAACAGCACCCTTCGGAACGTCCGGATTCACGCGCGTCTCAGGCGCATTCGTATAATCGGGTCCGATAATAAAATCCTGCGCGTGAATCATCGGTACGCTTAACGCGACAAATAGGTAAATTGCCGCCGGGCCGAAAAGGGAGGTCTTCATTTTCGGCCAGCATATCAAACACCGAAAGATTTTCTAATTCATTTCACTGGCCGTCTTTCCTATCGATTCCACCGGACATGATGTTCGAGCTTCCTCGGCCTCCGCAATTTCTTCAGGAGTCTGGGGCTGACGATAAACGTAGGAATAGCTGCCCTCCTTGGATAGAGAGAAACATTTCGGCGCGATATTGCGGCACATGTCACAGTCTATGCACGTGTTATCCACATAGAACCGTCCAGCAACGTTTTCCGGATTCTTTATATTTTGTCTGCTATAGATTTTTCCTTTTCACCGGGAATTTCTCACAGAACTGGAATTGAAAGAAATTCATTGGTATAATAGATTAATGCGTTATATGAATCAGTTCCTTCAGACTTCGCCCATGCAAAAAAGGAAATTCGCGTGGCCGCTTCGCACTCGGTCAGCCTTGCGCATTTGCCGGGATTATTTCATGCAAATCTCCGGCAGCAACCAAAACACAAATCCTCCGTTTCCTATCAAACCGACGCGGAGATTCTAACTGCCATCGAAGCGAACGAACTCGACCTCGGAATATTATGCCCTTCAACACGACTGCCGCGGACCCTTGCCGTCACGCATCGTTTTAACGATGCATTCACACTGATTGCGCCGTTTGAACTGGCGACGCAGTATCAATCGACTGCAGGGTCGGCTGTAAATTCCTGGTTGGCCAAACAAACCTGGCTTTTGTTCGCGGAAGAAACGAATACCGGGAAGCGGTTGCGCAAATGGATGGCTGCCTCGCATTTGAAGGTCGAGCCCTCCGTTCAGCTCGATAATTCCTACCTGATCATCACAATCGGCATGGGCGTGAGCTTTGTCCCTATCCGGGCGCTGGCTTTGTACGGACGAAAAAAACGACTGGTCCGCTTGCCTATGCAAAGTCGCTTCGAACGCGACTTGGTCGTATTAACCCGCAAGCGGCGAAAGCAACCGGAGCACTTGAGGGAATTCGTGGAAAATGTACTGTTTTGAATAGAATCGTTTTTAGGATTCCATTTTGCGGTAACTTGTCTGGAAAAAGTAACTGGCATCCGCGCCGATGTGGCAAAAATAACGCATGAAAACGATCCACGCTGTTTATGAAAGCGGTGTGTTCCGTCCGTTGGAAACGGTCGAACTGCCGGAGCGGACGGAAGTGGAGTTTGAGCCGCGCCCGGTTACACCACTGGAGGGTCGTGCCGGTCGTCTGGACGGCGGTTATGCGATTTTGGAGGAGCGTTATCGGTCTGGCGAACAAGACGTGGCTGCCCGTCATGATGAGCACCAGCCATGACGGTGTTTTTGGATACGGTTGGTCTATTAGCTGTTTGGGATGAAAGCGACCAGTGGCATCGTGCCGCAAGGGATTCTCTTTCCAAATTATTGGCAAGCCGGGCGGATTTAATCCCTAGCAGTTTCGTCTTGCTCGAATGTGGCAATTCCGCCGCCCGAAGACCATATCGTTTCGCAGTCGGCCGATTGCGTAAGCAGATGGACCTGAATCACAGTCTGATTAAGCCGACCGACGAGGACTGGCTGGCTGCATGGGCGGCCTTCGAGCGCGGTGAGGCTGATAATGCTGGAATTGTGGACCACGTATCGTTTGCGATAATGCGGCGCCTTGGAATTTCCAAAGCATTCACCAACGATGGACACTTTCGGGCTGCTGGATTTGAGACGATCATTTCAGATTGAACTCCCGCAGGGTCACGCGCCGAATGCTCCGCTTCATTTCTTCACATATCCATTCGCGCGAAACCACTCGACTGCTTCTGTTAGCGCCTGTTTAGGCGGCGTTTGAGGAAGTCCCAGTTGGGTAACGGCTTTGTTCGAATCAAACCACATTTTGTATTTGGCCATTCGCACTCCGGCCAGCGGCACTTTGGGAGGTTTGCCTGTCACCCAGGCCATCGTCTCGCTCACGTGTCCCGCAGCCATCGCAATCCAGCGCGGAATTTTCATCCGCGGCGCGGGGATGCCGGTGATTTCCTGCAATACGCGCAAGGTTTCTTCCATCGTCCAATTCCCCTGCCCGTTGCCCAGAATGTAGCGCTCGCCGACGCCGCCTTTTTCCGCGGCCAGAATATGTCCCGCGGCCACGTCGCGTACGTGGACCCAATTTAATCCCGTTTCGATGAATGCGGGCAATTTGCGATTTAGAAAGTCCACAATCAATTGGCCCGTGGGTGTGGGCTTGACGTCGCGCGGACCCACCGGCGCGCTGGGATTGACGATGACCACCGGCGCGCCCTCGCGCGCGAGTTTGGCGGCAATTTGCTCGGCCTGCCATTTCGAGCGTTTATAGTGGTTCGTCAGTTGTTCGGCGGAAATGTTTTGCAGTTCATTGGCCGGAACGATGACGGTCTTTTCCGTTTTTGGCAGGCCGATGCAGCCGACGGTGCTGGTATAGACGATGCGCTGGCA
>DASYYL010000112.1:0-3836 GCA_035933915.1 Verrucomicrobiia bacterium
GCGGTAGTTGCACGAAGGTCCAATCCCCGCTGATAGAAGAATACGGCCAGCAACGGGGAAACAATTTTTTGCTGCAGGCCGTAGCCGTGGATTTCCCAGGGGCTGGTGCAGTTGAACAGTGTTACACAACGCGTGCCAGTACCGAGAGCGAAATGCATCGGCAAACTGTCGCCGCCGACCAGACAACGGTGTTTTCGAACGTCTCCAAGATGTTCCAGCAGCGTCTCGCGCCGCGGGAGTACATTGACGACCAACCCGCGCGATTCAAGCTTTTCCTTGAGCAAACTATAGTGGGCCCAATTCTTCATTGGCCAGACTGGTCCAGCCTCAGGAGCAATGGCAACGTCCCCAGCCAGCCTTGTCCATGCCGGTTCGGGGAGACGGTACGGTTCACCATTGAATTGCAAGCCCAAGCCGCCAAAAATCAAGTCTTGGTAGCTCCTGCGGTTTTCGAGCTTCATCCGGTCAGCCACCTGCTTGCCAAAACGGCTGATGAGGCTTAAGTCAAACCAATCGCGCGAATCTTCGGTGTACGAGAGCCGGTTATCCGATTCCACAAACGCGCCAAACAAACGGTCGTATTTCAAGCTTTGGACAAACAATGCCGCTTCGACTGTATCTTCAAGATTAATAATCAGGTCATAGCATTGGTTTACGGCCAAATGGCGTTCTTCCCAACGCAGACCGCGGACGTCCTCATGAAAGCCCTCAAGCAGCGGCAGGTTTTTGGCAGCGGTTATCCAAGTGATTCGCCCGACAAATTTATCGAGCAAGGGTGTCGTTCGAACGACATCGCCGGTCGCGCCAAGTTTGACGATAAGGAGGTTCATGGAATTGACGTCTCTGATTTTGGATTGAAGCTAATAAATGTTAATTCTCGATCCTGTCGCGATTCCGCGCAGGCTGCGCGGACTAACGATGAGTCAAGGGTTCCAGCTTACTCGGCAGTTTCCGGAACAATTGCCGCTCAAGGGATTGGAGACTGAGCACGGCATTAATCTCGAGCACGTAGTTTCCGCGCCCGCGGACGCAATCAGCGGCCATTTTCTCGAGAAAAGCCGTATTCCACAGCGGGCTACCGAGCTTGCAGGCCTCATCGAGCGCGCCGTTGACGAACGGTGCGAGTGCTTCTTTGAACCAACGTCGGTAATGGAGATGCTTGTGTAACCCAATCAATCCAAGTCGGGAAGCAACGCCGTTCACGAGTGGATCGAGCGGGGACAACCAAGGGGGAAAACCTTCGTTATTCACATAATCCAGCTTGAAAGTAATTTCCGCGGCGCAACGACGGAAGTATCCATTCAATCCACGCGAATGGCCTAAATCTGCCCTATCGGTTGGAATCGCCGCCAATCGGGCATTGTTTTCCTTTACCAGTTGCGAAGCCGGCGTCCGCGAGGATCGGAGGCTCTCTGGTGTTCGATACGCCAGCGACACAATATCATTGTCCAAATAGGGCGTACGGAATGCAATTTGGGACCTGCCGGCCTGAAGGTTCCCAAAATGATGCCATGGTACCTCGCGAAACGCGGCAAACGTGGTTCGGTGATCCTTCCATTCGCCGACCTGTTCGACTGACGAGCGCATGGCGGGGTGTAATTCCGCATCTGCCAAACTATAGGCAAGCGGCTCGGACTTGAAGTTACACACTCCCCGAAGAACTTCGCCGCCGTAATTGCCGGTCAACCGCACCGGAGAAAGTTGCCGGGCCAGGCGGCTCATGTAGATTTCATGTGCCCCCAAAATCCCAAAGCAGCCATCCGTAATGTAAACCGTGCTGTCCGCAAAGAGAGCGAAGTCGGCAAAGAAGTCGCGGCCAATATGAAGTGAGTGGTGCTCCAGGCCGCATACGGCCGCTATCTTTCTCGCAATCCGGGCATCCAGTGTATCTACGCGCTCGCCCGAATAGGTAAAGCAAACGGATTTTTCGCGCGTTTCCGGCAGACAGGCCATAATCATTCGCGAGTCCAGGCCCCCTGTCAGCGAAATCCCAAGCCGCGAATCGAATTCTATGTATCGAGGAATGACCCGCTTGAACGTTTGTTGAAATTGCGAGTGAAACTCGGGGACGGAAAGCACTGTCTGTCTTTCCCAGGTTTCGGGGGAAAAATATTTGCCTTTATGACATTTTGCGTTTTGAAAGGTCCAAAGGGAAGCCCCGGGCATATTTTCAACGCCACGAAACAAGGTTCGAGATTCCAGGGTACATCCCACAGCCAGATATTGCGCGACCCCTTCCGGGTCAAATGATCTTAATCGCTCGAGAATACTTAACAAGGCCTTGGCTTCGCTGGCGAAATAAACGGCATCGGGAGTTTCATGAATATAAACCCTTTCAATGCCATAGCGATCGTTGAACAAAAAAGCCTTTTCTTTCCGTTTATCAATCAACAAGCCGCTGAACAGGCCGTTGAGGCTGCCGAAGAATTGCTCGCCTTGTTCTTCATAAAGATGAATCAACCAGGTTGATTTTTCGGGGCCAAGATCATGGCCTTTGCGCCTCAGTTCAATGCCCGCTTCAGCATCCAAAAAACATTCCCCCGAAATAATCACAGCCAGGTCACGCTGCTCATTCCAAATGGGATTGCGTGCGGCGAATGAATTTCCGTGCGCGATCCAGCCGGCATAGAGCCCCATTTCCGGGACGAAATACGTCCCGGCAAGATAAGAGGGTTCATGTTGCATCGCAGCAACCATCGCCGCTACCAGACTTTGGCAGTCCGCTGGCGGTCTTAAGCTAATCATTCCGACGATGCCTGGCATACTTTAGAAATTAGAGTGGAATTTCCGAAGCCGTTTCTGAAAACGGATTTCAAAACTTGGATCGGATTCGGCTGGGAGTTACAACGTCGCTGGCATTCCTCTGAGGTGCCCTCACTGATCGGCCGGTTCGGCGGAATCAACAATGGCGCGCAACAGCAGAGAATCGTCCTCGGGAAGAACACTTCGAAGATCTAAAATAACTTTGCCTTGTGCTCTTCTGGCCACGACGCCTCGTGCAAGTAGCACATCATAGAGTTGATCTTCCGTCAATCGCGGATGTTTCAGTCGGATAGTGCATGTGGGAAGAAGAACACCTGGCAAAACCGCGCCACCACATTCGGTGGTGTCGGCCATGACGGCAGTCTCTAATTCGGCGGCTGATAAGGCTTTTCCGATCGCTATTGCCCGGCGAGTGAGGTCTTCCGGGCCAAAGGCCAAAAGGCGCAATGTCGGTATTTCGTCCCACGCGCGTCCCTCGACATAAACGGCCAGCGTTGCTTCGAGCGCCGCAAGAGTCAATTTAGCCGGCCTGCACGTCCTGGCCAGAACATGGTGAGAAATTCGATTAACGTAATCTTTTTTTCCCACAATAATTCCAGCCTGGGGTCCACCAATGATTTTATCTCCGCTAGCCAGCACAAGATGCGCGTTTTCCGCAAGACCTTGTTGCAGCGTTGGACATTCGGCAAGCCCGCGAGCTGTGAGATCCACCAAACTGCCACCGCCTAGATTGTCCACATAGATAAGGTTATTTTTCTGCGCCAGAGCGGCCAATTCGGGGCCTGCAACGTGGGTAACATAACCCGACGCCGCCATATTGGAAACCCGAATGCGCATGAGCATGGCGGTCTGTGTTGTAATCGCTCGGGCGTAATCATGAATGTAAACGCAGTTAGCACTGCCCACGCTGACCACGCGGGCGCCCGCGGCCTGAAGAATGTCAGAAATTCTCGCCCCCTGGCTGATCTCAACCAGATCGCGGGCCGCAACGATGATTTCGCGGCCGGCGGCGAGCGCCCCCGCCACCAAAAGCAGGCTCGCCGCGTTCAACGTGGTTACAGTTGCCGCTTCCG
>DASYYL010000136.1:0-4973 GCA_035933915.1 Verrucomicrobiia bacterium
AGGGATAAAAAGGGGACGGGGTAGCGGGACCGGTTGGATTGTTCGTTGTGGGTTGACCGTAAGCTTGGTCGAACCAATCCCAACACCACTCCTGCACGTTTCCGGCCATGTCCTTAAGTCCATACGCGTTTGCCGAAAAATAGCCGACCGGACTGGTGTATGGCTGCGGTCCCGTATCGAAGTTGGTGTTATAGCCTACGGGGCCAAGATCATAATAGAGTATATTCGTACCGAAATAATTAGCCTGGCTTTCTGAGATGGTCATACCCCAGGGAAATCGTTGTCCGCTCAAGCCGCCGCGCGCGGCTTTTTCCCACTCGGCTTCGGTTGGCA
Source organism: Verrucomicrobiia bacterium (assembly GCA_035933915.1). Taxonomy (GTDB): domain Bacteria; phylum Verrucomicrobiota; class Verrucomicrobiia; order Limisphaerales; family UBA11358; genus UBA11358. The sequence goes on from DASYYL010000136.1 coordinate 334, forward strand.
GTTGGTAACCATTTGCGGACCAATCTGGAAAAACAGTGTCGGTGTCCCCATTTGTATAAACCTGCGAGAGCGCCGAATCGGTATAGTAAACGGGCGTCAGCCCAGCCTTTTGCGAGCGGGCGTTGCACCATTTCACGGCGTCGTACCATTTGATGGTCTGAACGGGCTGGTTTGTGGCGTTGTTCCGGGCGCTGCCAGCATCGTCGAAGTTGTAGGCATTGTTTGTAGCATAGGAAAAAACTACCTGCCATTGGCCATAACTGACCAGATTGGTGTCCATATAAAACGCGGAGACGTAAACGCTGGTGGGCATCGCGTTGGGGATTCCATCTCCCGAGGTATCTCCCATAGTGAACGAACCCGCGGGAATGAGCGCCATGCCATCTGCTGTGAACGTTGGCGCAGGCAACTCGACCACGCGGAAATATCCGGACGGATGGTTCGTAACCGGAACGGTCGTTTGAATCGTCCCGCTTGAACTTGCGGTAAACTGATTCAATGCCGCCCAGTTATTCCCCCAAAGCCCGGCGAACGCGGCGCCAAATTCCACAGTGGCCACACTGCCAGGCTGCAAATTAGTGCAGACCAAAATACCGTTCGAACTTAAGGTGACGGTTGGCGCAGAAGGATTGGCTGCGCGAATGCTGCCGACCAGAGTCGGCGCGAGAAAAAAAGTTAGGAAAAGGGTCTTCATATTCTGGTTGATTTTCATTCTGAGAGGAGGCTTGAATCAAAACGCATTCCGCTGCTAATACCATGTAAACCTCTCGGGGACGTAAACGATGTCGAACGGTTGCAAATAAAACGGGGCCCCTCCCGAGGCTTCCCAAACTTTTTTCAGATTGAGTTTGTAGCGAACAGTCCGGTCTTTTTCCTGGCGCACGACAACAACCGCCTTCAAATTTGCCTTGGTGAAATCAAATCCGCCAGCCTCCATGATGGCATCGAGCGCAGAAATGGGATGATTTGCGGCGATAGGTCCCGGGCGCATGACTGCACCGGTGACATATACCGGTATGTTTGGAGATTGCACGGTCACGATCACCTGTTTGGCAGAGACCTGCGGTTCGTATAATTTGAGCAATTCATTTTGAAGGTCTTCCGGTGTTTTGCCGGAGGCAGTCACTTCGCCAATCAATGGCAAAACGATCTTGCCGTCTGTCCTGATTTGTTGAGTGGTATCAAGTGTTGGGGAACTGGGTATGGAGACGGACAACGAGTCTCCCTCGCGGAGGACCATTGGCTGCGCCGGAGAATTGGCTGATACGGAATTTGCGTGCGGTATGCTCTGGTCCTGGTCTGGGAATTTATCTGTTTGGCAACCGCCGATTGCGACCAGGAGGATGAACATCAACAGGCGCTGCATTATTGCAAACGGGATGAATGATGGATTATTTGACATAGGACTTTTCATTTTATGGGTTGTCTAGATTGAATTAGTCTCTGGCGATTTCCAGCTTTTCCATTAATTCGTATAAAGTCGGGCGGCTGACACCCAGATCCGTTGCAGCGGCAGTGATTTTGCCAGCGTGTTTTCGCAAGGCACGCTGGATGAACTCACGTTCGAGGGCTTCGCGGGCGTTCTTGAGGGTAGCAACGCTTCCGGTAACGGCCGATGTCAGGCCCAGATCCTTTGCCGTCAAATGCTTGCCCTCGGCCATAATGACGGCCCGTCGAACGGAATTTTCGAGTTCACGAACATTACCCGGCCACGGATGAGTATTGATAGCGCGGACGGCGTCTCTTTCAAAGGCCAGACCTTTTTTTGGAATTTGAGCGGCAAATCGATTAAGGAACGACTGTGCAAGTAAAGAAATGTCATTTTCGCGTTCGCGCAGAGGCGGCATGGAGATTTGCACCACGGAAAGGCGGTAAAACAAGTCTTCCCGGAATGTTCCTGCGCCCATGGCTTTTTTCAAGTCAGCGTTAGTGGCGGTGACGATCCGTGTGTCCACGTAAAGTTCTTCCCGTCCGCCTATCCGCGCGATGCGCTGTTCCTGGAGGAACCGGAGAAGTTTGACTTGCAATTGAGTGGGAATCTCTCCGATTTCATCGAGAAACAGCGTTCCGCCGGTAGCGCTTTCAATTCGACCTTTCCGCTGAATGTGAGCTCCGGTGAACGCGCCTTTTTCGTGTCCGAACAATTCGCTTTCCAGGAGCGATTCGGGGATGGCGCTGCAGTTGATGGGCACGAAGGGGCCATTCTTTCGATTACTACGCTGGTGAATGGCCCGGGCGACCATTTCCTTGCCGGTGCCGCTCTCACCGAGTATGAGAACCGGAACATCAGTGGTGGCGACTTTGCGGATTGCGTCGAACACTGCCTGCATGGGACGGCTATTACCGAGCATTCCCTCGAACGAGTCGCCCTGCAACAATTCGCGCATGGCACGATATTCGCGTTCGAGGCCGGCGACGTGGAAACAGCGCTTAAGCACGAGCTTGAGTTCTTCCATTTCAATCGGTTTACACAAGAAATCGTACGCGCCGGCGCCGACGGCCTGGAGGGCGATTTCTTTTTCACTCTGACCGGTCACAATGATGATTTTGGCTATGCGATCCAGGGCCAGGATTTCCGCCAGGACTGCCAAGCCCTCATCCGGACTGCCCGGTTTAGGCGGCAGGCCCAAGTCTAACAACACAACGGCAGGCCTGCTGGAACGGAAGGTTTCAATGGCGGAAGCACGATTCTCGACGAGCAGGATTTCGTATTCCTTGCCGAGCGCCCATTTCATTTGCGTGCGAATTTCTTCGTCGTCCTCAACAATGAGTAGTCTGGAATTCATAAGTTTGTTTTGGGGATAGGTAGAATGATTCGAAAAGTTGTGCCCTTGCCCGGCTGGCTTTCCACCTGGATCCTGCCCCTGTGAGCTTCCACTATCATTTTGCTCTGAAATAGGCCGATGCCCAACCCGTTCTTCTTGGTTGTTTGAAAAGGGCGAAAGAGCGAATGATTGAGAAAATCAGGGTTCATGCCACAGCCGTTGTCTGACACGGAAAGGACTGCCCAGCCGTTGTTTTGACACGTTTCAACACGTACCTCGCCGGGCGAGGAGACTGCTTCCCTGGCATTAAAAATAAGATTGGTCACGACTTTCTGCATCTGCTCCTGATCCAGCAGCATTATTGGCAGAGGATGAATGGTCTTAACAACATTAATTTGCGCATTGGTTTCGACGCCGGAAAGGACCGAGAGCACCAATTCGTTGAGGTCAGAGGCGACCGGTTTAATTTGCAAACGGCCACGAAGCTGACCCAGCCGTTGAATGAGATGATTAACGTGGGTGATGGTCTTTGCGATTCCCCGCAGTGCGTCCTCACGAAACTCGGGATTGTCGAAATTCGACGGCAGATTTTTGAGCATCAAATTCAACGTGGAGATTGTGTTTTTCAGGTCGTGAACGAAAAAGGCCGACATGGTCTGGAAGGCCTCCATTTGACCGGCCTGAAGAAGCTTTTGGGAAAGTTGAATGTTCAAAAGCCCGGCGGCGGCGGAATCGGCCACACATTTCAGGAGATCTAAATCCTGCCAGGAACAGGGCACCCCTTTAACGCGGTCTCCTAAAATAATCATCCCGACCATTTGACCACCGCTCATAAGCGGGACGCAAATGCGATTTCCACCGGAACGGAATTGGTCTGGATGGCATTGCTTCAATGCGGCCGCCCAATTCTCATGGGAAGCGTCAAAATCAAACGGCTCGGGATGTTTTTCCAAAGCCTGCATGACTGCAATGGCATCGGCGTTCGTCATTTTTAGCGCATTCGCCCTGGCTTCTGACAAAAAAGTGGACGCGGCAAAAGTGAAATTTTCCCGTTTGTCATCCACAAGCCAAATGCTGAGTGAGAGAGCCTGGAGGACGTCGGCCAGGAATTTAACGGTCGCCTGGCACAATTCGGCGGGCTGAACGGCGGATGCCGTTTCTCCGGCAAATCTTCGCCACATGGAACGATAATCGTAAACCGGCCGCTGGAAGTGCCGGCTCATAAAGAGGCGAGCCTGCTGACGCATACGGTCGGACAAGACCAGGACCGTAACCAGCACAAGAGCCACCAGGAGGATAAAGGCTTTGAGAGTGAAAGCGGTGTCTCCGCCAAAGAACTCGACGACTTTGGCAAAAACGCCAACAATAAAGAAATAAACGCCTGCCAGCGCAAGAACGAGGGATGTCCGAAGGACAAATTTGGATGGATAGACGTTCGCTTCAAAATGGCCAGGACGCAGCAGCGAACGCATTGTCAATGCGGCACCGAACAATGTTCCCATCGCGGCGACGCTCTGCAAGGAAAGCGTCAATGTATTGTGGAACAATAATGCCTCGCCATTCACGTAGGCGTTGACAATGAAGATCACGCCAATTCCTATGATTGTGAATTTAATCCGCCATAACATTGTCCCGACAGCGGCGCGAAAGGTGTATTCTAAATTCATGAGCACCAGTATAGCGACGAGCAACGAGTACACATTCAAAACAGCGCCGGAAAGTCCCAAATGGAACAGCCACCGGCCCGCTGTGGTTTGGTCGGCCGACACAAACAATTCGTCGCCAAACAAACCGGCGATTCCGAGAGGTACGGCAAAGGCCAGGATAAGAACCGCACGCCAGGATTTCAGAAATTCCCAATGATTCCATCGGGCA
>DASYYL010000140.1:0-14861 GCA_035933915.1 Verrucomicrobiia bacterium
CGATTGGCCTAAATGAGGAATCAATGAGGGCGTTGCCTAAAGGATCGCCAGAGAAAGCTGTTTTGGCGTGGTGGCTGAGGGAGAACACGACGGTAACGGTTCGATGGGTGAGCGAGCGATTGCAAATGGGGCATTACACTCGTGTGACGCAGGCGATCGGCCGGGTGGGGCGGCGGCCGACCCGGAGGCAGAAGGATTTGAAACGAAAGATGGGCAATTTAATTGAGCAACTGAGGGAAGAACCATGAAATGTCATAATTCTAGGACTGACCCCTTCACTGACCCCTTCAACCCGCGCCGTGGACAGGGCTACAAGGCGTTTTGAGCGCGGTTTTGGCTGCTGCTTTACCCTGATTCTTCTGGTACGCTCGCGGGCGTGAATCTCGACACGCTTAAAATCTTCATCGGTTTGATGGCGGACGAGTTTTCCCGAAATGCTGGCACGTGTTTGGCATCTCTTTTCATTGCGTTTTTTGGGGCGACTTGTGCCATGTCGTTTCAACGGTGGAAAGAGAACAAGAAGCGCATGGATGATGAACATGGCGCGTTAGTGCGTTGCCAGATGGTTCTCATTGCTCAACTGAATACGGTTTGCAACATCAAGGAACAGCATTTAGACCCGTTTCGGAATGACCCTGACAGGGCAAAAAAGCTAAACAATTTTCGTATGTGTGACGCTGGTTTGCGCGTGGCTTATGACTCGCTCTCTTTCTTGCTGACAAAAAAGAATCCGACTTTGCTTCTTGATGTTCATTCCGCTGAACAATCCTACATTTCACTACATTTCAGCAATGGGATGCCTGACTTGGAAAAATGAGGCGTTTGAAAAAATGCACGACAATAGCACTGTGGAAAAAAGTGACCCAAGTGGCGCGGTCATTGTCAAATTGAAAGACCCCCGCGATTTGATGCAGGTGCAATTTTTGACGGACGCGCTTTACAAAGCGATAGGCACCGCCTGCGAAAAGCTGGAATTGCAGGTTAAAGAACTTGAAAAAGCAGGGAAATTACTCTATCCGAAAAAGAAATTTCTCGAAATAGCGGGGAGAAAGCCATACGAAACACAACCAACCAAACCCCCGCCGTAAATATGCTGGTTCGCACGCTAGTGTAGTGTTTCAGTAACGGCTTTACAATTGCCGACCTTTTCCAAAATTTGTTCGACCTTTTTGGTCCAAACGAACGGTTTGGGATTCTCATTGTTGACGCGAATAAATTCCCGAATGGCTTCGGTTAGAAGATGCGGAACACCTCTGGTCAGACCAGGATCTGAATGATCCGCACGAGTTCATCGAGAAGGTGAAAGTGAGATACAAAAGCCTTGTTGGAAAAAATAATTTTAATTTCCTACGGCTACAACCAGATCGATCAATTGACGAATGTGACGCAATTGTATGGGAGCGCGGCAAGTTCCGGTTACGAACCGCTGGCTTTAAATGGCGGGCCTGTGCGGATGCCGATGTTGGCGAGGCTTAATGCAAAGTTGAATCGCAGCCCGGGTTTGTTTGGCGGGGCAACTGCGCTTCTCCTGCTCGGCATGGTAATGGCGATTATCCCGGCTGAAAAACGTCGACGATTTATCCTGGAACTAGCGGTCGGGTTAACCGAGCGCATGACGTCTTCACGCGGGGAGCGCACACGCCTCGTGCGCCCTGGTCGACGGGTCCGTCGGCAAACACCGCTACGGATGCCTTCCCTGTTCCTGCGGTTTGTCAGCGTATTGACAATGCTCGCCGTCCTGGCCAGCGAACCAGGTTTTTATCAACTCTGTACAGCGCAGGGCCAGTGTGTCTACACCTTCTGTTACGTGAATAGTCGCCTCTACCCCGGAACAAAGATGTAGAGCCTGAGGCCCTCAGCCAAAGCCGTGCAGCGGCAGAAGGATGCGTTGCGCTGCTTAACCAGCGTCACAACCAGAACCGTGCCTTGACCGAACTGATTGGACGAATCAATCGGCAACTCCGTGGCTGGGGTCACTACTTTGGCTGCGGCTACTGGAGAGATGCCTTTGACCAAATCAACAGTCACGTTCAGGTGCGGTTGGCGGTCCACTTGCGCAACAGGAGCCAAAGACCCTACCGAGTCCCCAGCGGGCAAACCCTCTACCAACACCTGCAGAGGCCGGGCCTGATCCATCTCAAAGGAAAACTGTGAGTCGCCTGTTGAGCGAGAGTTGCCATACGAGCCGGATGCGGGAAATCTGCACGTCCGGTTCCCAAGAGGGGCGCAGGAGCAACGGTCATTGGCCATCTGGCCTCTCATCCCGTTCTCCTCGCCTACTCGACCGTGAGACTCCGCTCGCGCTTTCTCAACTCCTTTTCCCTTCGCTTTGATTCTTCGCTCAACAATTGTTCCGCCGACCATCCGCGAGCGTGCGCGAATGCAGCCAATTCAAATAGTTCTTCCGCCAGGGCCTTTTTGGACGGCCGCCTTTTGCCATTCGCCGAGCCGGCGGAATTTTCTCCAAATACCTTGCGCGCCTTTTTTACGAGTTTTTCCGCGCGCATGAGCGCCGGCAAATGTTTCGGTATCCCGTCAAATGCCGAATGGCGGGCGCGCGCCGTGCCATGCTTTTCCGCGCGCTTGATTTGTTCCCAGTTCGCCCACACCTCGTCCACGTTCGCCACCTTGGTCGCGCCAAAAACGTGCGGGTGCCGGCGGACCAGCTTTTCAACCAGCAAACGGCAGACGCGTTCAAAATCAAATGCGCCGCGTTCATTCGCAAGCTGGCAATGAAACACGACCTGCAACAGCAAATCGCCAAGTTCCTCGGCCATTTCGTGGTCATCCCGCGTTTCAATCGCGTCAATCAGTTCATAGACCTCTTCAACCGCATGGCGGCGAAGGCTCATATGTGATTGCTCGCGGTCCCATGGACAACCCGTTGGCGAGCGCAGTTTCGCCATCACTTTGAGCAAATCGTTAATCGCGGTTTTTTGTTTCATGGACGAATTCTTAGAGGATCACCAAATCGTCGCGATGCACCAGTTCCACGCGGGCCAGTTTTTTCTGCCGGATTTCGTCCGCGGCAAATCTCGCAATGCCCCGCGCAAATTCGATTCCATCCAAATCGCAAATACGCACGACGTCGCCGGCGTCAAAGTCGCCCTCACACCGCGCTACGCCCGGCGGCAACAAACTCTTCCCGGCCTCGCATAACGCTGTCCGCGCGCCTCCATCCACGTATAACGTTCCTTTGGGATGGTGAAAAAAAGCGATCCAGCGCTTGCGGCCCTGCAACTTTGTCGGAGTGGCCACGAACAGGGTCCCTTCGTCTTCGCCCGCCAGGATTTTTTCCAGCGCATCCTTCTTTTTGCCCGATGCGATGACCAGCGGGACGCCCGACCGTATCACAATTTTCGCCGCCTCGATTTTTGATTTCATGCCGCCAACGGCGGTGTCGCTGGATGTTCCGCCGGCGAGCTTTTCAATCTCACCATCAATGCGTTCGATCACCGGGATGGTTTTCGGGTTGGCTTTGCCGAAATTTTCCAGCACGCCGTCCACGGTTGTCAAAATAACGAGCAAATCCGCGAGCAAAAGTGACGCGACGAGCGCGGAAAGGCGATCGTTGTCTCCGAATTTGAGTTCGGCAAGGGACACGGCGTCATTTTCATTGATGACCGGTATCACGCCGCGGCCCAGCAGTGTGACCAGGGTGTTGCGCGCATTCAGGTGTCGCTCATGATGTTCCAAATCGTCGTGTGTCAGCAAAACTTCGGCTACGTGCAGGTTGTGCCGGGCAAAATGTTCCGTGTAATGCGCCATCAAACGCGGCTGTCCCACGGCGGCGCAGGCCTGAAGTTCGGCCAACTCGGCGGGGCGTTTCTCATAACCGAGTAATCCCATGCCCGCTCCGACGGCACCGCTGCTCACGATGACAATTTCCCTGCCCGACGCGCGGGCCGCGGCGATTTGCGCCGCCAGTTGGCCCAACTGCGCCGGATCAATCTGCTTCCGGCGGTCGGTCAACACACCCGTGCCGAGTTTGACGACAATCCGGGCGGCAGTTTTCAGTGAATCACGATGCACCGTTTGAGGATAAGAAAAGAAGCCCCGCCCGAAAACGCCAAAATTCCAATAGCGCTCGGCTCGAACAGTGGGCCGCCAAAAGGGACTTGGTCAGGCGTTCATCTAAAGCCCGAGCCCTCACCTCACCCTGACCCTCTCCCCTCCCATTCGCCCCGCCTTCGCTCGAAAGCTGCGGCGCGCCGGGTGGGAGCGGAGAGGGAAGAGCAATCGAGCGAAGGCGGGTCATCAACCGGTTCCCTCACGGTCACGGCTCTGCTGAAAAGGCCAACGCCCAACAATCCACCTATCCATTAATCCATTCCCTAAAGCGCTCCGCCCATGATATTCAAAACACTTTTCACGGGCGCGGATTTAACCTGCCCGGAGAGCAGGGGATCAAAAAAGTGATTGCTTCTCAAATCGATAATCACCGCCAGCCCGGCCAGGTCCCGCGCGGATTTCACATCGGGCACGACGCAGTTTTGCAGGCCAATTGTCTGCTCACGGTCGTTGCGACGGTTCTGGAGATCAATAAATTTCGCCTTATTGAAAGAAACATTCAGCGCGTCAATGCCTTTGAAGTCGTAACCCGTTTGCTTTTTTAAGGACGGCATGGCGACTCCGGCATTCAGTTGAGGCGCGGCGCCCATCGCGAACACGTTGATGTCTCCTTTGCGGTCGCGGACGACGTCCAGTTCCTGAAGGTTCAACCGCACGAGGGTCAGGTGCAGATTCTTGCTCAGGAGGGCGAAGCGATCATATTCGATGTGGATTTCCGGAATGTCCAGGAACGGCGTGCCTCCAAAAGCGGGAGGATTATAGATTTTCAAGTCGCGGATCTCAAAAGTCGGCTCAGTCCAGCCCACTTCAACGCGCCCGATTTCGGCATCCATCCCTGTTTGCGCGCGAATGTTGTGCTCAATCAAAACGCGCAGGATTGAATTGAGCGACAGCAACAGGATGATCACCAGCAGCACCGCCAGGCAGACCAGCCGGAACATCCATTTGAACAGCCACTTAATCATGCTTTGAAACGTTAATTAAATACTTTCGGAGCCGCGCGTGTGAGGAAGCCGAGCTGCTGCTACTAATAATGCACATATCCGGCTTTTGAACAACCGAATAATCCATTCTTCCGGGTTCTTCGCTGTTTTCGGTGGAATGGCCGTCAGGGAAAGCTCCGTATAAATTTGAGTGTACGTGTTGGCCATGCGCCGAATATGCCGCTCCCATGGAGCTTGGGAGATGTTTTTTGGTCCCTTTTACTACATAGATCGCGGTCCTCCGGACCTTAGCAGCGTAGCCTCGGCAAAACGCTGTGACCGTAGTTGGCGCTGTGATTCATTCCACCGAAACCTGCAGCCGACCGAATCGTTGAAACGGGTAGCAGGCGTCCGAACGGTCTGCCGATTTGTCGCGCAGAGCGGGAGGCGGTACAGCAGGTTTGGAAACCTGCGCTAATTCAGCGATTCAAGGGACTTAGAGGCCCACATCTTCCGGACGCACTTCCAGGCACTCGTCCTGGTCTTCCCAGATGGCCGCCGGATAATAGTTTAACAGCCGGGGAGCGAGTTCCTTGCCTGCGCGCGCGAGAAATTTTTCGGCCTGTTGCGCGGCGCTTTCAAACGCGGTGTCGTAGCTGCCGGCGCGGCGGCGCTGCCGGTCGTCCCAATGGGCAACGGCGTGGACCGGTTCATATTGTTGGGCCCAAACTTGAAGCTCGCCGCGGAGATTGGCCGGAATTTCGTCAAACGGCGCCAGCGATTCGCTGCAATGCAGGCAGACCAGCCCGGATTCCCGCACGTCCCGCGTCAGCAACGGCAAGGCCGGCGCATGGCAGCACGGCGCTTCGACGTAGGCGCCGGGCATGGTGGCCAGGCGTTTTTGCCAGATGGACCGCTCATGCCCGATCTGCGCCCCCAGCCGATACACCACCGCCAGCGGATGCGAAAACCGCCAAACACGCCCTTCGAGCTGGCTCAGCGTCTGCGAGAGCCAGCGCGCCAGCGTCAGGTCGTCCCAATCCCGCATCCCGCTTCCGTATTCCCGCCAAAGCTGCTCCAGCGGGGATGTTTCGTGTTCAAAATCCATGGGTATTAAAACCTTTGCCATTCCGGTTTGTTGTCGAAGACCCAGCGATAGTAGTCTTTCATCTTCAGGAGCGACGCCGCGTCTTCGTCCAGGCAAATGGTTGCTTTGGGATGCAATTGCAGCGCCGACGCGGGATTCATGGCCGTGACCGGGCCCTCGACCGCGCCGGCAATCGCGCTTGCTTTATTCTTTCCAAACGCGAGCAACAGGCAATGCCGCGATTCCATGATGGTGCCGATGCCCATCGTGATGACGTGATGCGGCGCCTGTGCTTCGCCGCCAAAGAAGCGCGCGTTGTCCTTTCGCGTCTGCGGCGTGAGCGTCTTGATGCGGGTGCGCGAGGCGAGCGACGACGAGGGCTCGTTAAATCCGATATGGCCGTCTGCGCCAATCCCCAGCAATTGCAAATCGATGCCCCCGGCCGATCGAATTCCTTCTTCGTAACGCCGGCAAAAAGCCGGAACGTCGGCGGTCACTCCATCCGGGATATGGATGTTTTTTTCCGGGATATTGACGTGGCGAAAAAAATTTTCGCGCATGAAATGGTGATAGGAGGCGGGGTGTTCCGGCGCAAGGCCCACGTATTCGTCCAGGTTAAAGGTAGTAACGCGGCGCCAGTCGAGCTTCATTTCTGCCAGCTCGCGGTAGAGGGGCAGGGGAGTGCTTCCCGTGGCCAGGCCGAGCACGGCATTGGGTTTTTGACGCAACAATCGAGCCATCAGCCGCGCCGCCACTTTGGTCGCCGCTTCCTGAGTTGGTTGAATGACGATTTCCATTTATGGAGAGTCATAGACACCAAAAAGCGGGTCTAAAAGCGAGAATATTGTTCGCGCGAAGGAGGCGAAGACCACGAAGACTTTTTGGAACTACGAAATGGACTAGAATGTGAGAGCGTGAAACCTTGATCAGTCGTCGCCAGAACCAACTCGAATCTAATCAGCTTGACCGACCCATCGCCAATTAAAACAAACGCATTTTATCGTGTTCAGGTTTCCTAGCCGTAACCGCCATACCGCTCTGCATCGGCTGCCTCCTTCCCATCGTAATCAATTTCAAAACCAGCAGCAGAACCCCCATGAGCGTAAATTCAAATACGCAGGCCCAGGGATCTTGCCGCAGGTTCGGCAAGTGATCTAGAAAGGGCGTCACAAAGGAAAACGGCGGAATGTGCTCCCAGATAAACCCGTCAAAATTATGGATATACGGGCGCGGATAAAAGTGTGATTGCGTGTGAAAGAGATAGTTGAAGAGTTCCCGGCCATGGAGAAAAACCCAATCCACGTCCGGCAGGCAGGCGAAGATGATGCCCCACTTGAACTTGCGCCACCACAAAACCAGAAACGCCACCGTTGCTGCGACGATGAATGAATGATAACCGACCCAAACCGGGCTGTGAAAATCCGGCCTGGCCGGGTGATACGTCAGATTGGCCAGTTTATCCAGGAATCCATGCGACAGAAAGCCGATGACCGCCGTCAGGCCCAGGGCCAATTTGGGATGCTTTGAGCCTTCAAACGACTTTTGGATGATAACCCCGGTGAGAATATGCGTCGGCTCTTGCATGAATGTGAGAATCGTGGTGCGTGTTGCGTGGTGCGTCAAGTATTGCAGGCGCGATCATTCCTGAGGCACCACGCACGACGCAACACGATTTAACCCGTCAACGCCCGGTTTGACAGTGTGTTTCCCCATTGTTAACGTCAGCAGTTTCTAAAGATGGCGATGGACTATAAAGACACACTGAATCTGCCGCGAACCGACTTTCCCATGAAAGCCGACCTGGCGGCGCGCGAGCCGGAACGGTTGAAGAAATGGGAAAGTGAAGCGCTGTACACCCAAATCCAAAAGCGACGTGACGGCGCTCAAAAGTTCGTGTTGCACGATGGTCCGCCTTTTGCCAACGGCGACGTTCACATTGGCACTGCCCTGAACAAAATTCTCAAGGACATCATCATCAAATACAAAACCCTGCGGGGATTCAGCGCGCCGTATGTTCCGGGCTGGGATTGCCACGGTCTGCCCATTGAGTTCAAAGTTTCCCAGGAGATGCGCAAAGAGGCGGTCGACGCGCTCAGCGTGGATCCAGTGGTCATTCGCAAGGCTTGCGATGCGTACGCGCGCAAGTTCATTGACATTCAGCGCGCGCAATTCAAACGCCTGGGCGTGTTGGGGGATTGGGAGAACCCGTATCTGACGCTCAACAAGGAATACGAAGCGGACGAACTGCGACTGTTCGCCGATATCGTGGAAAAAGAATTTGTTTATCGCGGAAAAAAACCGGTCTATTGGAGCATTCCCTGCCGCACCGCCCTGGCCGAAGCCGAGGTGGAGTACAAAGACCACGTGAGCCAAAGCGTGTATGTGAAATTTCCGGTGGTTGGCCGTGACAAAACATCCGTCGTCATCTGGACCACCACACCGTGGACTTTACCGGCAAACCTGGCTGTAGCCTTTAATCGCGAGTTTCAATACGTCACGGTTGACGTGGGTGGCGAAAAATTCATCGTATTTCGCGGATTGCTCCCGGCCGTGGCCGAAAAGTGCGGCTGGACGAATTACCAGGAAGCGCCTATCGCCACCGATGAATTGGCGAAGCTCGAATATCAACATCCGTTTTGCAATCGCACCGGCAAATTGTTTGCCGCGGATTTTGTCACGAGCGACACGGGAACGGGTTTCGTACACATCGCCCCCGGGCACGGTCTGGACGACTATAACCTCGGGCTTAAAGCGGGGCTTCCGATCTACTCGCCGGTGGATGATGAAGGAAAACTCGCCTATACGAATGATCTGCCGCGCGAAAAGCAAATGCCGGAAGCGTTGGCGGGGAAAAGTCTGCTCGAAAAGCACGGCAAAAGCGATGCAAACGAAGCGGTATTGCATGAATTGCGTCTGCGCCATGCATTGCTGCACCAGGAAAATTATCATCATAGCTACCCGCATTGCTGGCGCAGCAAGACGCCGATTGTTTTTCGCGCTATGGATCAGTGGTTCATCAATATTGATCACGCCGTGGCAAACAACGGCATTTTCCGCGAGGAAGCGCTCGCTGAAATCGGCCTCGTGAATTGGATCCCTGATTGGGGCGTCAATCGCATCAAGAGCGCGGTGGAATCCCGACCGGACTGGTGCATTTCCCGCCAGCGGACTTGGGGGGTTCCCTTGCCGGCCTTTTATGACGCCAATGGCAACGCCATCCTGGACGGGCAAATCATCCGGAATGTGGCGGATTTGATCGAGCAGCACGGCTCGAATGTGTGGTTTGAGAAGAGCGCCGGCGAACTTTGGGCGCTGGTGAAACCGAAGAATTGGACCGGCGCCGACGCAACGGCAAAAAGCAATGATACGCTTGATGTCTGGATTGACTCAGGCAGTTCCTCGCGCGCGGTTATTGCCCGGCGCAAAGAAATTTCGGGCGCGGACAAACCATTCCAGGCTGACATGTATCTCGAAGGTTCGGACCAGCATCGTGGCTGGTTTCAGTCATCATTGCTTCTTTCGCTTGCCGGAAACGGCGCGGCGCCATTCAAGACCGTGCTCACGCACGGGTTCATGGTGGACGCCGACCGCGAGAAAATTTCGAAGAGCAAACAAGGGCAGGGCGGGTACGAAAAGCCGCAAACGGCCGAGGCCTATGTCAAAAAATGGGGCGCTGACATTGTGCGGTTATGGGTTGCTTCGCAGGATTTTCGGAACGACATCGTGGTGAGCGAGGAACGCGTCAACAAAGTGGCGGAAACCTATCGTGCCATTCGGAACACTCTGCGCTATCAGCTTTCGAACCTCTACGATTTTGATCCCGCAAAGCATACGGTCCCTGACGATAAGCTTACTGGCCTGGATCGCTGGATTCTTGGCGAGTTCTGCCGCTTGCAACGCGAAGTGGTTGAAGCCTTTGATAAGTACGAATTTCATGTGGTATATCAAAAGGTCAGCCAATTCGTTGCGGTGGAATTGTCCGCCGTCTATCACGACGTGATTAAAGACCGGCTCTATACCGACCCCGCCAACTCGCATCGTCGACGTTCCACGCAGACGGCGTTGCTGCGCCTCGTCTCAGGAATTTGCCAGATGCTGGGGCCAGTGCTGTCCTTCACGGCGGATGAGGCATGGGAATTTGTGCCGGGCAAGCCGGAAGGTTCTGTGCACGAAAGCTTATTTCAGCCAGACAGTTTATTCGTTCCGAAATCGGAAGAGGCCGATTGGAAGAGCCTGTTTGAACTGCGCAATGCCATCCTGCCGGAATTGGAAAAGAGCCGGCAGGCCAAAACCATTGGCAAATCACTCGAAAGCAAAGTCATTGTATTTGTAAGTCCGAAAACCAACGCAGAAGTGGCCGGGAAATTTCCGGAAGATTTCCGCGAACTTCTCAATGTCTCACAGCTCAAATTTGAGCGGGGAGGCGTCTCGCCGGTCTGCGCCGTGGAACGGGCCGCCGGCCAGAAGTGCGAACGCTGCTGGCGCTGGGAACTGGACGTAGGTCGGGACCCTGAGCATCCGACAATTTGCGGGCGGTGTGTGGAGGCGGTGAAGCAATTCGAAAGGGCCTAAGGGTTCCGTTCAATCGTTGTCATAGGTCACGATGTAATGCGCGGATGCGGCCAGTGCGCCAGCCAGATAAATGTCATCTTTCGCGTCGCGGTTACGCGGTTTGCCAAGCGGCGAGGGTTCAACCAGTCGAGATTTCGCCCTGACTCAGGTCAGTTTCGGATGTGGGTTTATATCCGGCAATTCTTTCGCCAAGGTTTCAGGAATCACAGATTCGTATTCGTTAAGAATGGCGCCCGTGACGAAAAGAAATACGCGGCGCTGTGCAACGAGCTTCAGGCAATTTCGAGCCAAGCCGTTCCATCCAATACCGGATAGAATTACGTTACAATCATAAACCGATCGAATCATGTCCGCGGTTTGCGATGGGATTTCTGGCGGGCAACAATCCGGCTCATGGTTTTGCTGTCCGGCTCACCAGAACGACCGCCGGAAGAGACATGTTCAAATTCGCGCAGTTCTTTGGCGAGTTCCCGCTCTTCCAAGGAGCGGAGTCCCGCCCGGATCACTTCGGAGCGGTTGTTGTATCGACCGGACTCGATCATTTGATTGATGAAGTCCCGCCAATAATTGGTTAACGCAGCACCCATGTTTTAATAGTTGGTAAATAGTCAAGTCGTGGCCAAACACCGAAATTGATTCGAAGTCCTCTCTGTCTTAAATCCACTATAAAACCAACCCTAATCATGGAACGATATGAATTACCCGGCTACAGGCGCAGCATAATCGTTACACCAAATTCAGCGATTATTTGGCTATTTCAGGCCTTATTATTTCAAAATAAGTCCAAAACAGGCACAAATGCTGCTTCTATCTCCTTCTTTACGAGAGGCTTAACGGTCTTTCTGAAAAGTTGCCTTGGGCGGAACGGATGCCGCCATTTTCAGAGGGTACAGTGTAGCACGAGAATTGAACCCATTAAACGTTGAGCCCCGGGAATTAGCAAATGAACCGACGGTTGCGCATATTGCATTTGGAAGACGAGCCGGATTTTGCCGAGTTGGTCCGTACCATGCTCGCGCAGGATCATCTTGACGCTTCGATATTGCGCGCCGGCGACAAGGCAGCCTATGAACAGGCGCTGGGGACGGAAAAGTTTGACCTGATTCTTTCGGACTTCCATTTGCCGTCTTTCACGGGCCTGAATGCGCTGGCCATGGCCCGCAAGCAATGTCCGGAAACTCCATTTATCCTGATCTCCGGGACCATCGGCGAAACCGCCGCGATTGACAGCCTGAAGGCAGGAGCGACCGACTATTTGCTGAAGC
The DNA here is from genome assembly GCA_035933915.1 of Verrucomicrobiia bacterium. Classification (GTDB taxonomy): domain Bacteria; phylum Verrucomicrobiota; class Verrucomicrobiia; order Limisphaerales; family UBA11358; genus UBA11358. The sequence continues at coordinate 11,919 of DASYYL010000140.1, forward strand.
AAAATCCGGAGCGGCTGCCATCGGCGGTGAGGCGCGCGATCGAAGAGGCCACCGAGCGCGCCAGGCTGCGCGAGACGGAAGCTGAATTGGCGCGTCGCGAAAAATATTTCCGCACGCTCACCGAAAATTCGCTCGACGTGCTTTCGATTGTCAACCGCGACGGCAACTTTACCTACGTCACCCCATCCGTCGAAAATACCCTCGGCCTGAAGCCGGCTGAACTCGTCGGCCAAAATTCTTTTGCGCGGGTGCATTCGGACGATTTGCCGCGAGTGGTGGAGGCGTTTCAAAACCTGTTGGACTATCCGGACCGGGCAGTGCGGATCGAGTGCCGGCAGCAGCATAAAAACGGTTCATGGCTGCGCCTGGAATTGTTCGCTCGAAACAAGTTTGACGATCCGGACATCGCCGGCATCGTTGCCTATACCCGTGACGTGACCGACCGGTGGCGGGCCGAGGAGGAATTGCGCTACAGCGAAAAACAATACCGTCTGCTCTTCCAGGAAAATCCAAATCCAATGTGGGTGTTCGACCTGGAAACGCTGGCTATTTTGGAGGTGAACGAAGCCGCGGTGCAACATTACGGCTATGGCCGCGATGAGTTCCTGAAGCTGACGATGACCAACCTTCGGGCGCCGGAAAAAAACGGGCACGGCGCTGATAACGGGAACAAGATGACGTTGCACGCGCACAACACGCACGGCCATATTTGGCGGCACCGGCGCAAACAGGGCGATGTGATTGAAGTGGACGTGATCTGGAGTCCGATGGCATTTCAGGGCCGGCTTTCAGCGCTGGCGATGGCCACGGATGTGACCGAGCGTCGGCGGAGCGAGCATCGCGATTCCATATTCCTGCATTTGAGCCATCGCCTGAGCACAGCCACGACTGCGGCGGAAGCGGCGCATTTTATTAGCGAGGCCGCCGAGGCGCTTTTTGAATGGGATAGCTTATCGCTGGACTTATACTCGGCGGACCGTGGCGAATTTATTTCGTTGCTGCATATTTTAATGGCGCATGGCCGGCGGATCAAAAGCGGGCCGGCCGGGAAATCGAAGGATTTCGAGGCGCTCGCCCGGCGCGTCGTCGAAAACGGGCCGGAACTGGTTTCCGGAAGCGGGCAGCCTGCCGAATTTGCGCACGGAATCATTGCCCCGATGCGCCGGGGCGCCCAGGTTATCGGCTTGCTGTTTGTGCAGAGCCGCCGCTCAGGCGCTTATGCCCGGCAGGACCTCGAAACATTGGAGATGCTCGCCAATGAATGCGGCGGGGCGCTGGAACGCGTTCGCGTCGAAGACGCCTTGCACGAAAGCCAGCGCCGTTTTCGCGATTTATTTGAAAATTCGCCCGATGCGATTTTTGTGGAGGACTTGAAAGGGAACGTTTTGGACGTGAATTTGGCGGCGTCCGTCCTGCATGGAGTGTCCCGCGATCAATTGATCGGTAAGAACTCGATTGACCACCTGGTCCCGGCAAGCCGGCGCGCTGAGGCGCGGCGCGAATTTGAGAAATTGGTTTCCGGCAAAAAGACGCGCGTTGAAGGAGAGAGCCTGATCGCCGGCGGTCGCGTCACGCCGGTGGAAATTCGCGCCAACCTGATTGAATATGAGGGAAAACCGGCGCTGCTCTTGCACGTCCGCGACGTGACCGAACGGCGCGCCACTCAAACAGCCCTGCAAAGTTCGGAGACGTTGTTCCGGTCCGTGTGGGAAAATTCAGCCGACGGAATGCGACTAACCGATGAGAGCGGCGTTATAGTGGCTGTGAACGACGCATTTTGCAAATTAGTGGGCATGAGCCAGGAAGATTTGAATGGAAAATTGTTCACAGTGATATATGCGGCGTCCGAAAACACCCGGGAAATGCTCCAGATATATCGGACAAATTATTCGACGCACGAATTCAGTGATAATCGCGAGTTTCATTATACGCTTCACAATGGGCGCGAAGTTGTGCTCGAAGTAAGCCATTCATTCATCGAATTTCAAGGCCAGCCGCAATTGACCCTGAGCCTGTTCCGCGACATCACGGCGCAACGGCGTTTGGAAGAACAACTTCGGCAGGCGCAAAAAATGGAAGCCATCGGCCAGCTCGCCGGCGGAGTGGCGCACGATTTCAATAATATTTTGACCGTCATTCAGGGCCATGCCTCGCTGTTGGCCGGCGCCAAACTCGGCCCGTTGGAGGAGAAATCGGCAAACCAAATCGGCCAGGCGGCCGCGCGGGCGGCCGGGTTGACCCGCCAATTGTTGACTTTCAGCCGGCGCCAATTGATTCAGCCAGAGAAATTGGATCTGAACAAGATCGTCGGCAACATGACGAACATGCTCGGGCGTCTCTTGGGCGAGGATATCACCCTGCAATTGAATTATTGCCAGGCTGCCCCTACCGTCGAAGCGGACGCGGGCATGATGGAGCAGGTGCTGCTGAATCTCGCCGTCAATGCGCGGGACGCGATGCCTAAAGGCGGCCAGCTGGCCATTCGCCTGACAGTCAGCGAAGTGGACGACGCTTACGTGGCGCGCCAACCGGACGCGCGGAAGGGCACTTTTGTATGCGTCAGTGTGACCGATACCGGCATGGGCATTCCCCCGGAAATTCTGCCGCGCATCTTCGAGCCGTTCTTTACCACTAAATCAATTGGCAAAGGCACTGGTCTGGGTCTGGCGACTGTCTATGGCATTGTTAAACAGCATCAGGGCTGGATCGAGCTTGAAAGTCTCGTGGGCAAAGGCACCACGTTCCGTATTTTCCTTCCCTGGATCAGCAGTGACAAGGTGGGGAATGAAAAGCCGACCACCGCTATCACCGTGCGCGGCGGCAAGGAAGGCGTTCTGCTGGTCGAGGATGAAAAGCCCGTGCGGGAACTCGTGGCCCGCGTGCTGGAACGCTACGGATATCAAATTTTCCAGGCGGACAACGGAACGGACGCCCTTCAAGTCT
>DASYYL010000142.1:0-63867 GCA_035933915.1 Verrucomicrobiia bacterium
TGAAGTGCGCGGCAACTGTTTAACGAACACGCCAAAAGCTCTTGCTTTCTTATGTAAAAAACCGGGCTCCTTCGTTAAGTCAAGTTTCCAGATATTGCCAATAAAAAGCCCCCCCGTTCATCCCACTTAATGGCTCGTTAAGGCCTTCGTTAAGCTCGTTAAGTTTTGCAAAACCTATACACACGTTTTCGCTTAACGAAGCCGAGGCACCGGGGGTCATTCTCAATCAACTGAGCCGCGCGCGTCGGCGAGTGGTCTTCTGCCCCACGAATCATCAATCCACCAATCCAATAATCCATCAATCCGTTAGCCGCCAGCCTTCTTCGTCGTCACCCGCCGCAACATATTCCGAATTTCTTTTATCCTCGGCGGTTTGCTCAATATTCCATCCACTTCGGAGGGAATGTCGCCATCGTTTTTCAGAAAAACGCCCCAACCGGTAAGCATCACGACTGGCGTGGTTTTGGATTCGCTTTTGATCGTTCGGGCGACGGCGTTGCCGTCCACCTGGGGCATTCCCAGGTCGGTCACGACCACGTCGAATGGCGCTTGGCGCTGCAGGGCCGCGCGGAAAGCGTCTATGCCGGCCTGGCCGCCGTCGGCCATTTCGATGTCGTGCCCATCGCGCAAAAGCAATTCCTGGATAAGAATGCGCAACGCGGGCTCGTCATCAATGCACAAAATGCGCATCGGCGGCGGCGGTTGATCGGTTTCGCCGGAATCGGTGGTTTGGAAGATGGCCAGGTTGCGGACGGGAAAGAGCAGGCGCATCGTTGTGCCTTTGCCGACAGCGCTTTCAATTTCAATTTTGCCCTGATGCCGTTCGGCGACGCCATAGACCATGGCGAGGCCCAGGCCGGTGCCGCGCTTGCCCTTGGTGGAAAAAAACGGCTCGAGGCATCGCTTTTGGGTCTGTTCATCCATGCCAACGCCTGTGTCGATGACTTCAAGCACAGCATGCAGAGAAATTTCACCTTGCTTGACCGGTCGTTCCACCGCCGAGGTTCGGACGGTAATAGTCCCCCCGCGCGGCAGGGCGTCCACGGCATTGAGAATCAGATTCGTCAACGCTTCACGCACTTCGCTTTCGATTCCGGCAAACTCAGGCGCGACGTCTCCCAATTCCTGTCGCATCTCGATATTGATCCCGTTGGCCTGCGGAATGTCGCGCCAGCGCGGCTGGAGCATATCAATGACCTGTTTGGCGAGAATACCCAGATTGATCGCCTGAAGCGGTTCGCGTTCGTTTCGGGGACGATAGAATTCGCGCAGCCGCTTGACGATGTGGGCGACGTCTTCGCCGGCGGTCTTGATATAGAGCAAATGTTTTTTGCCGGTATCGCTCAGACTCGGTTCGGTCATGGCGATGAGGTCGGCGAAGCCAATGACGGGTGAGAGGGCGTTGTTGATATCGTGCGCCACGCCGCTGGCCATTTGGCCCAGGGCCTTAAGCCGTTCCTGCTGCATCAGCGATTGCTGGGAGCGGCTCAGGTCGTTGTAAGCTTTTTGCAGGTCCTGATACAATTGGGCCTGATGGATGGCGAGGGCAACGTGGGCGCTCAGGCCGCGGATAAAATCGCGCTCCGCGTGGCTGAATCCGTCTCTCTCCCGCCGCATGAAGACCAGCAGCCCGAATGTTTTCCCTTCAATCACCAACGGCACGCCGACGCAGGAGAGATATCCGGCGTCGGCCGTTTTCTTCGCCATCGCGAGATCCACTTTGCCAATGTCGGCCAGATAAACCATCTCGCCGCCCAGGCACGGACGAAACGCCGTCTCGTCCACACGAATCGAATCCGGGATTTTTAAGGCGGCGGCCACGGTCTGACTCCGCGAGGCGCGCAACAGGACTTTGAACGTCTCCGTGCCGGCGTCGAACAAATAGGCGCTGCCGTAGTCCACCGGCAGGTGAGCTTCCAATTGTTGGAGCACGATGGAAATAATGCTTTCGAAATCCTGCCGCGCGGCCACGGCGTAGGTGATTTGATTCAGGAGGCTGATGCGGCTGAACTGCTGCTCCAGGTCGCGGGTGCGTTCCCGGACCCGCTTTTCCAGCTCTTCGTTGGCGTGGTGCAGGGCGAAGTCCCGTTCCTGAATCTGCGAAAGCATTTCGTTGAATCCGTCGATGAGATTGCCCAGCTCGTCATTGGATTCCTTTACGGCGCGGACTGCGTAGTTTTTTTGTGCGGAAACGATTTTAGCGGTCTGGGCCAGGTGAAAAATCGGCCGTGAAATCACCCGTTGCAGGCGCAAGGCCAGGACGAATGTGAGGATGAGCGATGCGAGCGTAAAGCCGCCAATGATAAAGCCGTAATGCCAGAGTTTCACGTACACTTGCGCCAAATCCGCCTCCAGGAAAATCGCTCCGGCAGTATCGCCGGATTTGAAATAGTGCCAGACGGACAATTTTCCGTCGTTGATGCTTGCTCCTTCAACTTCGGGACTTGCGGGCGGATCAGAATGAGGCTGGCCTGACCGGGAATACGTTGCGAAAATGTTGTATTCGCCCCTGAAATCCTTGTAGTAGAGGCAGGCGGCGACGATATCCGGCTGCTCGCTCAACGCGCTTAGATTCTCCGTGGCGACCTTTTTATCCCGATAGAACAGGGCCCCGGTGTTTTCACTTCCTACGATTTCGGCCTGGGTTTGGACGTCATGAACGATCGTATCCCGGAACGAGAAATATTCGTAAGTGAGAAGAGCGGCCGCTACCAGCACGAGCGCCGTCGCGGTGCTGGCCAGCATGAGCGCAATCAGCTTGCGCTTTATGGATATCGCATGCAAAGGAACGAAAACGGGCTGTCGCTTTTGCGGAGCATCGTCGTCTTGATCGCCAGCATAAGCAATTTGGAGCTCAGTTTCAATCCAACCTTCTCGGCCTCTGTGTTATTGATCTCGAAGCGAATTCGATCGCTCTGCAGGACAAAATTGATCATGACGCCCGGTTCAGTCGGGTCCATGTTTTCCGTCACGGTCAGCACCCCGGCGCCGTCCAACGCGCGCAGGATTTCATTGATGCTCTTCTGCTTCGATCGTGCGATAAACAGGATCTGGCAGCTTTTTAGTTCGTTCAAAGTCACTTCCCGGGTGACGACAGGATGGCCGTTGATGTTTCTGCCGCGGACGACTGCATCGAGATCGTTTCCGAACGGATTATCGCCATAAATGCCGATGACCAGGGGAGAGTTGGTGGAGGCAAAGTCATTGGCCGGCCATTCCACGAACTTTCCGAAATTATAAAGGAACGCTGCCTTGACTTGATATTCTGAATAACCGCCGTTTTGCGCCAAAACACCTCCGCCCCGCAGCAATTGCGCCGCGAGGACCGCCGCCAGCCACCAATGCCACTTAAAAATGACATTCATAGTCGTCAGGTGCGAAAAAATTGCCTTCCATAACGCTAAAACTGATATGTGACCTGGGCAAAAACGCTCCGTGGAATTTCCGTTCCCAGAGTATGAACATAGGTCGGTTCAAACTCCGTGTGCCGGTCGTGCAACAGATTCTGCCCAATGACGGCCACCTCCCAATTTTTATTTATACGCCAGGCCAGGCGCGCGTCCAGTTCAAAATAATCAGACACCGTAACCGTGGGCGCGGCCGGCGATGGCTGTGGGAATTCCAATTTGTCCACGAAACGTAATGCGGTATCAAAGGTGATATTGTGCGGCAAATCCATCGAAGAGCGAACCATAAATTGATTTTCCGGACTCGAGCCTTCATCCAGGCCCACTGAATAGGTGTCTGTGTATCCGTCAACCGTATTCACGTGAAGCAACGTTTTGAGATAGGAATACGATGGCTGCAACCGCCACCAGTCCAGCACCCGCCACGTTGCCGAGATTTCACCGCCGTACGTGTTGCCATGAAGATTGTTCGCGAGGAAAAATTGCAAGGGGTTTGGCGGGCCGGCGAATGGCAGCTCGACCTCGCTTCGCAGATCATTGTAATGATTCCAATATGCATCCACGTCGAACGACAGGTTCTTTATCGGTTCGGCACGGTAGCCCGCCTCGTAGGCAAGCATGTTTTCGTTTTTGAACGAGTTTGTTCCAAGTATTGCGGCTGGATAATAAACACCCGGCCCCACTTCCGCCGCCTGCGTCAAAATAACCGATTCTTCGGACCGTGACGGCGTTCGCACGGCGCGCGAGACGGAAGCCCAGAATGTCTGATGTTCCGTCGGCGTCCACAAAAGTCGTGCGCTCGGCTGGAAATCGAATCCGGTATAATCGTTCTGCTCAAATTTCGACCCCACGGTCAGACTCAGGCGCTCCGGAACAATCGTCAGTTCATCCTGCACAAACGCGCTGTATAAATTGACCGCTTGCGAGTCCGTGTAAAATGATATGGTCGAATTATCACCTTCCCGATCATCTGTAATGCGATAACCAAGCCCCCAAACCACGTTGTTTCGCGTGCCGAGCGCGAATTCATGTTTGAAATCCAAATCAAACGTGTGCCGCTGCTCATCGAAAAGATTATCGGCAAATCGGGCAGTGTAATCATAATACATCTGCAGCTTGAAATTCGAAGTGTCGGAAATCGTGTGCGTCCAGCGTCCGAGCGCGTTGGCGCCGCTCACATTCATGAGTTCGGCATTGGTCGTGGTAAAGCTGGGGGCGGCCCCGAGATTGAATTCATCAAAAACCTGGTTCATCCAGCCCGCGTAGCCGTCACCCTGGAACGTAAACGAATTTTGGTCTGTCGGGTTCCAATCCGTTCGGAAGCCCGCTCGCGCAAGTTGCCAGGAATTGTTTGCGTCGCTGCCGTCGGATAAAACGGTCGAGTCGTGATTTTCGTAGGTGGCATAAACGCGGTAGAAGGCGTTGCTGTTGATTTGGCCGCCATACCGCGCTCCGGCAAAGCCGCGTTCTTCCGCCCCGCCGCCGCCGTTGACCAGCAGGCCTTGCGTGTCTGCCGCGCTTTTTGTGATGATGTTAATAACGCCGTTCATGGCGTTGGCGCCCCAAATGGTCCCGCCCGGCCCGCGAACCACTTCAATGTGGTCAATATCAGCCAGCAGTGACCCTTGCACATCCCAAAACACACCCGAAAAGAGTGGAGTATAAATGCTCCGTCCGTCCTGCATGACCAGGAGTTTGTTGGCAAACACATCATTGAAACCGCGTGAACTCACGGCCCATTGGCTTGAGTCTACCTGGGCGACGTTCATTCCCGGAACCAGACGCAATGCCTGGGGATAATTTTGAGCGCCGGAGCGTTCGATGTCCTTGGCCGAGACTACTGAGACAGCCGCGGGCGTTTGCGGAATCGTTTCCGGGGCATTTGGCGAGACGATCGAAACCTTGATGTTGAACAAATTGGTGATGTCCATGTCCGCCAACTCTGAAAGCGGGGAGTTGGTCGTGGTGTTGGTATCCTCGCCAAAAACGGACGCAGCCGCCATTAAGGCAAGCATGATCGTAAAAATGGTTTGGCAACCCCCTTTGGATACAAGGGTTGCGCGTGAAGTAAATTCTGATTGTTTCATTGACGGTTTCGGCCCGAAAAACCCGGGAACCGTCATTGGAAAAGCAGTTTTAATGCCCTTTCTATCTGAGATTTACGATTTCAGCCGCGTAGCAGCCGACGTGAGGAGGCTTTAACAAAACGTCCACTGGCCATCCTCCTACCATCGCCCGTCGGTCGTTTCAAACTATCGTAAGGCCGAGAACCGCTCCAGCACTTCAACTCTTCAACCCTTCAACGAGCCGCTCAGGCTCGCGGATGAAACCGCCGATGTATCTCCCGCAACCGGTTGCCCGCCACATGAGTGTAGATTTCCGTAGTGCTGATGTTGGCGTGGCCCAGCAATTCCTGAATCACCCGCAAATCCGCGCCGTGTTCGAGCAGGTGCGTGGCAAAACTATGCCGAAGCATGTGCGGGGTAACATTGCGGGGGACGCCCGTGCGGCGGATCCGATTTTTTATCCGGAGCCAGAGCGTTACGGAGGCGAAGGGAGTTCCGCGTTTGGTCAAAAAAACAGTCGCCGGCGATTTCGGTGTTATGAATTTCGGACGGGCAGTGTCAATGTACCGGGTGAGAGCTTCCACCGCCGTCCTGCCAACGGGCACCACACGCTCCTTGTTCCCCTTGCCAATTACATTGATAAAGCCCGACTCCAGGTGCAATTGCTCAAGCCGCAAATTTTTCAATTCGGCCAGGCGCAGGCCCGATGCGTAGGCCAGTTCCAGGATGGCATGGTCGCGAATACTCTCCGGTGTCGGCGGATATTCCGGCGTGAGCAGGCGTTTGATTTCCCCGTCGGTCAGGGCCTTTGGCAGGCGTTTCCAGCGCCGGGGAAGCGATAAATTCTCCGCGACGTTTTGGGGCAACAATTTTTCGTTTTCCGCAAATTTATAAAATGCGCGCAGCGCCGCAATTTCCAGATAAACACTCTCGCCGCTCAATCGCTGTGGCGAATCCTTCGGCGCCGTTTCCAAATTGCGCTCGCGCTCGTGCTGCAAAAATGCCATCAAATGCCGCAGTTCAATCTCTGTCCAGTCCTTCAGATTTTGTTTTTCGGCCCAGGCGATGAACCTGGCCAAAATGGACGAGTAGGTCTTTGCGGTGTTGTCCGACTGTCCGCGTTCATGCCGCAGGAATTGTAAAAAATCTTCAACTAGGTTTTGCATTTAAAGATTCCTGGCAGATTCCGGCAATTCGCGCACAAAATCCATGGACCGACCCGGTCGTTCACCTTGATTGTTTGCGAAGCAGCAAACTGAAAGCCCTGAAAGGGCGGCCGATAATAGCCCGGGGCAAGCGAGTTTTGGCAAGTGGCGCTGCCACCGAGCGCCGCCCCGGGTGGAACGCCTGCAAGACAAGCCGCTGACTTCGACGCCATGCGGTAGCGCGAATCTGATATGCGACATCCACTTTGTGTTTGGCCTCATGAAAACAACAACAATTGCGGACCGTCCGGCCGCCGAAAGGAGGCCGTTGAAAGTTCATAATTTCGCACGTCCTTGAACCCGGCCTTTCGGCGCGCCACGTCGAACATCGTCTCAATTTGTTCCGCAAAAATGCCTTCGCCGCGCATCCGGCTACCCCATTGGGAATTGTATAATTTGCCGCCGCGCATGGCTTTGATGCGATTGAGGACCTTTTCTTTGCGGTCGGGAAAATGGGTTTCCAGCCATTTTTCAAACAGCGCCGCGTTGGCATGCGGCAGCCGCACAACGGTGAAACCGGCCGATGTCGCGCCGGCGTCGTGTGCGGCCTTGAGAATGGCCGGCATTTCGTGGTCCGTAAGGCCGGGGATGATTGGAGCGACGTTCACGCTCACCGGAATATTCGCCTCGGCCAATTTGCGAATGGCGTTCAGGCGGGCCTGCGGTGGCGAAGTTCGTGGTTCCATGACCCTGCGCAAGTGATTGTCCAGGGTCGTAATGGACAGGCAAACGCTCACGCAATGATGTTTGGCCAGTTCGGAAAGAAGGTCGGCGTCGCGTGCTACGAGAAAATTTTTGGTGATGATGCCAATGGGATTGCGAAATTCCAGGAGGACTTCGAGGCAGCGTCGCGTCAATTTCAATTTGCGCTCTACCGGCTGGTAACAATCCGTCACGCCGCTCATCACGATCACCTGCGGCTTCCATTTGGGCGATGACAATTCTTCGCGCAACAGTTCCGGCGCGTTGAGTTTGACCATGATCTTGCTCTCGAAATCGAGCCCGGAGGAAAAGCCAAGATACTCGTGCGTGGGCCGGGCATAACAGTAGATGCAGCCGTGCTCACAACCGCGATAGGGATTCAGGCTCGAGGTAAAGCCAATGTCAGGGCTGTCGTTGTGGGCAATGACAGTCTTGCTGTGATCGGCGAAAAATTGCGTGCGTGGTCCCGCGGGTGCGGAATCGTCATCCGGATTCCAATCCGCATCCGGTTCGAGATGGATTTTCTCAAATCGGTTCGGCGGATTTTCCAGAGCGCCGCGATGGGCGGAAATGACTTGCTCGGCTTGCACAAGAAAAGTTTACCACAGCGCGCAAGGGCTTTTCGCAATCATCCTCGCATTTACGTGTTGCGTAGTGCGTCAAGTGTGGCAGAGCTATGGTTGGGTATACTTGATGCACCACGCACCACGTAGCCCATCTACATAATTTTCAATTTCGGCAAATCCTGCGAATCGACCAGTCCGACCGGCTCCTTTTTCAAATTAACGACAATTAAATCGTCGATGCTTCGTTCATCGAACACTCTTAGCGCCTCAGTGGCGAGGGCATCTTCTGAAATGCATACCGGGTTTCGCGTCATCACGGCTTTCAGCGGCTTGGAGAAGAGCAAGTCGCCACTGGCGGCGCTGAGGCGGCGGAAATCGCCGTCGGTGAATACGCCCACGAGCCGGCCTCGGGCGTCCACGACGCTCAGGCTGCCGGATTTTGCGCGAGTCATCGCGAGCAGGGCTTCCTTTACAGATAGGTCCTGGTGTGCAACTGCGTTGCGGTCGCCCTTGCGCATGATATCGCCGACTTTGAGGAGCGCGGCAGCCCGGCCGATGGCGCCGGCGGGATGATAAATTTCGAAATCTTTTCGTTTAAAACCGCTCACGGTCATGACTGCCATCGCCAATGCATCGCCCATCACGAGCATTGCTGTGGTGCTGCTGGTGGGCGCCAGATTGAACGGGCACGCTTCGCGCGGCACTTTGACGTTCAGAACCACGTCGCTGTGGCGCGCAAGTGAGGACTTGGAGTTTCCGGTAAGCGAAATGAATTTAACCGAAAATCGTTTTAAGGCCGGGAGCAAATTCAACAATTCGTCAGACTCGCCCGAATAGCTCAATGCCAAAATGACGTCGCCGTCGTTGACAATTCCCAGGTCCCCGTGCAAAGCGTCGACGCTATCCAGGACCACGCTCGCGGCCCTGGTGCTGGTGAAAGTGGCGGCGATTTTGCGCCCGACATTGCCGGATTTGCCAATGCCCACGACGATAATCTTGCCTCGGCGCTTGATCGCTTCCACGATGGCTTCAACGGCGCGCGCAAAAGAGGAGTCCAATTGATCGCGCACTTTTTTAAGCGCGGCAATTTCGATATCGAACACCTCGCGTGCTTTGGCCTGATGATTCACACACGGAGAATGCGCGGAACGGGAAATTAATTCAAAAAGAATATACGGCTTATTATGGCCATCCGGTTTCCATGGACGGCATTCTATTCACCAATCAGGTCGCGCCAAGTGAGACTGAATAGGCGCTGATCGCAAGAATTGATGAATCTTCCCGACGAAAGATTGGCTGTTACACCAAACGGCTGGTGGCAAACTGTTCGGAGACTTGCTGCAGCCGTTTGTTGTCGGCGCGAATGCGGAAGGAAAGCGTGCGGGCGGCCGCCTGTAAAAATGGGGTGGCCAGCGCCGGTGCTTCCCGAATGAGACGGTAAAAGTTTGCGGAAGATATTTTAATGAGGCTGCTGTCGATGTTGGCGACGACGTCCGCCGAACGGGGACCATTGTCGAAAAGGGCCATGTCACCAAAAAAATCGCCGGTGCGGAATGTGCCGAGAATGAGTTCCATGTCGCCGTTCATTGTGCGCGCCCGCAATTCACCGCCTAGAACCAAAAACATGCCATCGCCCAATTCGCCCTGTCGAAATACAATGCCGTTCAACGGGCAGTCTTGCGCTTCCATGAAATCAGAAAGGCGGGCCAATTGGAGGTCACTTAAATTTCCGAGAATTTTGATGCGGCGCAACAGTCCGGCTGTAAGGTCTGGCGACGATGCCGGCGCGCCTTGGAAAGCGGTCTTGAGTTCTGGAAATTGAGAAGCCTTTCCCCATTTATCGGCATTTCGCTCGTAGACCCAGGTATCGCGAAGGACGCGGCCCTCCGTTATCCATCCCGCGAGCATGGACAGTTCGACGGGACCATAGGGCGAATTATCAATGCCCCAAATATAGTAGGAAGCTTCTTGATCCATCCTGATATTTTACCAGACTTTTGCTAATGGAATAACTGAAAAAGCTGCAGATTGTGGTCTGAGCAATGCCAGTTTTGGGACTTCGTCCTATCCGCAGGAAACGAGGTAACGATTGACTAATTAAAGTTTATCGCGCCGCCTGCGGAATCGGTAACCAACGTCCGTTTCAACGAATCACGTTTGGAAACTCACTTGGTTTGAGAAAAAAGCATGAAAACGCGCGGACCGCGGACGGTCGTGAGCGCAAATTGCTCCTCTTCGGAGCCGTGCGGAATCGCCAGGCCGTCGGAATGACCCGAAACAGGCTGGTCGTCGGCAAAGAACATGAAGTGGTGAGTGCGGTTGCCGGGGATCTGATGCAGTGTCAGATTCCAGCCGCCAGAGATTTCGCGTGTCAGCGGTAACTTTTTCCAGTGTGAAAATGTTCCGGCGACTTCAACTTTGGAGGGAATATGTCCGTTTGGCGCCTGCCACCGGAAGATTTTGCTAAATGATTGCTTACGTGCTTCAACTTGATGTGTCATGGCCGTTTTTAACTGTGGATCTTTTGTCCAAAACCAGCTTGGGGATATACCGATTGACCGCAACAGTGGAATTTCCGTTACGCGGCTCGCGCTTTAATGCGCCGATAACCCGGCTTGCGTAAAAAATCTTCGCAACGGGTACCAGCACCGCCTTGCGAACCGCTTTCACTATTCAAACTCTAACAAATGCTGCGCTGAAATCCAGAAAAATTTTCTAAAAACTGAAATTGTGGCAGAGATGGGCCGAAAATCCCCGGAGGGGCGCAAAATGCCTACTCCGCGTTCGGATAGGAGCCGAGGATTTTCACAAAATTGCAATGCTGGCCCAAATTTTGGATCGCCCGGGCCACACTTTTGTCGTGGGCGTGACCATCGCAATCAATGAAGAAGAAATATTCCCAGGCTTTGCGTTTGCTCGGACGCGATTCAATCTTGGTCAAATTGATTTTGGCGCGGCGGAACGACGCGAGCGCTTCGTGCAAGGCGCCGACTTTGTCCGTGACACTAATCATCAGGCTTGTTCGGTCCTGGCCAGTCGGCGGACTGCATTGGCGCCCCAAGACGAGGAAACGAGTGGCGTTGGCGGCGTTGTCCTGAATGTCCGGCTCCAGGATTTGAAGCCCGTATTTTTCAGCGGCCAGGAATCCGGTCACGGCGGCGGCTTCGCGGTCGCGTGATGCCAATTCAGCCGACCGCGCGTTGGAGGACGCCTCAAGGATTTCTGCGCCGGGCAAATTTTGTTGCACCCAGCGGCGGCACTGGCCGAGCGCCTGGGGATGAATATGGAGGCGTTTGATGCGCGCAATGCCGCCCCCGTTCCCGGCGAGGCAATACTGGATCGGTAAAACGATTTGCGACACGATCTTCAGTTCGCTTTCCACAAACATGTCCAGGGTATGCGTGACCACGCCTTCCGTGGAATTTTCGACGGGCACAACCCCGTAATCGGCGCGGCCTTTCTGGACTTCTGTGAAAACCTCCGCGATGGTTTTTTGCGCCGCGTAATGGAGGCTGGCGCCAAATCGGCGGATGGCCGCCTGATGCGTGAAGGTGGCTTCCGGTCCCAGATAGGCGATCGTGAGAGTTTTTTCCAGCGCCAGCGCGGCGGACATGATTTCACGATAAATTGCCCGAAGCTGCTCTGACGTCATCGGGCCGGAGTTGAGCCTGGCCACACGATCCAGGACAGCCCGTTCGCGGTGGGGCGCGTAGATTTCCTCACCTCCTTTGCGTTTGATTTCCCCGATTGCCAGGACATGCCGCGTACGCTCGCTTAAGAGCCGCACCAGTTCTTCATCCAGCTTGTCAATAGCCTTGCGATGTTCGGGAATATTCAAATCAAAACAAGGATGGGGAATTAAGGGCGAAGAATCAAATCAGTTTATGGGGATGACTCGCGGTGGATACCTGAAAACTGCAATCCCTCGCCAGCGCAACTAAAACGTTTGGAATACGTGTGAACAGATTTGACGCGGAATTCTTTTTAAAGTTTCGGCAGAGTGATGGTCGAAACTTTTTTGAGTCTGGTCCAATCGGTGTTTTGCGGTTTGATCTGAAGCGATGGAGAGATTGTGTTGGGGTCGCGCAACGTCCAATGTTCGACATGGCCGTCGGCAAAACCTAGATTGTAGCCGTGAGTGTGGCGGTTGGCTGGAAAATCCGCAAAAGGCCGTTCGTCATTCATGGTCATGAGCCACCAGGGGTCATCAATACTATTCTGGTCTTCATCGGCAATCACCCAAAGAGCGGATGTGCCGATAAAGACTGTCTGATTTTCGTTCAGGAATGTCCGGTAGCCTTGCTCTGGCTGGAGTCCGTTAAGGCCACTTGACATGTCATCGCTGCCGATCCACGAATTCATGGAGTAACTCCGGACGTGAAGTGTCCCGTTGGTTGCCAATGGGTCGGCTGGACAACGGCACAGTGAAGGCTGAGTAAAATAGGGAGATAATTCGCCTCGTTCCAGCAAACTGGCATTTGTTGATTGCGTGGCAATCTTCATGTTGCCCAGAACCCAGTTATTGCTTATTGACGAAATGCTTGGGGTTTGCGGATTTGACAGGGGCTGGTTGTCTGAGTACTTCGAGCCATTATCATTTGCGTACATGAGCCAGCCGTCCACAAGCTGGTTCAGGTTGTTCATGCAGGCGGTTTGTTGGCCTTTGGCTTTGGCGGCGGATAGCACGGAAAAGAGCAACGATGCCAGAATGGCGATTATGGCGATGACGATTAGTAATTCAATCAGGGAGAAGGCACGTGAATGAAAATTGAAACATCAAACATCGAACCCCGAACGTCGAACGTCGAGATGCACGGACAAGGACCGCTCCTTCGATGTTGGGCGTTCGATGCTCAATGTTTGATGGATGCGGCAGAACTGCTGAGCCGCTCAACCGACCGACTGACCCGCCAGAATCGTATTATGGACCTAATCGGACAATCTGTAGTGCGCCGCCGCAAAATTTAAAAACACCAAAAAAAATGTCGCAAAGGGGGGGGTAAATGGTAACGCCCGCTTTAAGCGGGTTTTCCTTAATCGTTCAAACCGATTGCCGCCTGGCGCGGCTGATCTGGTTTTGCCTGTAAATTATTGTAAAAGCGCTCCCGCGCTTTCTGGTTTGTTTTGCCGTGCGGGCGCGGTGCCAAGCGACGAAAAACTTTCCATTGGTAACGGCGTTTCATCGTGCCTGAAATCGGGTTGCAATGGCGCTGCAATTGCCTTGGAAACGCGGCGGCGTTTCGTTTCGGTCGCACCAGCCAGCGCCGCTTTCAGTGCCTCGTCTGACGGTGTAACGCTCTCGCGAACCGCCCGCTCAACGTCCTTAAATTCTACTTCGGGCCGGCCATCCGATTCGCAAAAATATTTCGCTGTATCTGCTATTGCCTCCATTGCGCCCAGGTATTTCCCGGAACTTTCGGCATAGCGGGCAATGACTCGAATCGAATCTGCGTTGGCCGACGGCAAGAGGACACCGGCCAAATCTTCAAGCTCATCACGGGAAAGAGTATCGGGCAATTTGACATAACGACCGATCCGCCCTTTGAATTGGTCGCTGGTCCAATGACTCGTCATTTCAATGGCAGTCAATGATCGGAAAAACTGCGGTGTGGTAATTAAAGCCACAGCAACGCCACGATTTACCAGCGCTGTCATAATCCAGTTGATACGCGTGGGCGCGGCGCTGTGGTAATGACGTTTTTGCGGCCAAAGATAATGGGCCTCGTCAATGACAAGCATTAAATCGCCGCCGGACAGTGTTTCCTCAATACGGCTTCGCAATTCCTGTGCCTTAGAGTTTAGATTGATGCTCACACCCAGGCTGGCCGCGATTTCACGAAAGAAAGAAATATCATCGCTACAGGCCGTCAGTTCTACATAGCGCACACTCCCTGGATTCAACTTACACCAGGCCTTAGCCGCGTAGGATTTGCCGGTGCGCGCCAGCCCATCAGCAATAATTAAACGACGCCGAGCCGCCGCGTATTCTAAAGCATCACACAAGGCCTTCCCAACTGACGTCACAGCTTCAGGGTGACGCGCTGCAATCCATCCAGCCTGAAATTCGCGAAGCGTTGAAACGAGCGTAGGGAAATACCAGGGCGCGCCATCTGTAATCGGCGTTGCCGGATCAAGGCAAAGCGACAATAGGCGGTTCTCCAATTGCCCTTGGGCGGCGCTCACACAGTGCTTTTGAAATTCGGCGAGGGGATAACCGTTTGGATGCCGCTCCGCGTCCTCTCGGGCCATATCGTGAGCCAAGTTCTTTTCATCATCTGGCAAGAGCTGCAAGTGTGAGGCTAACTCATCCTGGTTCACTTCGCCGTACAATGGCAGGTCGCTGCTCCCGATCCCAAATTCATCACGCAAAACCTTCACCTGTGCCGCTGAATACATTTTCCCCGGCTTGGTTCCATATTTCAGCATGGTTTTTGTGGCTACGCGTTCGGGATATTTCTCCATCATGTCCGCCGCAATTTTCTTGATGCCGCCGGATTGATGCGAGAGCAACTGTAAGAACCAAATCAATTGCTTGTCCTCTGGCCGGTCCAACAGGTTGCAACGTTTAGCCACCAGGTTTGCCATTAATCCGCGCTCGAATTCTGGCGCGCTGGCAAATCGCTCCTGGCGGAATCGTCCGCCGGCGCTCGCTCTGCGTGTGCTCATGTTTTTGCCGCTTTCTCTTTGTGGTTTTCGAACGCGTGATAGTTTGGATGGCCCTTCGCTGCGTTGTTTTTCCCCTGAATGGTCTTGTCAATTGCCTCTTTCAGATACTCGCAGACTTCGTCAAACCGCGACTCGTCGTAAACTTTACCTTTTAAGTGTGATTCAACTATGCTGCGCGTGATTCCAAAAGTAATCGGCTTGTTAAATTGCTGGCCGAAGGAACTGGCGCCGATCTTGCGAAACTCCGTCAATCGCGTGAGCAAATAATTCACATACGACGTTTTTTCAGTTCCGGCTTCCTTTAGATGATAAACCGTTTCCCCGTTTGCGTCCGTGCTCAATGGACCTTTGCCCATGATCGAAACCAATTCTTTCGCCGCTTCAGCCTGTCCAGGCCTCAAATCGCGCGGCGTTGACATGCCAAGCTTTGAATAGCTTTTGCGCGCTGCTTTTATCTCTCGCTCTTTGGTTACGCGTTCTGCACGCTGTCGCTGCATCGCCCTGGCCGTCTCCGCCGTCTTTGCATCCACATATCCCACGCGCCTAAATGCCGGCGCAAATGTCGCTTTGAGGGTGCGATAGCGAGTGCGGAAGTAATTACCGTGTGCGGCGACTTTGGAAGTCTCGCGTTCGAATTGTTCATCGCCTTTAGCGGCCAGAAAGTCTACTGGCAGCGACCGCTCAACCAAATATGGATTCTTCCGGTCTAAATCAGTAACGCTGACAAAATCCGGGCTTTCGGGATCGAACCACACCAGGACTTCTTTTCCACGGTCTTGGCCCGTCCTTTCGTTCCGATAGACAAACTTTTTTTGGCCAACGCGAAAGCAAATGCCGTTCGACGTGACGTGGATCGGCCTGACGTAGTGCGCCAGTAAATGCCAGGCTCGCTCATCAAGCTTTGTCGGCGGGTCGGATTCGGGCCAGAAATGTTGAAAGGCATCGTCCGGCGTTAGTCCTTGCAAAACATCGCCGTCCTGGCTTGTGGCGTTGTATTTTTCGATCAAAGTGGCAAGTTGTTCGTCCCATTCTTGGAAGCTAAAAAATAGCTCGCCTGGATGTTCAACGCGCCGGGCCTGAACATCGTCCATTGCCCGCTTCGTCTGTTCTGGGCAATCGCGCCGCTCGTCGCGCCCACAATACCCGCGCACACCATGCATCAAATCTTGAAGCAGCCCGCCAACGCGTTCGATAGGTTTTGTGCGCGCGCGTTTGGCGTAAACGAATTTTACGCCAAAGGTTTCCCACCCTGTTTTTACGTCTGTTGGCGACAGCGCATCGCTCCATCCGGTTGGCACGCGACCATTGACCAATAGGGACCGCTTCCAAATGCCGCGCTCAAAATACCAGGTGCCGGGAATGCCAAACTCAGAGCAAACTCGATTCATCAGTGTGCGGATAACGAGCGAATTGTAATTGCGTTCAGGCTGTAGCGAATAACCGATGATCCGCCATGACCGCGCGTCCAGAAAAATGAGGCATTGCCCCCGTGTGAGTGTGAACCAGCCGTTCCCATCCGGGACATAAAAATAAACCGGCATCGTAAAATCGTCCGCGCTTATGACAGCCATTGATGCCAGCTTGGTATAATCGCGTCGAAGCGACGCCGTAATATCGTCAATAGCTTGCTTGCCCAGGAAAAACGGCATTAGCTGTTGAACCTCATTTGAGACCTGGTCCATTAAGCGGCGATTGACGTAACTTTTGCGGCCGGCCGGCCGGGAAAGAATTTCCAGCGTGTCTTTAGACAAGCCGGACCGCTCGCCGCTGGCGCGTAAGTCCCGCACGGCCTGGGCTACCCGTCCACCGCAATTTGCCGACGCGTGCCAAACGATTTTATCAAGGTCCGGCTTTGCAAATGGTTCAGCCGTTGAAACGCCTGCTTTTTCTTTCCGTCCGTCTAACAATGCAGCAGGCGTCTTTTTTCCTTCGATCCATCGCGCAAATTTTTGATTGAACATGACATGAAGCGTGTGTTCGTTCCCGGCCAGAGCCGGCGCATGACGAAAAAGAAACTTTACCAGGGACCGGCGCAAATATTTCCGCTTTTTGATATTTTCGGATTCGTCAAAAATTTCAAAGGCTGCATTCCAAATGGCTGCATTCTCGCCATCCGTTGGATGATTCAGATCGGCGCATCCTCGAATGATTGCTAACAGGTCCGCAAATTCGCTTTCGCCTGGCGTGAGACGTTGTGCTTCCATTTTTGGCTTGGGGTTATCGGGCAAATACAATTCCAACCGCTCAAAATCTTCTGATGCGCCAGCGCGCCGTAATGTCCGTTCAATTAATCGTTGCCAATGTCGCACGGTGATTTCATGGCCAATCTCCCGTTTGTAATCAGCCAGGCCGACGCGCGCCTTTTCCGTACTGCTCAAAAGCTTTGACGTTTGCCGTTGCAGCGCCGATAACAGCGCTGCGCGAAGCTTTTTTGCGTCCTCGATTCCGGCATTGTCTATTTCGGATAATGGCCGCGCCGGTCGCCAGGGGATACAGGACGTTTCGATATATTCGGCAACACTTAATCCCGTTGCGCCGGCGCTCGCGGCAATTGCCGTTTGAATGGCTGAAGGCAAAACGTCGAAATTGTAGACCGCCGTTTCGTTTCCCTGGGCGATGATGCTGCCAGCCGCCGGCGTCCCGGCCAATTTCCGCAGAACCCAACGTTTTGACAGACGCCCGGCGCTGGCCAGTTGCGCCGCTGTCCATCCTTGCCGGGAGGTTTGATCCTGTGAGGGTAGTTCTAAGGGGGCGTTCATTGGTTATGGAGGCGGGAAAGCAGGGAATGTCCCGGCGCTAACCGCCCGAGCCCTCACGGCACAGGCGATTCCGCTTTGCCCCCAAAGCCGTGCCAAGACACTCCCCGAATTTGAAACGGCGTGAATTTTGTCACTGAAGCCGAATTCCACCCGTTGCAAGCGACTGCATGGCCCTTGCAACGACTTTCCGATAAAGCGCGCATCACAGTGGCCACGACCGCCCGGCGCGCTTAAAACGAAAGCAGCGCGCGCGGGCGTTTCCCGGTTTTGGTTCCGGTGGCATCGGGTCTTGAAATTAATTCTGGCCATTTATGGATTGTTATGAATCGCGTTTTGAAGCTGGTCCAGCCTGTCATGAATCTTATCCATCTGGGAGGTAATCCTCTCTATGTTAGCGGTGTGGCCCTGGGCGATTCCGGAAAGTTTTTCCATTCCCGCGGCGGTCGCCGCGCCCATCTTGTCTAAAGAGTGCGCGGCCAAAGCAGAATTCTGTTGCAGCTTTCCGGCAAGAGAGCCGGCGTTGTTTGGATCGCTTTCCCAGGCAGCTTCATCGCGGGCCTTTACGGCATCGCCAGCCAGGCGTTGCGCGTCTTCCCTCGCCGCCTCTCGGGCCTTGATCTCGGAGTCGATATTCCCAGAAGCGCGTGTTAAACCCTCATAATTGCTCTTTTCCTGGGCAGTCTCCGCGCGTTTCCGGGCCGCGTCGCTCGAAACGAATAACGGGAACAATGCCGGCATCATTCCTGCCATTCCACCTCTGGAAAGCATTTCCTCGGAAGACACAATCGGATGCATTAAAGATGCAAATAGGCCCTGGACCGCAGAACTTTGGAAGCTAACGACGATATCATTCAAAATGGCAGCCCGTTCTCGGGCATCGGCTGATAACTTTTTCTGTTCTTCAGCCTGACCGGTTAGGGTTGTGGCTTCGGCTTCTGCTACTTTATCCGATTGCGGCAGATGAAACGAGGCCGCCTTCCTGGCCGACGCGTCGGCTTGCGCCTGGGAGTTGGCAGCATCTATGTGCTTTTGGCTTAATTGCGCTTGGAGCGCTCGCCGTTCAGCCTGGGCTGTAGCCGCCTGCGATTGCCCTTCGACGGCCTCCTTGCGCACTTCAAATTCCGCCTCACTTATTTGTCCATTCGCTTTTGCATTTTCGAGCCTTTGCAGTGCGAGTGCCTTTTCAGCGTCGATCAGTTGCTTTGTAAAAGTGAGTTGCCCTGCGATATTTTTCTCTGCACGGCTCGTTTGAGCTTCAGCGGAATTAAACTGTTCATTTGCCTTTTGAACGGCCTCCGCAATGCCGTTATAGGCCACGGCCAGCAAATTCGCCTTATCAATGCCGGCTGTCAGGTCTTCGCCCAGGATATTGTCCAGCGCCTTTTCGTATTCCTCTAACGCGACCTTTGCCTCATACAGGCCTAACACGAGCAGGCTTGCGGCACCCAAGGGACCGGTCATGGCCGCTCGCAAGCTTTCCCCTAGCCCCGGCGCAATCCGATTAAGCTCGCTGAAAATCCTATACATTTCCCGCGATTCGCCAGATACCCCCTCCGCGCGTTTTGCCACGCCCTCCAATGTTTCGCCAAAGTCAGTGCCGGTGCCGCTGGCTTTTTTGGCCGCATCGCCTACTGCTTCGAAATCGTCCGCTGCTTTTTTCGGCCCGGAGCCGTCATAGGCGGCGGTGATTTTAAATTCGAGGTTTTTGGATTCGTCGGACATGGCTGTAAATTATCGTAATATTTTGTGGAGTTCGCGCGCGCGCCGTCCAACGCGCCCTATTTTGCGCTCATGCAGTGCTCCCAGGCCATCCCGCGCAACCAGGCCGATCCAACGGCGCAGCACGCGAACGGAAAACGGCATCAGATGGCGGAATTGCGAAACCGTCTGCATAAGCGCCCGCTCAATCCCGCAACGCGGATCGCGCTTCAATTGGAGGACGAATCCAAGAACCACTGCCGCGCGATGCAAGGCCCGTAGCGTTTCTGCTTTATCCAAAATCGACAGCATCGGCCTTGCCGTTGCCATCATGTTGAGGCGTGATCGCAACCATTTTTTAGGAGCACGATAAGTAAAGCGGTTTCCATGTTGTTTCATTGGCCACGCTTCACGGCGCGCCCGGCGTCGAACTGTGCCAGGGTCCACGCATGCCGCCCTGGCGATTTGGCGCGGTGTAAAGAATTGGCGTGTCAATTGACGCATGGCTCTTTGTCCGGTCATGGCTTTTTGCTCGCAATCCAACGAGCCAGCCGTTTATGCGCCGAGAAAACTCCATTGGGAAACCGATCATCAGAGCCGCCAACGATGATGTAATCCAGGAGTGATGAGTTTTTGCGCTGTGCCGCCAGGGCAATTTCCCGCGCCCGGGCCGTGTCGTGTGGACCGGGCTTTGGCGAAATGCCAGGGCGATTGTGAAGCACAATAAATTCTTCATTGCCCTCCAACGCTTTTAAGGTTGCCACTTCATCCGCGAACAAAAGCGGACTGCGAAAGACTTTCGACATGATCTGTTGGCAGCCGGTGAAGTGCCGGTCATTGTCCAGGGTGATCACAAAAACGCCTTCGTCTTTGGAATTGAAACGCTCAATCGCTTGACGCTCACGCCAAAACGCTTCGGCATCGCTGCTATTGCAGCAAATATCCGTCGCCCTTTCCGCACTGTGTTTTTCAGACTTCATAATTCAAATCGCGTAGCGCGGGGGCAACCAACGCCCCCGCGCCGTTTGTTTAAAATGGCGAACGCAACACCTTTCGTTGGGATGAAACGCCCAACGAAATCAAAATCGTTCGCCAAAGTTTTAGAATTGAGCCGCACTGTCATAATGTGCCGATATATTCAAGGCATTCGCGGCTGTCGCCGGGCCAAACAGGACAATGACCGGGCGGCCATAATTGCCACTGTAGATGTCATCGCCGTTAATGGCGTTAGTAGCCGCGCCCACGGTCCAGACAACCTGGTTGGTCATGAAGTAGATGTTGTCGCTCTGGGCGGCGGTGCATGTGGTTGCGCCGAATGAGAACGCCGCCGGAGCCACGATGAACGCCTGGTTAGTGACATAGCCGGACGCGTTTGTCCCCGCGATGTAGGTGCCAAAACTCGTCACCGAATTTGTGTAATCCGAACCCCCGTGTTGCAACACCAGGATTTGGCCGCTCGCCAGATTGTTTGTAGAAGTCACCAGGTTGGTGACCGAAGAAACGGTATTGCTGAACATGACGCCGTACGCCGTAGCTCCAGTCAGGAACGTGAACTTTCCGGCGGCGTTGTCACTCGAATAGAACGCGCTGACCACCCGGATTTGGGAGTTTGGATCAGCAGGCATGATGATCGTTGCCTGCGCGCTCGATGTGCCAGCCGCAGTGAACGTGTGATACGTTGGCAGCCCGGCCCGCACAACCAATGCAATCCCCAGGCAAGCGAGCAGCAACAGCGTTGCTGCGGCTTTTGCGGGCCAGTGCCAGGTGTTTGCAGCCAGGGCAGCTTTCGGGCGGTGTACCACGCGCAGTGGTTTTTTATTCGGGCCTGTCACACCTTCAACCGTAATCGCGCGGCCAGCGGACTTTTCATCCACAGACGCAACTTTGCCCGGAACGATCCTGTCCCCAGGCTGAACAAATGCCACGGTGTCGCCCACTTTTGGCGATGGGTCCGGGCCTTGTGAAAGATCAACCGCATTTTCTTTGAGAGTTTCTTTAGCCATAAAAAATTAAGTTTTGGTTTCGATTTCCCGCCCGGCCTTTGCATCGCGCCGGGCGGATTGATTATTTGTTACGCGGCGGCTGTTTGCAGCGTAGTCATTGCATCTGGCGCCATCGCTTCAACGTCAATGCGTTCGAGCGCACGCATAGCCAGTTCGTCAGTCTGGAAGAACACTTCCCGGCTGACTTCAACGCGCGGCGACCCACGCTCGCCCAAATACCAGTAGGAAAGGTCGCCAAAGAACGCCATGAACGCGCCTGGCGTTGCCGCTGTTGAATACGGCTGGCTTACACCGATCCAGCGGATCGGAAAACCGTCCAGCGTGGCCGGCTGGCCACCCATTTCAGGCCGGTAAATGTAGGGCATTCCGATCGCGTTGAATGACCAGAGCAACGCTTCCATTGTCGGGCTCATGTAGTACGCCGCTGATGTTTTCCCATTTGCCGCCATGTTGAACAAAACCGCAGGATTAACTTTGCCCCGCATCGCGCGGAAATCATTAACAGTCGCGTCTGTAACAACAGTTTTGCCCGCGCCGAGTTGCTGAAGGTAGGCGGGATTTGCCACGCAGTAATTGCCGATGCCGATAATGCCGGCATAGGTACCGGTGCCATCGGCCAGGAACAACGTCGAATCTTCCAATTTTGCAAATTGGCGCGCAATGTACCGGGCGAGGAATTGGCCCAAGGCAATGAACGTGTCCTCTTCAAGTTCGGTTGGCACACGGATCAATCCTCCGCATTTGTTGGCGGTAAATGTCACAAGCGCCGCTTCGACTTCCTTTTGTGGAACGTTTTGACTCATTCCGGCCGTTCCAGCACCGAGAAAGCCAAAGGTGTCTTCGCCTGGCTGCAATTTCGGCAGCTTTACAGTCCCCGCGCCGAGTGGAAACACGGTGGCGAACTGGCGCGCCTGGCCGTAGGCAAAAACCAGTTCCACAATCTGTGGCATGTAGATTGTCGGCAACGGCACGTCAGTTGAAGTCAATGCGCCGCCGGCGCGTTGCTCAATGCCCAGGATGCTCAATGAGTGCGTTAGAATCCGCTTCCTCTTCGATTCGTCGGGGATGACGGATTCCAACTTGCCTTCAATTTTCGAACATCCATAGATGAGCGTCGCTGTTAATGCGTTCGCGCAATCGTCCGTCACAAACGGCAGGTCGCCAATCCAGGTGACGCCGCTGCGGGTGCCGGCGACGCCGTTCTTTTTCATCCTGCCAATTTCGCGGCGTAGATCGTCGTTGCCCCTTTCAAGCGTCACGCATCTTTCAGCAAGACCCTTGATTGTCGGCCAGCTTAGTTTTAGCTCGCCCATCATGCCGGAGTATTGCTTCATCCCTTTGAGAATTTCCTCAAATTCTTCGATTTGTTCCGGGGTGAGCGCCGATACGTGGCAACGCGCCCAAGGGCGCTTGCTCATTGCCATTTGCGAGAGTTGCCAGAGGCCGATAAACACGATTGCAACGGCAAACGGCGCGCCGAGCATCACCATTACTATAGCCAGCAAACAGACTGCCGCCAGGGCAATCAGATGCGGGAATGTTCTAATAAACGATTTCATTTTGTTTGGAATTAACTGCCAATTTGCCTGCTCAGGGCGGATGGTTAAAAACCACAACGCGCAAGCGTTGCGGCAGAGCGTTTGCATCCAATCGCGCGCCATCGACCCCGAGCACTGGCGCGCCTCATGGCGCTCAGGGTCTGTTTTTTGTTTGCGTATCGCACAGAGCCATTGCAGGACATATAACAAAGCCCGCTCCCGCTGCTTGGGCAGTGTCATTGATTTTAGCGCTGTGCAAAATTGGTTCATGGGTTTTTTAGAGTCAGCGTATCGCCGTCCCAGGAGTGAGCCAGGACAGTTTCTGCCGAACATTCAGCAGCCGTTCCGGGATAGTACTCCCGTAGGATTTCGGCGCTCTCCGCATGAAAAATTTGTGAGAGATTCAACAGGCCTCGCGCGGCCAGGCAGTCTTTAATCTGGCGCACAGCCGGACCAAGGTTCTCATGGCGCACCTGGTAAAAGTGCCACTGCGCGCCCAGGGGATAAAAGCTTGAGTCAAATTCCCCGGCCTTAACGCCGGTTAAAGCATCTCCAATTTCAGCGGCTAGACTATCGCAATCATGCAGCCATATCGCAGAATCCTTTCCTGCCTCAAATCTTACGATCAAGACCTCAAAGCCGAGGGTCGTAAGCGTCTTGAAAAACGATGGCTGTAAATTCTGAAGTGCGGCCAATTCAATCGGCATTGGAATTGTTGCTGGAGAATCGGTCCTGGCTGATGGCTTCATACGCTCTTGTTGTTGGGATTGTTTCAGCGCCTGGTAACGCGCCTGCAATGGTTCGCTCTTGCGCTTTCCTCGCAAAACCAGCGCCAAATGTTCAGGGGTACAGCCGAGAATTTCCGCATCTGCGCAAATTCCCCTGATTCGCGGTCCGCGTTTGCGCTCTTTTGGCAATGTTGCTGTCATAGCGACGGTCATAAACTTAGACGAATCGCCTATTTTGTGTCAACGCCTATTTTTAATTCATGTTTTGGCCGATTTTAGCCATCCTTGTGCGTGTCTAAACTCAGCGGTCGAATAAACCAGGCAGAGCGCGAAATCGCAGCGCGAGTACGACGCGTAAGAAAAGACCGCTGGCTCTCTCAGCCGGCATTTGCCGCCGTTCTCGGAGAAACCTTCAAACGGATGGCCAATATTGAATACGCGCGCACCCCTTTAACCGTCGGCGTTGCCGATAAAATTGCGGAGAAGTTTGAAATCAATTTGATTTGGCTCGCGACAGGCGAAGGCAGCCCGCGCCCTTATATAGGAAAACTCAAGGAAATAAGCCCTAATTCGGAGGAAAGGGCGCTTCTGTCTAGGGCATTTGATGAAACGGCAAAACGTGCGCTGGTTGAAAGACATGTCAAGGGTCTTGAGGTACTTATGCGACTTGCGACGACTTGGGATGAACTGCCATTAAAAAAACAATACGAAATTGCGGAAGAACAAGCGTCTCAATTTCTAGCCGCGCTTCACAATTTGCTTTCCGGCCTTTCCCCGATTGGACAAACATCGTTGCTGGACATGTTGAAAGAAGTGATTCGCGACTATAGTTGCGACTGGGATCAAGAGCAACCAACAGAAGAAATTCGGAACGTTCGCAAGAAGATGTTGACGGAAACGACAACCCGTGCTTTAAATACCGGTGTGCGAAATCAATGGCACAGGCTCAAGCAACGGATTCAAGAAGCCACTGGCAGTCCAGGCGGCAAGTCTGCCCTGGCTAAATTCCTCGGCGTGGACTTAACTCAATTGTCAAAGTGGCTGACCAATTCAAAATCCGCTCGCGAGCCTGGCGCTGATTACACGCTCAAAATGCTCCAATGGGTCCAGGAGCGGGAGAGCCAACAATAAAAAGCCCCGGCTGCGTTAGAGCGCATCCAGGGCGACGACCCGGAAAGCATATCACCTATGAAAGCTAATGCCCCCAAATCACGCGGTAAAAATACCCCTAAATCATCAACAAAACAAGGCCTAAACCGTTTACAATTCGGCCAAATAGCCGAATCGACCGGCTTCACAATCCAACAATTGCTAGCTATTGAAATGCTCGCAGTTTTTGAAGGTGGAACGCTGCGCGAATGCTTTCATGTGGCCGTCAAATCATATATTGAAACCGCAATCTGTGAGATAGACCAGACAAGTTTGGCGGATGAAACTCCGGATGGCCGCGCCGCCGATAGACTCCTGGCCTGCGTTTTGCCGATGCTGGCGGGGATCATCGAATACAAGCGCAGCCGCAAGGCGGACGAAGAGTGTCGGTTACTCCGCGCCGCCGGCGTTATTAAACCTACGGTTTTTGATCTGATTTATTGCCCCGATGCAGACCTTCACCAAATGTCTGTCAGTTGGCCGGTGAAACTCCGCCGTTCAATGGCGGAAAAGTTTTCTAATTGGGCATCGAACCTCAGAGCCACCGCCGATTTAATGGACGGCCAATCCTCGACCGTAAACATTAATTAAACTCAATCAAATCTATGGGCTTTGAATCCACAGAGGAACGCATGGAGCGCCTCGAAACTCAAATGGCCGCGATGATTAAGATCACACAGGACGTCATTGCCATGCAAAATGACAATAACGGGCTTTTCCAAACTCTGTTACCACCCCTTTACGCTACGGACATTCACAATGCGAAGGCAAGTTTGGCGTTAATAAAACTCGTAGTTGTCAGTTCCCCTTGCATCGCCCAGGCGGCGCGCGAGCAGATCATTGCCGTAATAGATAACGGGCTCGCAAAAGTTTCGGCGGCTCCAAGCGCAGTAGAGGGAATTAAAAAATTAAAAAGGGATATTGTCCTACCCGAAGATTTATTTGGGAGTTGAGAACAGCTTCTATTTCACCACGTCGGCCCGGCTCGCCCTGGCCGGCGTTTTTGTTTGCCTGCCATCCGCCGCGCCGCCATATTTTCTTCATGCCGCGCAAATCAGAAACCCCAAAGAAACTCGGTCGCAGAGGCAGGGCTTTCACCACCGTTGCATGCCTTAAACGGGAACTGGCGGAATTAGAGCGCGAAGTGGATGCCTTGATTGCCGGGCAAGCGGTTGCACGGCCCGTTCAAAGGTCTTGAACCACTTTTGCAATTTCGCTGCATTCTTCCGATCCGCGCCGTTCGACCTGGCCAAACCACCGTTTTTGATAGCCACACGCCACACCCCCCTTCGTGCGTCGTCGCATAATTTAAAAACGCCTAAAAACGGTGTTTTAAAATCTCATTCCCACCGCGTGAATATTGGCTCTTGTCTTACGACATGACTTTACGACATTGGATTTAAATTCTCGGCGGAAGGGTCAAAAATGGGAAAATTTAATTTTGAATGTCGCAACTTCGTAAGTCGTTGATTAACGGCAATTAAAGGTGGATAAAGGTAAATCAAGGTAAGCCGCGTTTTTAAAAACTGCGGCGGCGTGTGTCACGGCGTGTGTCAAAAATGGTGCCGACGGAGGGGGTCGAACCCACACACTCTCGCGAGTACTAGATTTTGAGTCTAGCGCGTCTGCCAATTCCGCCACATCGGCACCAAAGCAAGCACGGGAAGATACAATAAATTTTAGCAATAGCGCAAGCGGGCATTCGAATCACATCCAACACGGCACACCGAACGTCGACCTTACGCGGCGAGCTTGTCCAGGAGGGTGGGGTCGAGGCCGGGGGTAAAGGTGATTTCGGTTTTGCCGGTTTCAGCGAGGATTTCCAATTCGTTATAACGTCCGCTTTCGTCGTTCTTTTTCAGAACAACCCGGAATGGCTCGATAATCTGGTGTTGCAAGGGCCGTTCATCGGAGACGCCGGCCTCGACGGTCATGGTATCGCTGCAGGATTGATTTTGTTTTTGAAATATGATGCGTTGCAGGGGAAGGCCCTCGGCAACGATTCGCAAAGCTCCTCCCGGCTGCACCCAGCGAATGCTGACTACGCCGCGATACCAGTCTTTTAGCCGCTGACAAAAGGGATCCCAGTATTTTTGGGGTATCTCCGTGGTCATAGTCTTCGATTTTCCACCATGTGCGATGTCACGATAGGTTTTATGATTGTGCCATGGACGCGAATTTGGTTCCGGTTTGACCTCGTGCGGATGAATGTTTGCGTTTTGCCATGTCTAGATTTTAGCATGGTCTGTGCCTGCGAAATCGCGGGGATGTGGCGGATTTTCATTTGCGAAATGCAAATTTTCCTGAAAAAAGCAATGGTTTTCAAAACGCTTGTGAAAAAAATCACAAATTAACTTGCCCCATGCCAGCACAGCCTTTAGACTTTTTTTGCCGTCATTTTCTGGCGGGAGATATGCAAGCGCAAAGTGAGATCGGCTACAATTCAAAGATCGAGGGAGACGTCGTCATTACGACGGTGGACGCGGCACTCAATTGGTTTCGCAAGAATTCCGTGTGGCCCATGCCCATGGGGTTGGCCTGTTGCGCCATCGAATTGATGGCGGTAGGCGCGAGCCGGTTTGACATTTCACGATTCGGCTCCGAAGTGATGCGTTTTTCCCCG
This sequence comes from Verrucomicrobiia bacterium, assembly GCA_035933915.1. Taxonomy (GTDB): domain Bacteria; phylum Verrucomicrobiota; class Verrucomicrobiia; order Limisphaerales; family UBA11358; genus UBA11358. The sequence continues at coordinate 27,111 of DASYYL010000142.1, forward strand.
CGCCAGGCCGATTGCATGATTGTAGCCGGTACGGTGACATACAAGATGGCGCTGTCCGTCAAGCGGATTTGGGACCAAATGCCGGAACCCAAGTGGTGCATCGCAATGGGGGCTTGCGCCTCGACCGGCGGCATGTATCGCAGTTACGCGGTTTTGCAAGGAGTGGACAGAATTGTTCCTGTGGATATTTATGTGAGCGGTTGCCCGCCGCGTCCTGAGGCGCTTTTGGACGCCCTGATGAAGCTTCAGAACAAGATTAGCACGCAGCCCGTGGTGCAAAACCTCACGATCATGAATTTAAAAAAGGCGGCGGCGTGACATTTAAGTTTTTGTTTCCCATTTTCAGCATCGGGATAACGGTTGGGCTGAAGAGTCAGGAACCGAAAACGTAATTCTGTGAACCGGCTAATATTGTGACTTCTCTAGAAGCAGCAAATAAATTGAAGGCGAAATTCGGGGATATTATCTCCGAACTGCCCGCGTTTCGCGGTGAGATTTCCGTGCGCCTTGCGGATGCGGAAAAAATCGTCGAGGTCTGTCTCTACGCAAAGAATGATTTGGATTTCAATTACCTGGTGGACGTCACGGGCATTGATAATTACGGCGACGACCCGAGATGGACGCTGGTTTACCATTTGCGCGGGCTAAACCACGGGTGCGAAATACGGATAAAAACAGACGTCAGTGAAGAAAAATCAAAATTGCCTAGTGTCGTAAGTGTTTGGTCCACAGCAAATTGGCACGAGCGCGAGGTTTACGACATGATGGGCGTTCATTTCCGTGATCATCCGGATTTACGACGCATTTTGATGTGGGACGGTTATCCCTATTTTCCGTTGCGGAAAGATTTTCCGCTGGCGGGCAAGGAGAGCGAATTGCCGGGGGTGGCCTTCACGCACGTGACGCCCATGGCGGGCGGGCCGTTCGTGACTGTGGCGGGTGGGAATTCAGCGCAGGCGCGCGAGCCGCGCATCCGGATCCCTGACACAGATGCCATCGAACCAATGGGCCGGCTGGAGAGGCGCAAAGAAATCCAGGAGGCGCACGGCCATCCCAAAGGGCCGGGGCCGATTAAGAAAAAGTGATTTTCATGGCGACTGTTCAAGACATCGAGATTAAGGATTCCCTGGGCCGTGCGGCTCAGGCAGCGGAAAGCGTGCCGGACATTCAGGACGAGCGCATGGTGCTGAATATGGGGCCGTCGCACCCGGCTACGCACGGCGTATTGCGCATCGTGCTCGAGTTGGACGGCGAAATCATCACCAAGGCGGACCCGGATATAGGTTATTTGCACCGTGGCGACGAAAAAATCGCCGAGAACATGACCTACACGCAGTTTATTCCGTACACTGACCGTTTGGATTACCTGGCGCCGTTGGCCAACAACGTGGCCTATGCCCTGGCGGTGGAAAAGTTGCTGGGCATCCACGATAAATTGCCGCCGCGGTGCCAATATATCCGCGTGATGTGCGCGGAACTGGCCCGAATTTCCTCTCACTTGCTGGGACTCGGCGCCTTTGCCATGGACATGGGCGCGGTCACCGTGTTTTTGTTAATCTTCACGGAGCGTGAGAAGATTTACAACCTGGCCGAAGCTGTTTGCGGTGCGCGTTTTACCACCAGTTATACACGTGTAGGCGGTGTCATGCGGGACATCCCTCCCACGTGGCTGGATCAATGCCAAAAATTCTGCGACGAATTTATTCCCGCACTCAACGAAATCGAAACGCTGCTCACCCGCAATCGAATCTGGGTTGACCGCGTTCGAAATCTTGCGGTGATATCGAAGCAGGACGCGCTTGACTATGGCTTGAGCGGACCGAATTTGCGGGGCAGCGGCGTTGACTGGGATTTGCGCAAAAAGCAGCCGTACCTTTGCTACAAGGATTTGGAGTTTGATGTTCCAATCGGCTCAGCCGGAGACTGTTACGACCGTTATCTCGTGCGGATGGAGGAAATGCGCCAGAGCGTCCGCATTGTGGAGCAGTGCATCAAAAAGATTCCCGGAGGCGCGGAAAATGCATCGAAGGAGCCAATTAATTACAACGACGGAAAAATCCTGCTGCCCCCCAAGGAAAAAGTGATGACGAAGATGGAGGAATTGATCCATCAATTCATGCTCGTCACGGAGGGAATGAATTGTCCGGTGGGCGAAGTCTATTTCGGCCACGAAAATCCCAAGGGCGAACTGGGCTTTTACATCAACAGCAAGGGCGGCGGCGTTCCATACCGGATGAAGATCCGAGCACCCAGCTTCGTGAACCTGAGCATTATACCGAAGTTATTTCAAGGCTGCATGATCAGCGATACGGTGGCGATTTTGGGCTCGCTCGACTTTGTGATGGGAGAGTGCGACCGATGAATACCATGAATCCAGTGCATACGGTGCCAATTCCGAACCCGTTGCAACATCAAAGCGGTTTTTCGGTGACGCCGGCGCTTGAGGCCGAGGTGAACGAACTGGTCACGCATTACCCTGAGAAGCGGGCAGCCTCACTCATGGTCTTGCACGCGATCCAGGACCAGTTTGGCTGGATATCGCAGGAGGCGGTTGAGTGGACGGCAAAGAAACTGGAATTGCAGCCCATCAACGTCTATGAACTGGTGACATTTTACCCGATGTTGCGGCAGAAGCCGATGGGCCGGTTTCAGATCAAGGTGTGCCGCACGCTGAGTTGCGCGCTGGGCGGCGCGTATGAATTACATAAACATTTTTGCGAGAAACTGGGATTGGACGTCCAAGCGCACGGCCCGCAAACGACAAAGGACGGAAAGTTCACGGTCGAATTCGTCGAATGCCTTGCCAGTTGCGGTACAGCGCCGGTGATGATGTGCAATGATGCCTTCTACCAGGGCGTGAGCAACAAAGCAGCGGATCAGATATTGGCCGGACTGGAGTAAAAATGAAATGGCTGCCCGACATGGATTTGAACCATGACAAACAGATCCAGAGTCTGCTGTGCTACCGTTACACCATCGGGCAGGCCGGAGCAGTGGCAAACTAAAGATTTTTGAGCAGGAGTCAAGCTATGGCGCAAGAATACAAACTGATTTTGAAATACGCCGATGAGCCGGGTTACACGCCGGACGCCGAGTGCTATCTGCGTCATGGTGGTTATGAGCCCCTGAAGAAGGCTATGGCGATGAAGCCGAAGGACCTGCCTGATGGAAAGAAGATCTTGCCCCAGGAGCAGATTCGCGAAGATGTGAAGATCTCGGGACTTCGCGGCCGCGGCGGGGCGGGATTTTCCTGCGGGCTCAAATGGAGTTTCGTGGACCGCAAAAGCGGCAAGCCGATTTACCTGATTTGCAACGCCGATGAGTCTGAGCCAGGTACATTCAAAGACCGGCAAATCATGTACAAAGACCCGCACCAGCTGATCGAGGGCATGATTATCGCCTGCTACGCAAATGACGTGCATTTGGCCTATATCTATATTCGAGGAGAAATGGCCGACGGCGCAAAGATTTTGAACCGCGCCCTTGCTGAAGCGCGGTCTAAGAATTTTCTCGGCAAAAACATTCTGGGCAGCGGTTACGATTTGGAAATTCACGTTCATCGTGGTGCGGGCGCCTATATTTGTGGCGAGGAAACGGGTCTAATCGAATCGCTCGAAGGCAAACGTCCGTATCCACGCATCAAACCGCCCTATTTCCCGGCGGTCCTCGGGCTGTGGATGTGCCCGACCATCGTTAACAATGTTGAAACGCTTTGCAACGTGAAGCACATCGTGGCCATGAGCGGCGCGGAATTTGCCAAACTGGGCACGCCCAACAACACCGGTACGCGCATTGTCAGCCTCAGCGGTCATGTTAAGAAGCCCGGTTATTATGAAATTGAGGTTGGCAAGGCAACAATCGGCGAACTGATCAATGACCCGAAATTTGGCGGCGGATTGCGTGATGGACGGAAACTGAAGGCCGTTATTCCGGGCGGTTCGTCGGCCAAAGTTTTTAAGGCGGGCGAAAAGTTCAAGCTGAAGAAAAAAGGCGCTGATGGCCAAATGACCGAGCAGGAAGTGGACATGCTCGACTTGCCGTATGATTTTGACTCCTTGATTGCTGCCGGCTCCATGAGCGGCTCCAGCGCCATCATCGTCATGGATGACACCACGGATATTGTGGAAGCATTGGCGAACATTGCCGTATTTTACGCCCATGAAAGCTGTGGCCAATGCACCCCTTGCCGTGAAGGCTCGCTTTGGATGAGCAAGGCGCTGGATCGGTTGACACATGGCGAAGGCCGGGCGACTGATGCCGATTATTTGGTTAAAATTGCGGACAACATTCCCGGAGGCCGGACCATTTGCGCGTTTGGCGAAGCCTGCTCCTGGCCGGTGCAGAGTTTCGTCGGCAAATTTAAGGACGAATTTGTCGCCCGCGGAAAGGCAGATGAAGAGCGCCGGGCGAGGGAAAATGTTCAGCCGATTGCTGCCACGCCGCCTGAACGACATGAGCTGGCAGCGGCGCATTAACGATTTGCACAAATAATAATGTCAACAGCAACCACAACTGAAACCACGCCGGCGCCCGCGGTTGAAAAAATCAAGGTGAAAGTGGACGGCCGCGAAATCGAAGTTCCGAAGACCATGCCGGACCCGATTTCCGGGAAGCCGATTCCCACCACAATGATCCAGGCCTGCGCCCAATCCAATGTGGATGTGCCGCATTATTGTTATCACCCGAAGCTGCCGGTGGTGGGCAATTGCCGCATGTGTCTGGTTGAATACGGCACTCCCGCCCTCGGTCCGGACCGAAAGCCTGTCATGAACGCCGATGGCACTCCCAAGATCGCCAAATCCCCCCGTCCGGCCATCGCCTGCGCCACGCCAGTCTCACCGGGAATGGAAATTTACACCAACACTCCGGGTGTCAAACAGATGCGGGAAGGCGTTCTGGAGTTTCTGCTGATCAATCATCCGCTCGATTGCCCAATCTGCGACCAGGCAGGCGAGTGCAAGTTGCAGGAATATTCGGTGGATTACGGGCAAAGCTCGAGCCGTTTTGTTGAACCGAAAGTTCACAAACCCAAAGCCGTTGACCTCGGGCCCCGAATTGTGCTCGACGACGAGCGATGCATTCTTTGCACCCGATGTATCCGGTTCTCGAAGGACATCGTGGGCGATGACGCTCTCGGCATCGTCAATCGAGGCAGTTACAACACGCTGACGGCTTATCCGGGAAAAGTTTTTGACAACAATTACACGCTGAACACTGTTGACATTTGCCCGGTCGGAGCGCTGACTTCAAAGGATTTCCGGTTTAAGATGAGGGTTTGGTTTCTGAAAGAAACCAAGAGCGTCTGCACGAGCTGCGCTACGGGTTGCAATATTATTATCGGCTCGCGTGAAGAAAAAATATACCGATACGAGCCGCGGCAGAACGATGCTGTTAATTCGTGCTGGATGTGCGATTCCGGCCGGTTGAATTACAAGTGGGTCGGCCGTGAAGATCGGCTTACTGACGTAAGAAGGCCGGTAGAACCAGGCAAGAGCGAAAAGACAACCTGGAACGCCGCGATCAATGAAATCAGCCGCAAATTGAAGAGCACCGCATCGGGCTCGGTGGCGATTGTCGCTTCGGCGCGGCAGACTAATGAAGAGCTTTGGCTCTTGAGCAAATTAAAATCAAAGCTGGGCGCCCTCAGCGATTCTATTCCGCGTACCGGCGAAGGTGACAAATTGCTGGTGAATGCGGACCGCAATCCGAACACAAACGGCGCCCGGTTAACCGGCATTTGCTTTACCGAGATGGGAAGCAATCTGCCGCAAATCGCCGCCGGCATTTCCAGCGGCAAGATCAAAACGCTCATTGTTTTCGGCGAGGACGTTACCCGGCACGGCATCGGGCTGGATTTGCTTGGCAAACTCGATACGCTCATCGTCAGTGATATTTTGCCCAACGGCACGACCCGGCTGGCGCATTACCTTTTGCCCGGATGCGCCCATGCCGAAAAACGCGGCACATTTACAAACGCCAAAGGCCGCGTCCAAAAGTTTATGAAAGCGGTCGAACCACCAGGCGACTCGCGGGCGGAATGGGAATTTCTGCACGACCTTGTTTTCAACGTGACGGGACAGGATGGTTTCCTGACGATCGAAGGCCTGTTTAACGAAATGGCGAAGGACGTGCCGGCGTTCAAAGGATTGACCTGGGCCGGGCTGGGAGACGGCGGAGCGACGGTGCAAATCTAACATGGACCTAAAATTCATCATTTTTAGCGTTGTTAAAATCGCGCTCGCCATTGGAGTGCTGCACGCAATCGCAGCGTATGCGGTGCTCGTGGAGCGGAAGGTTTCAGCCTGGATCCAGGATCGCGTGGGACCAAACCGCGTTGCGCCGCCATTCGTAAAATATATCCCCATAATTGGGCCGGTCCTGACGCGCTGGGGCGTCTTCCAGCCGCTGGCTGATGGACTAAAATTCATGCTCAAAGAGGATTTTACACCGGCGGGCGTTCACAAGGCGTATTTCTGGCTCGCGCCCGCGATAGCGATTATCCCATCGCTTTTGGTAATAGCCGTGATTCCTTTCGGTTCCTATATGGGCGATCAAAAGATGGTTATCGCGGACTTGAATGTGGGCATTCTTTACACGTTCGGCATCGTTTCCCTGGGCGTTTACGGAATTGTGCTGGCGGGCTATGCAGCCAACTCGAAGTTTCCGTTCTTTGGCGGCATACGGTCCAGCGCGCAAATGATTTCCTACGAGATTGCCATGGGTATGAGCGTGATCCCAGTTTTGCTGATCGCAGGCAATTTAAACTTGAGCACGATCATTACCTGGCAGGCGCAACACGGCTGGCTGGTCATTTACGCGCCATTGTCGTTTATCATTTTTCTGGTTTCGGGGTTTGCCGAAACGAACCGATTGCCATTTGACCTGCCGGAAGCCGAAACGGAACTGGTGGGCGGTTATCACACGGAATATAGTTCCATGAAGTTCGCGTTGTTCTTTCTGGCCGAATACTCCAATATGGCGGCGGCAGCGGGAATGATGACAACGCTGTTTTTTGGGGGCTGGACGCTTCCCTTTTGGGGTTTAGACCAACCGGCCCACAGCATCGGTATCGGCGTTCTCCAAATCATCATTTTTCTGGCAAAAATGTGCGCGCTTATGACGGTATTTATTTGGGTGCGCTGGATGTTTCCGCGCTTTCGCTATGATCAGTTGATGGATTTGGGCTGGCGGCGGTTCGTGCCGCTGGCGCTGGTGAACATTTTGGTCACGGCAATCGTGCTGTGGGCGAAGAGTTAAATGTGTTTTAGCAAATGATTGTAAATCGCAAACCATTGACGTTTTGGGAGCGGCTTTATCTGCCCGCGATCGTGGGCGGATTTAAGGTCACGTTTCGCCACGCGTGGCGCACGTTATTTGAAGGCAAAAAGGTGACGATGGAGTATCCCGAACAGAAATGGACTGTGCCCGAAGGTTATCGCGGCGCGCCCTATCTCGTGCGGGACCAGGAAGGCAGTACGAAGTGTGTTTCGTGCCAGTTATGCGAATTTGTTTGTCCTCCGAAGGCCATCACAATCACTCCGCCGGGACCGGCGGGACGGCTTGCCGACCGTTCGAACGCCGAAAAAATGCCGCAGGAATTTGAAATCAACTTTCTGCGGTGCATCTATTGCGGCCTCTGCCAGGAAGTCTGCCCCGAAGAAGCCATTTTCCTGCTGAAAGACTATTCGATTACCGGCCATTCCCGCCAGGAGCTGATATTCAATAAAGAAAAACTACTTTCGTTGGGCGGGGTTCACGCCGGGGTCCAGAAATGGAAACATAAGGCGGAAGAAGCCAAAGAGCAGGAGGATTTCCCGGTAAAAGTTTAGCCGGCTGGAATGGACCTCAACTTCAAGCGACGTGTTGGAGGCTTGCGGTGCGCTCACGCTGAGGCACTGAGTGGCGGGGGAGCGAAAGTATTATAAGACATGGATTTGCAAAACATTTTATTTTACGTTTTTGCCGCGCTTACGCTCGGCTGCGGCGCACTTGTCATCGCCAATCCGTTCAGCCGCAATCCGGTCACCAGCGCAATGTTCCTGGTGCTGACCATTGTTTCGATGGCCGGGCTGTTCGTGCTTCTGCATGCGTTTTTTCTGGCGGCAGTCCAAATCCTGGTCTACGCAGGCGCGGTGATCGTGCTGTTTCTGTTTGTTATTAGTTTGCTCGATTTAAAGGCTGAGGCCACGCGGAGAGTCAAATTATTCGGCCTGCTTGCGGGTGTCGTTGCCGTGGGCGCGATACTGACAATATTTTTGAAGAATCTCGGCGCAACCTTATTTAGCAATGATTCGAAGCCCATGGTGGAAGGCGGCACCTCTGAACTCGGCAAGGTGTTGTTCACAAATTACGTTTTGCCGTTTGAAGTCGTTTCCGTGCTGCTGCTCGTGGCGATGATCGGCGTTATTTTATTGAGCAAGAAGAAACTCGATTAAGATGCAAGTTGGACTTGAACATTATTTAACCGTTAGTTTTGTGCTTTTTGCGCTCGGCCTGTTTGGCGTCATCATGCGGCGCAATTTACTCGTCATCTATATGTCGCTGGAGATGATGCTTAATGCCGCGAACCTTGCCCTGGTCGCTTTCTCGCGCTTCAATAATAAATTGGACGGTCAAGTGCTGGTGTTTTTTATCATCACCGTGGCGGCGGCGGAAGTTTCGGTTGGGCTCGCACTTATTGTTGCGCTCTATCGCCGCCGCCGGTCCGCCCACGTGGAAGATTTGACCTCGCTAAAATTCTAACGGATGAAACTCGAACTTTTACCCTGGCTGGTTTTGTTCATGCCGCTTGCGGCTGCTGTTTTTATTGCGCTTTTCACTTTGCGGCTCAGAAACGTCAGCAGCTTCATTTCCATCGGCGCGATCGTTGCGGGTTTCATCCTGACCGTTGTATTTATCAATGCCAATGGCTGGCAACCGACGCCTGGTGAATCTGTCCGGCAATGGCTTCCCGTTGACGGCCTCAATGTCGAGTTCGGCCTCAGATTGGATCCGCTTAGCCTGATGATGATGTTGATTGTTACTGGTGTGGGAGGCGCCATCCATATTTATTCCCGTGGTTACATGCACGATGACAGCGGCATGGCCCGTTTTTTCGCCAAGCTGAGCCTGTTCACTTTTTCCATGCTCGGCATTGTGCTGGCCAACAATTTCATCCAAATGTTTATCTTCTGGGAATTGGTGGGTGTGTCCAGCTACCTGCTCATTGGATTTTGGTTTGAAAAGCCCAGTGCCGGCGATGCCGCGAAAAAAGCGTTTATTGTCAACCGCCTCGGCGACTTTGGTTTTTTGCTGGGAATTTTGATGGTTTGGGGATTGCTGGGTTCCTTGAATTTCTCCACGCTCCAGGGGCTGATCTCGCAAAACCCGGCGGCCCTCGGGGCATCGGCAACCATCGCCGGACTCCTAGTCTTTTGCGGTGCCGTGGGCAAATCGGCTCAATTTCCGCTGCACGTGTGGTTGCCGGACGCGATGGAAGGCCCCACGCCCGTGTCCGCATTAATCCACGCCGCGACGATGGTCGCCGCGGGCGTGTACATGCTGTGCCGCATCTTCTTTCTACTCAACACTCCCGCCCTGGAAGTGGTGGCCTATATCGGAGGCTTTACAGCATTGCTGGCCGCGGTTATCGCGGTCCAGCAGGATGACATCAAACGTATCATCGCTTATTCTACACTGTCGCAACTCGGCTATATGGTGATGTCTGTCGGTTTACACGGGCAGACGCCTGCAATGTTTCACCTGACGACCCACGCCTTCTTCAAAGCTCTGCTGTTCTTGAGCGCCGGGTCAGTAATCATCGCTCTGCATCATGAGCAGGACATCTGGAAAATGGGCGCCCTGCGTCAGAAAATGCCTATCACCTTCGTCACCTTCCTTGTCGGTGGCCTGGCGCTTTCGGGCATTTGGCCTTTTGCCGGCTTTTACAGCAAAGACAGCATTTTGGCGCAAGCGTTGTCACGACATGATTTTGAAGGTTACTTGCTTTTTGCCGTTGGCGTTTTTGTCGCCGGCCTCACGACATTTTACATATTCCGTCTTTTCTTTGTTGTCTTCTGCGGCAAGGAAAAATCGGATACTGCCTCGCACGCGCATGAATCGCCGCTGGTCATGACGCTGCCACTGATTGTTTTGGCCGTTTTCAGTTTAATTGGCGGATTAATCGGGGTTGAAGGGGTTTACGATCGCATATTTTTAGCGGAATCAGTGCACTCCGCGGGCTTTATTGCGGCACTCTTTGGGCCGTTCATTAATGCGCCATTGGCGGCGTCGCTGGGAATTCTGGCGTTTTTTATCGGTTTAGGCGGCGCTTACGCTCTTTACGCAAAGGCGGATAAAGACCCACTGCCCGAAATGCTTGGCGGACTGGCCACGGCGATGAAGAACAAATTCTATTTTGACGAAATTTATGAGGCAACATTTGTCCGCGCCCATGACTTTGTCGCGGCGGTTGCCGATTGGTTTGATCGCTGGATTGTCGAAGGTTTTTGCATTGGATTGATTCGCGGCGGCACTGACCTGACCGGGCGCGGTCTGCGCTTTTTGCAGACGGGCAATCTCCAAACCTATGCCTTTTTGTTTGTGCTCGGCGTGGCGGTGGCTCTGTATTTTGTTTTGAGGTAAAATGTCCATCTTAACTCACATTTTTCTTTGTCCGTTGATTGCGGCGCTGGTTCTGCTGTTTGTGCCGCGCAATTATCGCGTCATTATCCGGTTCATTGCGCTGGCCGGCACGTTTGCCTCAATGGTCCTGGCCATAAAGATGTTTTGGCTGTTCGTGCCCGGAGCCAGCGGATTTCAGTTCGAGAACCGGGTTCCCTGGGTGGAATCACTGGGCATCAGTTACCACGTTGGTGTGGATGGCTTGAATGTCGGGCTGATTCTGATGGGCGCCGTGGTTGTATTTGCCGCTGCGTTATGTTCATGGGAAATCCAGACGCGAGAAAAGGAGTTTTATATCCTCCTGCTGATTATGAGCGGCGGCATCCTCGGCGCGTTCGCCTCACTTGATTTGTTTTTCTTTTATTTCCTCCATGAACTCGCGCTGGTTCCGACGTTTATCATGATTGGCGTATGGGGCCGCGGCGAGCGCAAGAATTATGCGACGTTCCAAATCACCCTGTATTTGAGCATCGGCGCGCTCCTTGCCCTGTTGGGGATTATCGGGCTTTACGTTAAGTCCGGGGCCAACACGTTCGATATTCCGCAAATGATTGCCTATGTGAAAACCAATCCGATGGCTCTTCACGCGCAAAATTTCGTTTTCCCGCTGCTGTTGTTCGGCTTTGGAATCCTGGTTTCGCTCTGGCCGTTTCATTCATGGGCGCCGTTGGGTTATGGGTCGGCGCCGTCTCCTACAGCAATGATTCACGCGGGTGTTCTCAAGAAATTCGGCCTCTATGGTTTGATCCGGATTGCCCTCCCTTTGATGCCTCAGGCGGCTCAGAGTTGGATGAGCCTTCTTTCCTGGCTCTGCCTGGGAAATATTCTTTACGTCGGCTGGGTGGCGATGCGCCAGCGTGATTTAAATCTGCTCATCGGCAATTCCAGCGTGGCGCACATGGGCTTTATTTTCCTGGGCATCGCCAGTCTGAATTTGATTGGGGTGACCGGCGCGGTGTTCATTATGGTTGCGCATGGCTTCCTGGCGGCACTCACCTTTGCACTGAGCGGCTTCATCTATCAGCGAACCGGCACACTCCAAATGGTTGAGCTGGGCGGACTGTGCCGCCCGTTGCGATTCATTGGCACGGCCCTCGTTATGGCGGCGATGGCCGGCTGCGGCCTGCCTGGCTTCGCCAATTTCGTCGGTGAAGTCACGGTTTTTTTCGGAGCGTGGAATCGCTTCCCGGCCGTTACGGTGCTCGCCGTTTGGGGCGGTCTGGTCATTGGCGGTATTTATATGACTCGCGCCGTGCGGACCATCCTGCATGGCCCGGTGCCCGCAAAATTCGCAGGCCTGGAGGATGCCGGCCTTTGGCGCAAATTCCCTTATGCGCTGTTGCTTGCCGGCTTGCTTGTTTTCGGGTTTTTCCCAAAGTTGCTGACGAATCAAATCGAACCGGACGCGACCAAAATCATTTCAATTTATCAGCAGGTCCCGGTGGCCGCCGCAAATACCGGGAATTCGACACTGGCCTGTGTCCCCGTTTCAAATTTTAAAGCCGCGCCGCGCGACTTCCAGGCGGCATCTATCGACAACCGCCGGACGGCAATTGAAAATCAATGAACGCTTCTTTGATGACTTTGGAAATCTGGGTAATTGCTTTGGGCATTGTTCTGATGCTCGCGGATTTCTTTTTTGGAGTCACGCCCCAACGGAAAAAGGCACTGGCCTATTTGGGAATTGCCGCGCTGGCTGTCATGCTTCTGACCCTTTTGGGGAGTGACGCGCCAACCGGGACCGCTTTTAACGGAGCTTTTGTTCAGGACCCGCTTTCCATTTTTTTCAAGCGGTTCTTTCTGGTTGCCGCCATTCTCGTGCTGTTTATGACATCAGAATTTTCGGAGAAGATTTCGACGGCCGTTCCCGAGTTTTATTCCCTGGTCATTTTCGCCCTCGTGGGAATGCTCTTTGCCGCCTCGTCAAATGATTTTGCCATGCTGTTCGTGTCCATCGAGCTGATTACGGTGACCTTTTACGTCCTGGTAAGTTATCAGCGGGGAAAACTCTCTTCTCTCGAAGCCGGTGTGAAATACCTCATCATCGGGGCGTTGTCGTCCGCCTTTATGGTATTTGGCATTGCGCTGATTTGGGGAACGACGGGCCAAATCAACTTCACTGAATTGGCCGCCGTTGTCCCGCAATTTTTGACGAATAAGATTTTCCTCGCGGGCGTTTTGTTTCTGCTGACCGGGCTTGGATTCAAGATCGCTGTCGTTCCATTCCAGATTTGGGCGCCGGACGTTTATCAGGGCGCGCCGACGCCCACCACCGCCTTTCTGGCCATTGGCTCAAAGGCCGCTGGGTTCGTCCTCCTGCTGCGTGTGTTATTTACGGCGGTCCCTGACGTGGCCCATCACTGGAGCACGTATCTCATCGTAATCTCAGGTTTAACGATTCTATATGGAAACCTCTGCGCCATTCCGCAACGCAACCTGAAGCGCCTTCTGGGTTATTCCAGCATTGCGCATGCGGGTTATTTGCTTTTGGGCGTGGCGGCGCTGAGCGCGAACGGCCAATCCGCCGTGATGTATTACCTGGCTGGCTATTTGTTCACGATCGTGGCCGCATTCACGGTCATCACATTGGTGATGCAACATTTGGACAATGAAGACGTTTCAGCCCTGGCCGGCTTGAACCAACGCTCTCCTCTGCTTGCCACAACCATGACCTTTGCCATGGTCTCGCTGGCTGGATTGCCGCCGCTCGCGGGGTTTTTTGGAAAATTTCTGCTGCTCAAGGCCATTATCGCGGAAGGACCGGCAAACTACGGCTATTATTACCTGGCGTTTGTGGCGCTGGCGGGAATCATCATTTCGTTTTACTACTACTTCGGTGTTATTCGGGCAATTTATTGGAGCAGGGAAACACCGGATTTGTCTCCCATCCGCCTATCCGGCGCCGCGAAATTTTCCATTGCCCTTTGCATCGCTGGCATGGTTTGGCTCGGCGCCTTTCCCAATGTCGTCGTTAACCTCGCGGACCAGGCTGCGCGTGCTTTGAAATAACCGGTCAACGGGGATCGTGCCCAACCCAAAGCACATACATCGTTGGGTCGTGCATTTCCGGTGGAGGAAACGCCGAATAACCGGGACGTATCCCCACAATCTGGATCCATGGACGCGAACTCATCCCGTCGATGCTCTCCACCTTGTGTTTGACCAGCGGTTCCGTCAGGTACTTGAGCGGGGTTGAAACGCCGGACGTTGGGAGATCTGCGCTTTCCTTCTTAACCATAGGCACCGGTACCGGCGCCGGCGTGGCTGCGGGCTTGGCCTTTGATGAAGGCGCAGGTGTTGAATTATTCGAAGGCGGTTCCGCGAAGGCGACCATCGAAGCGGCTGCAACTGCCAACATGACAATTGTCCTTTTCATACCAAAACCTCGCCCCGGTCACCAATCGTGTCAAGCGAGGCCGGCGTAAGTCACCAAAGACCTTCGTCACGCCATTAGACCACCCGCATTTGGACTGCGTCCACGATTTCGGTGCCGACTGAAATCGCGCCGATGATTACCACCGTCGATCCCTGGTGCAATTTTCCTTGTTCGGCCAAATTTTTGAGCGCCATCTCAACGGTGTTCTGTGGGTCGATAAAATCAAATGGCATGACGAAGCCGGTGATGCCCCAGTTCATAGTCAGTTCATTCGCGCACAGGTCATTGTCGCAGATTGCATAGATGGGCGAGTAATGCGGGCGCATCCAACTGGCGTAGCGCGCCATGCTGCCATGCCGGGTGAATACCAAAATGGCCGCGGCCTTTAGCTCATTGGCCATGACCACGGCGCTCTTGACCAGTTTTTGCCTGGCGGTCGTGAGTTCCGCCGCCTGGTGATATTCCGCGCTGCCGCTGCGTTCGATGCGCGTGGCGATTCGGTCAAATACCTCGATGCACTTGAGCGGATATTTTCCCACGGTCGTCTCGCCGCTTAACATAATGGCGTCGGCTTCTTCGAACACGGCATTGGACACGTCTGTCACCTCGGCGCGTGTGGGCATAGGGGAGTCGATCATGCTCTCCAGCATATGCGTGGCTACGATCACCGGACGGCCAATCCGCAAACAGGTTTTGACAATGCGCCGCTGGACAATCGGTAATTCCTCGTAGGGGATTTCAATCCCCAAGTCGCCGCGCGCGACCATGATGCCGTCAGCTTCATGCACAATCGCCTCGAGATTTTTGATGGCTTCCTGGTCCTCGATTTTGGCTATCACAAACGGCGGATTCTTTCTTTCTCCAAACAGCTCCCGCAATTGCATAAGATCGCGTGCCTCGCGCACAAACGAGAGCGCAAAGAAATCCACGTTTAGCTCGAGACCCAGTTTTACGTCCTTGATGTCCTTGGCCGTGAGCGCCGGCAAACTGACTTTGACTCCAGGTAAATTGATATGGCGGCGGCTGCCCAGTTTCCCTTCGGTCAGAACCTCACATTCCACCTTGTTGCCCGATTTGACGAGGACCTTCATCTCGATCGCGCCGTTGTCAATCAACACCACGTCACCCACGCTGATGTCATTCACGAAATTCTCGTAGTTTACATCCACGGAATGCTGTTCGAGGTCCCGTTCGCCACGGACCGTAAGGGTGAATTTCTGGCCCGGCTGCAAATCCAGTGGTACGCCCAAATCCCCGGTCCGGATGGCCGGGCCCTGGGTATCCATCATGATGCCGATGAACTTTTTCCGGGTCGCAGAGGCGGCGCGGATGTCCGAAACGACGCGCCGGACCCAGTCATGCGGCGCGTGCGACATGTTCAGGCGGAAAATATTGACACCGGCGTCAATGAGTTTGCCTATCATTTCCGCCGAATCCGTGGCGGGTCCGAGGGTTGAAATAATCTTAGTCCTGCGCACGGGGCCTCGTTGCATGGCCAAAACATACAGACACCCGCCCGAATGGAAAGATTTTAATCTGTCTCGATGGAACAATTCCCGTTGCCGAACCATTGGGGAATGATAAATTGACGGAATTAAAATCGCTGTCTGAATGACCAACGACCACGCCAACATTGCCTCGGCTTTCGCGTCTTTCCAATGAATCACGAATCAAATCCTCTCCGTCTGAACTGATGGGAGGCTTGAAACCCAAACTGCTCGTTATCGAAGTGTGGAACCTGGGCGACCTGGCCATCGCCTCGCCGTTCCTGTCTGCGGCCTCGCAGAAATTTGATGTCACGCTCCTGGCCAAGCCTTATGCGCAGGACATGCAGGCTCGCTTCTGGCCCCAGATAAAAATCTGCCCTTTTAATGCGCCCTGGACTGGTTTCAGCCAGAAATATCATGTCTGGCGCTGGCCCTTGATGGAAATGCTTCGGATCCGCCGCAGCCTGACTGCTGAGAAATTCGATATCGGTCTTTCCGCACACCGGGCGCGCCTCGGAGGCGACCCGCGAGACCATTTCATTTTACAAATCGCCGGCGCCCGTGAACGAATCGGTTTTCCCAGCGTCCCCAATATCGGTAGCGCCCTTTTTCTTACCAAATCCATTGCCCTCCCGGCGCCGGAATCGCACAGTTACGATAGCTGGCGCGCTGTCGGACAGGCGATCGGTATTGAGTTGCCTGCCCGCGATCAATTGCCCCAGCCGCCTCCCAGGCGGCAAAGAACGGTGTTGATTCACACCGGCGCCAGGCACCCCGTCCGGGTCTGGCCGCTTGAAAAATATCGCCGTTTGGCCGGCAGATTGCGGGCGTGCGGTAGAGAAGTCCAAATCGTTTGCAACCCTGAGCAGGAAAGCTGGTGGCGGCAAAATGGCGAAGCCGGCGTCACAAGCCCCACGACAGTCTCCAAACTCATTGAACTGACTGACCGCGCCGGCGCCTTCATTGGAAACGATTCGGGTCCCGGCCATATTGCCGCTCTTTGTGGCGTGCCCACGTTCACTATTTTCGGACCGCAACTTCCCGAATGGTTCGTGCCGCTTCATCCCGGCGCTGAATACGTTGAAGGCAAGGCGTGTCCGTTCAAGCCCTGCTCAGATTACTGCCGGTTTCCCAAGCCTCTTTGCATTCAGGACCTTTCCGAAGAAGCCGTTTGGAAGCGTGTCGAACAGTTCGCTCTCAGACAGCTTCCCGAGGACGCGCCGCTGCCCGAAATACGGGCGAATTAGGCTGTTTTGATGGCGACTACAACGGGTCATGGAAATGGCGGAACTGGCAGCTGTTTTAATTTTTCCGTCAATTCGGCGGGCAGACGCCGGGGTTTCTCATCCAAACCGGTACAGGCGTGAAAGGTCTCCGCCTCCAAAATCAACCGGCCGTTTTGATTCAAAATCCGGTGCCCGAAATTCACCCGGACCCGGTCCACCAGGGTCGGCCATACTTCGATATGGAGCACGTCGTCATATCGCGCCGGATAGCGGTACCGCAAGCGCGCCTCGACTAACGGAAAAATCGCGTCATGGTTCTGCCAGTGCAAAACCGTTGTGCCCAGTGAGCGCAAGAATTCACCCCGCGCCGCCTCCAGAAGGTCCAGGTAGCGCGCATGGTAAATGTGATTACCGACAGTGCATTCGGCGTAAGTGACCCGGTGGGTATGGACAAACATGAATTAAGGTTAAGGATTATGCCTGCGAATAAAATCAAATTCCATTTGCGCGTTTGCGTTTTGCGGTTATGTTCCAACACAGAGACAGGCGCTTGTTTCGCTTGCCTGTCCTGATATTTGAACTATAATTAAGAACATGGCCGTTACTAAAGTCAGCTCGACGGTGCATTTTATCTCGCGAGGCTCCGCCGTGAGTGGTCGCGGTGGTCACTGGGTCCCTAATACCGACGTTTACTCGACCGACGAAGGTCTCGTCATTAAGGTCGAATTGGCAGGCATGAAAAGCGACAGCCTCGAAATCACAGTCGAGGGTAATCGCCTCCGCATTGCCGGAATCCGTCCCGACGGCTGCCGCGCCCCCAAGTGCAGCTTCCTCGTCATGGAAATCTCGTACGGCCCATTTGAAAGCGTAATTGAACTGCCGCCCGCTTACGATTTGACCCGCGCCAAAGCCTGCTATATGAACGGCTTTCTCCGCATTGACGTGCCTGCCGCCAAATCCGACCCCAAAATGACCCGGGTCCCAATCGAGGATGGGAATTGAGCGGTTCATTTTCGCCGGTGCGTATATCCTAAATTATCATTCCCGCGAGTTAATCGAAGTCGAACGTTTTTGTGTGGAAGAAGTCTAATTCTGAACGCGATCGTGTGCATGGCGCCAAAATGACTTCAGTTTTTGATGTTCCCGCGAAAAGGTTTTTAATTCAGCGCGACTTGGGCTATGTTTTGCAGATTCGTGACATTTCCATGAAAATAACGACGTTCACTTTGATCACAGTGCTGGGATTCTCCGCGGTTTTGCGCTCAGACGCGGCACCCGCTCTGGTGACACCCGGCCAAAACGATGGAAGTATCTCCTATATCACGGCGCGGCTGCTGGAGGAATTTCATTACACGCAGCATCCGTTTGACACGGAAATTTCCAAGCGCTTCTACGACGCCTATCTAAACGTCTATGATCCCGAACACCTCTACTTTTTGCAGTCGGATCTGGCCGAGTTCTCCCATTACCGCACGAATTTGGACGTTTTGACGCTTGGACCTCACGGGCAGGCTGATGTGACGCCGGCATACAAAATTTTTAACCGTTTCAAGGAACGTCTTCACCAGCGTGTGGCCTACACGGACGAGTTTTTGAAACACGACAATTTCAAGTTCACCTCGGACGAGCAGGTGCGGATCAATCGCAAAGACGCCCCTTATCCAAAAAACCTGGACGACGCGAAACGCATGTGGCGGCAGCAACTTCATTTGGATTTTTTGCGCCAAAAACTCGATCAGGAAAATGCCCCCGGAGAGACTTTGTCGGCGACCGACCGGCTTGACATTGCTCAGACTCTTGAGCGCCGCTACGAGCGTCAATTGCGCCAGTTCGACGAATTGGACAATAATGACGTATTGCAGGCGTATTTGGATTCGCTGGCGCATGCGTATGATCCGCATTCCGACTACATGAACAATGAAAATGCGCAGACGTTTTCCATCAACATGAGCCTCGCACTCTTTGGGATTGGCGCCAGCCTGACCGCTGAGGATGGTTATTGCAAGATCGACAGTCTCATTCCTGGCGGCCCGGCGTGGAAAAGCGGCCAGCTTAAGCCGAACGATAAAATCATTGCCGTGGCCCAGGGGAACCAGCCTTTTGTGGACGTCGTGGACATGGAATTGTCCAGGATTGTCCAGCTCATTCGCGGGAAGAAAGGGACTGACGTACGGCTGACAATTATTCCCGCCGACGATCCCAAGTCACGCCGGGTGGTGAGCCTGGTGCGCGATGAGATTAATATTAAGGACCAGCAGGCCAAGGCAATGCTTATCGAAAGGCCGGATGCAAATGGAGTGTCCCACCGTATCGGTGTCATTGATGTGCCCTCCTTCTACGCGCCCGTGGATTCATCGGGCGCCGCGCCCGATACGGGCAACCACGTGGCCGCCGATGTTGGAAAATTGGTTCAAAAATTGAAGGACGAAAAAGCCGGCGGAATTATTCTTGATTTGCGCGGCAATCCGGGCGGATCTCTTGAGGAAGCCATCCAATTTGTCGGTCTCTTTGTCACCAACGGCCCTGTGGTTCAAATCCGCTCGCCCGAAAATGACGATACGGAAGATGAGAACGGCCGCGCGCCGGACATTTATCATGGGCCGCTTATTGTCATGGTGAACCGTTTCAGCGCTTCGGCGTCCGAAATTGTGGCGGCGGCCCTGCAGGATTACGGCCGGGCTCTGATCGTTGGTGATACGTCCACGTTCGGAAAAGGTACCGTACAAAACCTCGACCCGCTGAAGCCGTTCGTTTGGGCGTCTTCGGACGCTGCGACGAATGATCCGGGCCTGGTTAAAATTACCATCCGGAAGTTTTACAGAATTAACGGCGCCTCTACGCAGTTGAAGGGGGTCATTCCGGACATTATCCTGCCGGACGCCTTGAGCTACAGCCAGGACATTGGCGAGAATTCGCTTCCCAACGCCCTTCCCTGGGACACGATCCCTGCCACCAACTATGTTTCGCTGAAAGACGTTCAGCCCTATTTGCCCGCATTGTTAAGGGAATCGGCCGCCCGCGTTGCGACCAACCAGGATTTCAGTTATGTCCGTCAGGACATTGCCGAACTCCAAAAATTGCAATCGGAAAAGACCGACACACTCAATGAGCGTAAAGCATGGGATGAAAAGGAAGAGCTCGAAAAGGTGAAAAAGGCGCGCGACAAAGAAATTGCTTCACGTGGGCTGCCGGCTACAACCATGTATGAACTGACCGTGGCCGACGCCGGGAAGCCCGGCTTGCCGGAACCGGTGAAATTGATGAAGGCCCCGGCCAATTCGGGTGACGTCTACACCGCGGTTTTCCCGACGAACTCAATCAACGTAGTGCCTTTGACAAACTCCGTGCCTCCGGACGCAATGCTGGAGGAAACAGAGCGGATCATGCGGGATTATATATCAATTGAGCGCGCGGGCGGGGACATTGTCGCAAACCATGAATGAGAAGGGGGCGAAACTGGTTGCCTGTCCCTCCTGCAAAAAGAAGGGCGGCTGGTTTGCCGGAAAATACGGCCCGTTTTGCTCGAAGCGGTGCAAATTGATTGATTTGGGCAAATGGCTGGGTGGTGAACACGTCATTTCTGAACCGTTGCGTCCTGAACATTTCAGGGCCGCCGACGAGGACAATATTGGTTCGCTGGATGGATCATTGAATTGACGACTTGCCCGGTCATTCCCCAAAGGAAGCGGATTGCAGATGATTTGGCGGTTTCTTATTCTCCACTGAATGACTTTGGCGTTGGATTCGATTGGTATTATCGCCGGTAACCGTTCCCTGCCGCTGGAATTTGCGCGCCACGCGCGCGCGGCTGGAGTGAAACGGCTCGTGGCTGTCGCCTTTGAAAATGAGACCGACCCGGCGCTGGCCGAACTCGTGGATGAAGTGGTTTGGTTGCGGGTCGGGCAACTGGGAAAAATGATTTCGGCCTTCACAGACCGCGGCATCAAACAATGCGTTATGGTTGGGCAGATCGCGCCGAAGAACCTTTTTGACCTGCGCCTGGACCTGCGCGCCATGTCGCTGCTCTTTAAAATCAAGGAACGGAACGCGCACACGATTTTCGGGACGATTGCCGACGAACTGAAGAAGGACGGCGTGGAATTGATCGAAGCCGGACCGTGGCTCGCACCGTTGATGCCCGGGAAGGGTTTCCAATTTGGCCCGAAGCTGTCCGATGAACAGAAGGAAGACGTGGCCTTCGGCTATCGAATCGCCAAGGAAATTTCCCGCCTTGAGATTGGCCAAACGGTTGTCGTTAAAAACGGGACTGTGCTGGCCGTGGAAGCATTTGAGGGCACTGATAAATGTCTCGCCCGCGGCGGCGAATTGGCGGGCAAGGATGGCGGAGCGGTGGCCGTGAAAGTGGCCCGGGAAAAACACGACATGCGTTTTGACATACCGTGCCTGGGAGCAAAGACGTTCGAGGTCTGCGCCGCGGCGCGCATTTCGGCGCTTGCCATCGAAGCCGGCAAATCACTTCTGCTCGAACGCGAAGCTTGCGAACGGCAGGCCGTTCGAGATAAGATTTCACTCACGACAGTGTGAAGAACGAATGAAGACGAACGTAGGGCGGACCATCCGGGATTATCTGTTATCTGTATGCTGACTTCTCACGAACTTTTTGGATTTATGTCGCCTGCGCTGGCGAATGATATTTTGAATTTCGCCTATGAAACGGAGAAACCCGCCTACAAGGCGACGCTCAAGGGCGTGGCGCAGGCCCTGCACGTGCGACCGGTCTACCTGGAACGGCAACCGCGACCGCAACGACATGCTTCCATGATTCAGATCTTGTCCCGCCCCGGCCTGGACGCCGTGGCCGCGGGTCTCCTCCGCGAATGGCTAGTGAAAAAGTATAAAGCCATGCTGGTGGAATTTTTAAGTTCGCTCGAAATTAAAAATGAGGAAGGCGTGGTGGACGATTTGCCCCAGACTGTTGATGACGCCAAACTCAAGGCTGCGATAGAAACTCTGCTCTCCAAGTATCCCCATGAAGCGGTGGCCGTGTACCTGAATGCGTTCAACGACATGAACCAGGCCAATTGGGCGAACCTGAAACAGATTCTGGAATCGGATTCACGGCTGCAGTTGGGAGCGCATTAGTTAATTCAGTCCAATCCATCTGATTCGTCCGATCTTTCGATAAAGAAAAACGGCGCGAATGTGAATTCGCGCCGTTCCCCGGTTTCTCCTGGCCGTCAGTTATACGTCGTAGTAGAGGAAGAACTCATACGGATGCGGGCGCAGTCGGACCGCGTCGGCTTCCTTGCGCTTGTGGCTGAGCCACATTTCAATGAAGTCGCTGGTGAACACGTCGCCTTTCAGCAGGAAATCGTGGTCTTTTTCCAGATGATTCAGCGACTCATCCAGGCTGCCGGGCATCTGCGGAATCTTCGCGTGCTCTTCGGGCGGCAGTTCGTAAAGGTTCTTGTCCATCGGTTCACCCGGTTTGATTTTGTTGGTAATGCCGTCCAAACCAGCCATGAGCATCGCCGCAAAAGCCAAATACGGATTTGCCGCCGGATCGGGCGGGCGATATTCGATGCGCTTGGCCTTGGGATTTTCGCTGTAGGTCGGAATGCGAATCGAAGCACTGCGGTTGCGAGCGCTATAGGCGAGGTTGACCGGCGCTTCGTAACCCGGGACCAGCCGCTTATAGCTGTTCGTTGTCGGGTTGCAGATGGCGGCCAGCGCCTTGGCGTGTTTCAAAATGCCGCCGACGTAGTGCAGCGCCATTTGCGAAAGCCCGGCGTATTCCTTGCCGGCGAACAGTGGCTTGTTTTTGTTCCAAAGCGATTGATGCGTATGCATTCCGGAGCCATTATCGCCGAAGAGCGGCTTCGGCATGAATGTCACGGTTTTGCCGTGTTTTTTGGCGACGTTTTTGATGACGTATTTGTAGATCATCATCCAGTCTGCCGAGGTGACCAGGGTGTTGAAGCGGTAATCAATTTCCGCCTGGCCGCCGGTGGCTACTTCATGGTGCTGGCGCTCAATCTTTACGCCCAACGATTCCATCACCAGGCACATTTCTGTGCGGATGTCCTGCTGGGTGTCCGCGGGGGAGACCGGAAAGTAACCTTCCTTGTTGCGAATCTTGTAGCCGAGATTCGGCTCGCAGCAATTGCCGCCTTTGCCCACGTTCCAGACGGCTTCCTCGGAGTCAACCTCATAAAACGTGCCGTTTTGTTTCGAGTCAAACCGGACGCTGTCGAAGATAAAGAACTCCGCCTCGGGACCGAAAACGGCCGTATCGGCGATGCCGGTGCTCTTCAGGAAGGCTTCGGCTTTTTGGGCGATTCCCCGCGGGTCGCGGCTGTAAGGTTCGCGCGTGCCGGTTTCGGCAATGGTGCAGGTGAGTGACAACGTCGAGTCGGCCATGAACGGATCGATGAACGCCGTTTCAGGATCAGGCATGGCCAGCATGTCGGATGCCTCGATCGATTTCCATCCGAGAATGGATGAGCCATCAAAGCCAAGTCCTTCTGAAAATACATCTTCGCTCAGTTCACTAATCGGTAAACTGAAATGTTGCCAGGTGCCGAAGGTGTCCACGAACTTAATGTCCACCATTTTAGCGCCGGCCTTTTTTGCCATCTCTAAAACACTTTTGGGATTTGCCATATTTATGTGTGCAGTTTTTGGTTATTATTACGCAGCTGGAAGCCGCGCCGGTGTGAAAAGTTGACTCACAACCGGCGCGGCGTCGAGACAATTATTGTTACATCACGTAGCCTTCTTCGCCATGTTCGTTGACATCTAATCCCTGGAGTTCAACTTCCTCGGTCGGACGCAAGCCCACCAGCGCCTTGGTAATGTATGCAATTACGACTGTGCCGACGATGAAGAGGATCAGCGAAACGATCACAGTCTTAATTTGCTCCCATAATTGGGGTTGGAAAATGCTGTCCGTCACGTATTTGCTCAGGTTCGTGGCCAGGTTTGGATTGGCTGCCTGACGGGCAAACATGCCAGTCATGATGGCGCCGCACATACCGCCGATGCCGTGAACGCTCCAGGCATCCAGCGCGTCGTCCATGCCCAGCCAGCCTTTGACCTTGTAGCAGAAGAACCACGGAATGGTGCCTGCGGCGATACCAATCCAAAGGGCGCCTGAAGGCAGGACGTAACCGCAAGCGGGGGTGATGAGCACCAGGCCGGCGACCGCGCCGGAGCAAAATCCCAGCACGCTGGGTTTTCCCCGGACGATCCATTCCCACATGGGCCACACGAACGAGCCAACCGCTGTTGCAATTGTAGTGGTCGTGAAGGCATTGGCCGCAATCACGTCACCAGCCACAGCACTGCCGGAATTGAACCCGTACCAGCCCACCCACAACATCGAAGCGCCAATGAAGGTCAGTACGATGCTATGCGGCGTGAAGTTTTCCTTTCCGAAGCCGATGCGTTTGCCGAGGATGATGCAAAGCACCAAGCCTGACCATCCGGACGACATATGCACTACCGTGCCGCCCGCGAAATCCAAGCCTTTAATGGTTGCGGCCGCGTTCCAGCAGCCGTTCATCATACCGTTGACACCCCAAACCATGTGGCCTTGGGTGTTATAAACGATCAATATCCACAATGTCATAAAGACGAAGATGGCCGAGAATTTCATGCGTTCAGCGATGGATCCGACAATCAGTGCCGGGGTGATAATTGCGAACATCAATTGGAACATCGAATACACGTTTTCAGAAACCCAATATGAGTAACCGGGGTTCGGTGCGGAAGTGACATTTTTAAACATCCAGCAGACACCAGGGTTTCCGACGATCCCTTTGACCCAGTCGTGCGTCATTCCAAGTGGGCCAGTCGGCGTGCCGTCACCGCCAAAGATCATTCCATAGCTACAAATGATCCAGAGGATGGTGGTCAGCCCGGTTATGAGGAAACATTGCGCGCATACAGACAGAATGTTCTTTTTGCGGACGAGACCTCCGTAAAAGAGCGCCAAACCGGGCAAAGTCATAAACAACACCAGTGCTGTGCTGGTTAGGAGCCAGGCATTATGGCCAGCTCCCGGATATGAAACATAATTGCCCTGGCTGTTGATGAGGTTCGTGTTGATGATGGATGGTCCCAGTGCGAAGTTTACTGTCCAGTTGCCGTTGGTGTCCTTGTAGGTCGCGGTAGGGTCGGCATTTTGGAAATAAGCTTCGACCGACTCTAGGCGCTGTTCCGACGTAGGCGCGTTGGTCGTCCATGCAGCAGGCGGTGCATTGGTCGATGGCGCCATCGCCGCAGCCGGGGCGTTGGTGGACGCCATCATATTCGTCTGGGCGTCCGCGATCAGGGTGCCGAACGAAGCAGTTGCAATCAAGGCAAGTGTTAGAAGAATTCGTTTCATGGTTTTATTTATTGGGGTTCTATTTAAGTCTATTGGGGTTCTACGGTTCAAACGGCCGATTCACCTTTCTCCTCGGTGCGGATCCGAACGGCTTCTTCGACGAGTGATACAAAAACTTTCCCGTCCCCGATCTTTCCTGTTTTGGCCGCCTTAATAATCGCGGCAACGGCGGCGTCCTTCTGATTGTCGGCGACGACCAGCTCGATTTTAATCTTTGGCAGAAAATCCACTGTGTATTCGCTGCCACGATAGATTTCCGTGTGGCCCTTTTGGCGGCCGAAGCCTTTGACCTCGCTTACGGTCATGCCTTCGATGCCGATTTCACTGAGGGCGTCCTTAACTTCCTCCAATTTGAATGGTTTAATGATCGCGTCTATTTTCTTCATATTTTTTGAATAATTTGTGCCTGCACGCCAGACCACAACGTTACGAGTGGCACGACGGTATTCGGCCTTTAGCAACGGCAATGCCAATGGCAAAAAATCCTCCAGCCGGACAACGTGAATCGCCTTGATTGACAATGGTTTTAAGAATTATTGACGAGATATTAACAATCCTCCACGGGCGTTTTCTTCTGTTGACTTTTGCTCACACAATAAAATTTTCGCCATCTTCAGCGCCGTCAAATTTCATCCTCGAAAAAAGTTGGCTAAATTTTGACAGCGGCCTCGAAAATTTCCATCCTGTGCCGGTGCGTTCCGTTCGAGTTCAACTAGGCAGCCGCAGTTACACGATTAAAATCGGGCCCGCGCTTTTGCGAAACATCGGCCCCGAATGCGCGCGATTGAAAACCGGCGAACGCTGCGCAATCATCACAGACAGGAACGCAGGCAAGTTTTATGCGAAAACGGTCTTTGATTCGCTTGTTCGCGCCGGATTTTCGCCTGTGCTGGTGACAGTGGCCGCGGGGGAATCGGCCAAAAATTTACGTACCGTCGCCGGCTGTTACGATCAATTGGCTGCGCACCGGCTGGAAAGAAAAGCCTTCATTGTCGCGCTGGGCGGCGGCGTCATTGGTGACTTGGCGGGATTTGTGGCGGCGACTTATCTGCGCGGCATTCCCTTCGTTCAGGTTCCCACAACCTTGCTGGCGCAAGTGGACAGTTCGGTTGGTGGCAAGACCGGCGTGAACTTGCGCGCCGGTAAAAATCTGGTCGGCGCATTTTATCAACCACGGCTGGTTTTGTGCGATACGGACACTTTAAAGACCCTCCCAGAGCGCGAGTTTCGAGCGGGTCTTGCGGAGGTCATCAAATACGGAATCATCTATGACGCCCGACTCTTTGCTGCCCTTGAGCGGGGCCTGGGGCGGATTATGCGCCTGGACGAAAAATCGCTTGTGTCTATCATCGCCCGCTGCTGCGAAATAAAGGCCGAGGTTGTCAGCCAGGATGAAACCGAAACCGGCTTGCGCGCGATTTTAAACTTCGGGCACACCATTGGCCACGCGATCGAAAACAGCTTCGGCTACGGAAAATTATTGCACGGTGAAGCAATTTCCCTCGGACAAGTCATCGCGGCAAGGCTGTCTGAAATGGTCCTTGGCATGCCTCGGGCCGACGTTGAGCGGATTTACTCTCTATTTGGCCAGGCGGGTTTGCCGACACAAATCCGGTTAAATGACTCCCGGCGCCGAAAATTGCTTGATGCCATGCGGCTGGACAAGAAAACCTCCGGTGGCGAGGTCCGCTTTGTCCTGGCCCGAAAAATCGGAGAAGTTGAGTTTGGCAAACGCGTTCCAGCGGAGACGATTGATTCCGCTTTGCGCGCATAACCGGGAGCGGTAAAATCAATCCAATCGTTATGCCAGCGCGTATTTTAGCCGTTGCCAACCAGAAAGGCGGCGTGGGAAAAACCACGACCGCGGTTAATCTCGCAGCCTGTCTCAGTGCAGCCGGACGGCGAGTGCTGCTGTTTGATCTCGATCCACAGGCCAATGCCACCAGTGGCGTGGGACTCGAAAAAGCCGAAGGCGCCAGCGCCTATCGCGTCCTTCTCGGCGAAGGCGGTCTCCTTGATAAAATCAAGCCTACGAACTTCGATCGTCTCGAAATAATCCCCAGCGAAGTCGACCTGTGCGCGGCGGACCTGGAACTGGCCCGGACGGAAAACCATCTCCAGGCCGTCTCGCGTTCGCTCAAGCCCGTGCTGGAAAGCGGCCGGTTTGATATCGTGCTGATTGATTGTCCTCCTTCGCTCGGCATTCTGACTCTGAACGCCTTCACGGCGAGCGATGGGCTGCTCGTTCCCTTGCAATGCGAGTATTACGCGCTCGAAGGGATTTCCATGATGAACCGTGTTCTGGGACAATTGCGCGCCGCCGGCGTCAACCCCCAGCTCGATATTTTTGGAGTTGTGATGACCATGTTCGATGGTCGCACAAAATTGTCCAACGAAGTGGTCGGCGAAGTCCGTAACCTGCTCGGCGCAAGAGTGTTCGAGACGACCATTCCCCGTACGACCAAACTCGCGGAGGCGCCGAGTTTTGGCAAGCCGATCATCCACTACGATAAATACAGCAGCGGTTCCGCGGCGTACGAATTGTTGGCCCAGGAAGTCATTGCGCGTTTGGATTCATTCTCTTCTGCATCCGTGCCTCAGCAGCCGCTCGCCCAGGATGTTGCGCCCGCCTGACAATTCGCGTCGAAGCCGATAAGGGTCGCCGTCAAACCGCCTCACTTCTTCACAAATAAAGCCAGCGCGGCCGTGAAGCCGTGCAGGAAACTTTTCTTCCCCACCGGGCCGATTTCGCCCGCACAGAAGAAGCCGGAAACGCCAAGGGGCCCCAGTTCCCGTTGAGTTAGCGCGGCATCGTGATTGGGCGTGCCGAAGAGGTTTTTTCCCCTTCCATTGCAACAGCACAGGCAGCCGCCATAAATCGGCCGTCCATCGGCATCGTCTTTTGCGTGTGCCAGCAGTTCGTGCATGTCCTCGCTTGCGGCTGCGGCGTCGCGCCGTTGGAACTGCATGGTTTGACCCGCCCGGGGCAATGCGCCTACCGCCAGAATGCCTGACGTGGGATCGCCGCCGATCAAAGGGCGTACCAGAAAATCGCCGCGGTGAAAATCCTCGAGGTATTCGTTGACCGCCAGGCCGATCAGCAAATTGCCGCGCGCCTTTTGCTGGTCCGCAGGCGGCAGCTTTTGAAATGTCTCAGCCAGGACTGCATAGGCGGGCCGGTTGGCGATTTGATGAATCAGATTTTGCTCCACACGCGTCAGCGTCCAGGGCTCGCCAATGGGCGTGCAGCCTTGCGACACGACACCTGATAAGGTTACGTCACCCCCCACCGAAATGGCCACAATTCCCTCCTCAAACACCACGCCATTCAAATAAACCTGCGTCGTTTGGTCGGAAAAAATTCCACTTGCCGCGCCTCCAAAAGTCGGCGCCGGCGCGTAAGCGTCGTTCCACCAACGGATCCAGTTGTCCGCGTCCATGTGGAAGGGATCGTGAAAGACAAGCCAGCCGTTGGTGGCAGAGGACTCGACGCCCGTTGCCGAACGCCAATAAGAACCGCTGGTGGCTTCCTCAATCTGTGACGGTGCAAAATGAAAACCTTTAAGTTTGGCCCCGGGCAACGAGTAGAGGCCCAGTACTATACCCGACGCGCTTTCCATTTCCTCGCCGTTGACAATCAATCCGGCTCCGGAACAACCTGCCAACAAAGGGATACGGCCGTGAACGCGCAGAATTTCCAGTGTCTGCTCAGCATACGGAAAAAAATCCGGGGACATAAAAACCAGGCCCAACGAAATGGGCCGGGACATTTGGGAGCGCACCTGTTCGACCCAATTCCGAAGGCCGTTTTCGTTGAAGCCATCAGGCCAATGGGCGGCGATGCAGAATTCCGTATTCACGCGAACACAATAAGCTCAGAATTGTTTCGCGGCAACTGATAACCGTTTTCAAAGAAATTTATAAGCCAGGGACCGGTTCTTCTTGCCAGAGCCCCTTTGGCGCATTTGAATAGTCGCTCCATGGATGACGTTACAGTGTGTTTTGCCCTGGCGGAGGAAGCCGGGCCATTTAAACAAATGTCCGGAGATAAGGTCCCCGTTTTTTTGACCGGCATCGGCCGCGAAAACGCGGAAAGGGCCGCGCGGGAATATCTGGCCTCCCATAGGCCGTCACTATTAGTGACGTGCGGCTTCGCCGGCGGACTGATATCTGAATTGAATATCGGCGAAGTGATTTTTGAAATTCGATCGTCCGGTGGCGGAGGAGATCAGATTTATGACGCTGTTCGGTCGAAATTGGCCGCCGCCGGCGCACGGGAAGGGAAGATTTATTGCGCCGACAGAATTGCGGCGACTGCCGTGGACAAGAAAAAATTGCGCGAAGACACGGGCGCGGATGCGGCCGAGATGGAGTCAGGCGCGGTCCAGACCGTTTGCGGCGGGCTCGGGATTCCGTGTATCACGGGGCGCGTGATTTCCGACACCGCCGACCAGGATTTGCCCCTGGACTTCAACAATTTTTTGACGGAGGACAAAACCTTGGACATGGGCAAACTCATGATGGCCGTGGCGAAGGCACCATGGAAAATGGGAGCTTTGATGGAATTACAGAAAAACACAAAACTCGCCGCCCAACGACTGGCGGATGTGCTCGCAGAGGTCGTCCTATAAAGATTCGAGCGGCCTTATTTCCCTGGCATGGTTTGGTTTGGCGGCGGCTCGTCCTTGATATGCTGGCTGTAACTAATGAACGCCGCGCCGATTACGATCAGGATCACCCCGACCCAGCGCACCCAGGAAACAGTTTCGCCGAGAAAAAGGATTGCCGCAAATGTGGCAAAGACAAAGCTCAATGCCGTGAGCGGCCACAGGAAACTAATGTCACTTTTGGACATTAAAATCACCAGGCACAGAAAAAAGAGTGCTTCAAAGAATACGCCCAAAAGTATTTGAGGGTTGACCGCGCCGGCTTTGACCACGCGAGCGATTTCCGCTGTCGTGACACTCTGCACTTCACCAACTTGTGTGATGCCCTTTTTTAGAAGTACAACGCCTGCGGATTCAAAGACGAGTCCGACGAGCAGGATGACAAGCAATTTTACCATGCGATTATTTAACCACGATACCGGAAAAAAGGCATTAGTTTTTAGGCGTGGCCTGTGGCGCGTTCATAAATCACTATAACGAATCAATTGAATTCCCAATTCTCGAACCTGCTCACGGATCCGCGGCCTGATCAGCGCCTCAAATTCGTGCTTGAACTTGTCCATGGAGGGGTGGGAATAGAGTTCGGAGTCGCCCTCCGGCAGCTCGGGAAGGAGTTTCAAAATGTATTCTTCATCCACCCGGCTGTCCTGTAAAAGGCCAAAAGTGATGTCGGCATGTTTAATACCACGTTGGCGCAACGGTTCGCGCGCGCGACGAGAAAGGCAGTCGTAAATGATGGTGTGCGAGATTTTGTAAAAGAGGTGGCCGTTCGACATGCGCCGGCTGCGGGCCAGGCAATCGCGTGTGAACCGAAAATGGCGAATACCCAGCGTCCCGGCATCTTCCATCAGCAAATTGAATATGACCGGGTGCAAATGCAAATGCAGATGGCCGTTCACGTGGTCCAGCGGCAGGCCGGTCGAGTGAAATTTTGCGAATTGCGCGTGAACTTCGGCCCGAAGCTGTTCGCGCAGGCCGCGCTGGAAAAAATACGCCATGCCGACGCCAACGGGGTTGGTGGAAAACTCACCTCGCGAATTGACCAAGCCAGGTATTTTATCTTTCGGCAGCGTAGAATGGCCTTGAAGGAGGGTCAGATGGAGGCCGACGCCCAGCCCGGGATTGTCCTTTGCCAATTGGACAGCTTCTTCAAAGCCCGCTTCGCTCACCATCAAACTTGCGCTGGTGAGGATGCCTTCCCGGTGCGCCCGAACGACCGCCTCATTCACCGAACGCGACAATCCGAAATCATCAGCATTAACGATAAGGCGGCGAACGGGTTGCGCAGAAGCGGGCATATTCGTGCGCTAGGAATTTCCATATTTCCCCGTTGCGGACCCGAACCAAAACCGCAGACATGACTGAAACACGATGAATAATTTTTCGGGTTTGGACAATTTCAACGGGCCGGCAAAGACGTCAAACTTCGCGCGTTCCAATTTTTTAAACAATTGCCAATAGACCGTTCCCATTAGTTCGGCGGCAATCATGGACCGCCGGTCTTCCGGCGGCAGCGAGGCGCGGGCGGCGGAATAAAAGATCCTGGCGCGGGCGGCGACGCTTTCGGCCAGGGCACGGAACGGTTCGGAGTAGCGCCCCTCTAAAATGTCGCTTTCGGTGACGTTGAATTTTTTAAGTTCGCTTTGAGGCAGGTAAATTCTCCCGCGGGCGGCATCGGTCTTGACGTCGCGCAAAATGTTGGTGAATTGGAGCGCCTTGCCCAAATTGATGGCATATTCCCGGGTGCCGGATTTTTGATGGCCAAAGATTTCAATGCTCAAAAGTCCAACCACGGAAGCGACGCGGTAACAATATAACTCGAGTTGGTCGAAATTCTCGTAGCGTTTGGTTTCCAAATCCATTTCGCAACCCTTGATCAGTTCATCGAACAGAGCAAATGGAAGCGAATATTCCTGGATGACCGGGCGCAACTCGGCGTTCACGGCCAATTCAGCCGGTTGGTTTTCACAGGCGCGCTTGACGTCCGCGCGCCAGCGCGCCAGTTCGCGGCGGCGCTGTTCGGTGGGGGATGAGTCTTCATCCGCCACGTCGTCGACCTCACGGCAAAACGCGTAGAGGGCGGACATTGCATCGCGTTTGGGTTTGGGCAACAGGACAAAAGCGAGCGCGAGGTTGGACGCGCTTTTACGGGTAATCGCGCGGCTGTGTTGCATCAGGATTTGGCTTCGCGTCGCGCATTTTCTCGATCGTAAGGCGGAGGCGCTCCATTGGTCCGGGCAATCGCCGGATTTCCGGCAGAGTGCCGATGCCGCCGGCGCCGGATTCTACGGCCTCGCTTCCGAAAAAAAACTGCCCAGATAAAGACGCCAATGGCCGGCAGAAGGGCAGCCAATACCGTCATCAACAGGATTTCCCATCCATACGAGCTTGAATCCGCAGCTGAAGGCAATAATCTCATTCCGTGGGAGCGATATCCGCGTTCATATTAAGCCGTTGCATCCGGTAGCGCAAGGAGTGCCGTGTCAATTTGAGCCGGTCGGCGGCCCGGGTCAGGCTGGAATTATGTTGATCCAGGGCATCGGAAATAAGTTCACGTTCAATGCGCGCCAGGGCGTCGTCGAGCGATTCATCGGGCGCGACCTGGACGGGTTGGTTCTTTTGCAGGCGCAATTCCACTTGAAAATCGGGCAGGCTCGAAGCCTGGAGTTCCCGCGACGTTTCCAAAATCAAGGCGCGTTCGATGGCGTTGCGAAGCTCGCGGATATTGCCGGGCCAGCGATGCGCCAGCAATTTCTGGCGCGCCGCGGGTGAAATGGCCCGCAAGCTCTTATTCATCGAAGTCTGGAACAACCGCAAAAAATGTTCGGCCAATATCACCACGTCGTCGCCGCGCTCGCGCAACGGGGGGAGATTGAACTGCACGACATTCAGGCGGTGAAACAGATCCTCGCGGAACTGGCCTTCAGTGATGGCGGCGGCGATGTCGCGGTTGGTGGCGGCGATGAGCCGCACGTTCACGCGCAATTCCTGCGTGCCGCCGACACGGGTAAAAGTGCCGTCCTCCAAAAACCTCAGCAGCTTTGCCTGGAGCGGTTTGCTCATGTCCGCGATTTCATCCAGAAAAATTGTCCCGCCGTCGGCCTCTTCCACGCGGCCGGCCTTTTGTTTTATCGCGCCGGTAAACGCGCCGCGTTCATGGCCAAACAACTCGCTTTCCAGCAGCGTTTCGGGAATGGCGGCGCAATTAATCCGGATATAGTTCAGGCTCCGGCGCTGGCTTAGTCCGTGGAGCGCGCCGGCCACCAGTTCCTTACCCGTGCCGCTCTCACCGAGGATGAGCACCCGCGCGTCGGTTTGCGCAACGGTTTGAATCAGTTTTCGCAGTTCGCGGATTTTTTCCGATTCGCCCACAATTTGATCGAGCGTGACAACCTGGTCTGTCCGCAAACGCAGCACGGAATTTTCACGCAGAAGCCGATACCGTTCAGCGCAACGGGCGATCGCGTGAAGCAATTCCTCAGGCGCGAAGGGTTTCGACAGGTAGTCAATCGCGCCGGCCCGGATCGCCTCGACAGCCAGCTTAGGCGTGGCGTAGGCCGTCAGCATGAGCACAGGTAATTCCGGCTTCCGCTGATGGATCTCTTTCAGGAGTTCATAACCGCTCATGCCGCCAAGGCGGGCATCGGTAATGACCATGAAAAACTCCACGTTCGCCATTAGCCCGAGCGCTTCTTCCGCTGACTCGGCCACGCGCGCGGCGTAGCCTTCGCCGATCAAAACGTGTTCGAGCGTACGGCGCATGTTCCGCTCGTCATCGACGACCAAAACTGGTGGAAGCGGAAAGGTCATTTCATTTGCGGAGGTTCACAATCGCTTTTGCGGGAAATGTTAAAATAAATTCCGAGCCGCGTCCAACTTCTGAATGCACCTGGACGTTTCCGCCGTATAGTTCTGTGTTGTGCCGGACAATCGCCAGGCCCATTCCGCTGCCTCCGCTTTTGCTCGTGTAATAGGCCTCGAAAATTCGCTTTAACTTGTCTGGCGGGATGCCAGCGCCGGTGTCGCGAATGGAAATAACAATCGAATTGTCCTTGAGACAGTCGGCTTTGATCGACAGTTTACCCGCGCCAGTGATGGCTTCGCGCGCATTTTTGAGCAGGTTTATAAAAATTTCTGACAAATGACCGCGCTGCATCAACAA
Source organism: Verrucomicrobiia bacterium (assembly GCA_035933915.1). Classification (GTDB taxonomy): domain Bacteria; phylum Verrucomicrobiota; class Verrucomicrobiia; order Limisphaerales; family UBA11358; genus UBA11358. Next base: position 61,041 of record DASYYL010000142.1, read on the forward strand.
GGGCGGAAAATAATCCGCGTACCGGCGTTGAATAGCGATTTCACAGGGAACGGCGGCCGGGAAAACCTGGGCGATGGCGCGGTCCATTTCTTCGATGACATCGAGTTTTTCAACGCGGCCTTCGCTCAATTGGGCGTAACCCATGATTTGGGTAATGACGCGGTCGGCGCGCGCGACTTCCTCCTGGATGATTTCGATTTGCTGGTCGGCAGAGTTTTTGTTTTCGCGCAGCGAGCGTTGCAGTGAGAAGGCGGCGTTGGCAATGACCGCCAGCGGATTTTTGACCTGATGCGCGAACTCGGCGGCGAGTCGCCCGGCCGAGTGCAACTGGGCTTCGCGCACGGCGAACTCGCGGGCTTCTTCCATTTCCCGCCGTTGCCGTTCGGCCAGGGCCTGCACGCCATAACAGCACAGGGTCAAGAGCAGGAGAACGAATAACCGAAGCAAAAACGATTCCGCCGGTGTCTCCTCTTCCGGTTCAATCCGGAGATCCCAGGGGATGTTTTTGTGCGGCTTTTCCGAAGGCTCGGTGCGCGCCTGAGTTGCAAGGGTATTTGTTCCGAGGAGATTTACTCCAAAGGTATTCGTTCCGGGTGAAGCGTGCATTGCGCTTAATATGGCCGCATTGAGGTCGTATTGGGTTTCACCCATGTTTGCGTAAACGATCCACACTCCGGCATAGAACCCGCTCAATAACAGATTCAGAATAATTTGCGGCGCCGCCAGGGGGATGCTGATGGCGTTCAGAAAGATTAAAACCGGGAACAGCCAATAGGCGATGCTCTGCCATCCGCCGGTAATCAGCATGAGGCTGGCTACAAAAAGGCCGTCCAAAAGTCCGATGACGAATACGAGCCACTGAAAGAGCCTCGCCGGGAACAATCTCCAGGAAAAAAAAATAAGGGCGGAGACGACGTTGCAAACGACGTAGAGCAGCATAAAACCCCGCAACGCTTCGAGCACCACCCTTTGAACGCCTGATTGGCCGCCCGACCAATCCACGGAAAAGAGATAATACAATACGACCGCGATCACGGCGGTCCTGACCGGCAAAAGGATGCGGCGTTGTATCGAGATAATCCGCTGCGCCTGGTACGCCGGATCCGGCCGCGGCGCGGCCAGCGCGGCGGGAAGATCTTTAAGCCATTGCCATGAGCCAGATTTCATAGCGCGGGTCCCATTTTATGCGCGGCGGTTCAGGATTTTATGGACAGCGAGCGCTCCACGATGGCCTCGACCGGCCATAGCCGCCCAATGCCTTCGTAACCGCACGACAGCATGCCTTCATCCGGCCCGATGAACTGCGCGCCGCGCGAAGCGAGGACCTTGACGTTGGCTTGAGTGGCCGGGTGCAACCACATTTTCCCATTCATCGCCGGCGCAATCAAAATTCTCGCTTTTGGATTGAGCGCCAGGGCAATGCACGTCAGCGCGTCATCGGCTATCCCGGCGGCCATTTTTGCGATGACATTTGCCGTGGCCGGCGCGATGAGCAACAGGTCCGCTTCATCCGCAAGCCGGATATGGGCCGGCTTCCAGCCTTCCTCTTCATCGTAGAGGTCGGTAACGACAGGATGACGCGTCAACGTTTTGAACGGCAGCGGCGTAATGAACTTTTGGGCATCGGCGGTCAGGACCGTGCGAACGTCGCATGCGGCCTTGGTCAGCAGCGACGCCAAATCAGCCGCTTTGTGCGCGGCAATGGAGCCGGTAACGCCTAAAACAACGTTCATACCTGTATTGCAACTATAACGCTTATTCCTGTCAAGGCGAACACAAACCGGGGCGGTTTGCACCGCGGCGTTCATGGCAGGATTCCTGCCCAAGGTCAGCCGCACATTTTGTGTGTATAGGTAAGTAAACGCGGAAACGATCGCGCCAAGCGAAGCCTTGGGGAAGGGAAAGCTGGCAGGCTGAAACTTTCTGAAAGAACTCAGTGGGTGCTACAATCCCACCAGGGAAAGACTGGCCAAACCCCGGAAGCGAGTTTTGCGTCGACGCCAGTAATGGCGGCATGAAGCGTAAACAGCCATGCTGAGGCCGTGTGATAGAGCTCCGAAAGTCGTAATGTCGCCGAGGCCCTCCTAGTTCGTTTGGTGGGACGCAGCACCCAAGAGGTGTTTATGTCGCTCAATGACTATCTGAATATGGAATGGCTGAAGGCAGCCTACGAACGAGTTCAACCCGACAGTGCTCCCGGAATTGATGGCCGGAATTGGGCCGACTACGGCAAGGACTTGGAAAAGAACTTGCAAAGACTGCTCAACCGGGTCAAAAGCGGGAGCTACGTCGCGCCGCCGGTCAAACGGATGCATATCCCCAAGGGCGACGGCAAGGAGACTCGACCGATAGGGATAGGGATGCCGACCATAGAGGACAAAGTGCTGCAACGGGCAATCGCCATGTTGTTGGAACCCATCTACGAGCAAGACTTCAAATACTTCTCGTATGGGTTTCGGCCTGAGCGGTCGGCTCACGAGGCGCTGAGGTGCCTATGGAACCATCAACCAGTGGTGTCGGAAGAACCTGCACGAACCGATACGGATGCAAGTGGAAGCGTTGGGCCGAAAACTCAAAGGACACTTTGGGTATTACGGCATCACCGGCAACTACGAAGCGCTGGCTCGGTATCGGGATGAGGTCATTCGACATTGGCGCAAGTGGCTGGCACGGCGCGGCGATCCCAAAGGCATGACATGGGAACGGATGCGCCTGTTGCAGTTCTACTCCCTGCCCACTGCCCGAGTAGTGCACTCCAGACATGCAGCGAAACCGTGACTCAAGGAACCGTATGCGGGAAATCCGCTCGTACGGGTCTGTGGGGGTG
>DASYYL010000087.1:0-52061 GCA_035933915.1 Verrucomicrobiia bacterium
GACCCAGTCCTTCACTGGCCGCCCGTCCACTAAAGTCGTGTCGTTGGTGTCCGCCGCCGTGCAAAGAGTGTTCATCATGTATTTCAGGGCCGTCTGGTGCCAGAGCGCGGTGTGGGGATTAGAAGGAAACATCAATTCACCAAGGGTCAGCAGAGGCACGTTCCAACTATTTTCTTCCGCCTTGGTATCCAACCATAGATTCACCGGGGGATTGCCGGTGGCCAGCAAATCGTCCTGGGCAGCTACGACCCGTTCGACGTCTTGTTGCAGTTGAGGATCCAGTTTGTCCCAAATCATCCATGCACCGAGGGCGAATGAACTGGTCCAGTACGACGATTCCCATTGGACCCTGCCGGAGTGTGCACCCGGCCGGTCAAGACCACCCCATTGTTTGCCGTCGATGCATCGTTTCGTGCCGGTAAAATGTGTGGTCATGGCGTAGCGAAGCGCTGCCGTAGTTTTTGCCAGCAAATCCTCGCGTTCACTTGCAGTCAAGTCATCGTCGTACTTAAGAAGGGTTCCGCACGCCAGCACCATGCTGCCGATGGGCCGGATACCATTGTACTCACCGCTGAGACCGCCGCCCCAATATCCCGCTTTTGGGTCGAAAGAGGAGTTCGTCCAATCACGATCCGCATAAAGGCAAGCATCATGCAAAAGCTGGATGTACGTCTGTTGGATCTCCTTCTCTGAAAGCTGATGAATTCGATAAAGGTCTTTCGCCGGGGCGCAAAATGAAAATAATAAAAGAAGCAAAACAAATCTCGTAGTCATTGAAAGAGCAGAAATAAATTGCCGCACAATAAACTCGTTTGAAAGTCAAAACGGCACACCATCAATGCTTGATTATGACGCTTTCCGGTTGTATTTAATGGAAAATACCATGCCTGCAACGGAAGCAATTCGTTTAAACGACTACAGCCTGGTCGGCAAAGGCTCCGCTCTTGCCATCCAAACCGGTTTGGCCGAAGCGACCTGGTATGCGTCGCCGGTTCCAGGGGAAAAAATGCGCGAACTGCTGCAACGACGCGACGGTCCTGCGATTCGCGATACCATCATCTGGTTTGCGCTCATCATCGCTTCAGCCTGGGCCGCGTATAAGTTGTGGGAGGCCGGCAGTTGGTGGGCGGCTGTACCGTTCATGATTTACGGTGTGCTGTACGCGAGCACCTCAGATTCCCGCTGGCACGAGGCTGGTCATGGCACGGCGTTCAGAACCGATTGGCTCAACAACGCCCTCTATGAAATCGCCTCGTTTATGGTGATGCGCGAGTCGTCCGTCTGGCGTTGGAGCCATACACGGCATCATAGCGACACAATTGTTGTTGGTCGCGACCCTGAAATTGCCGTTCTGCGTCCGCCGAATCTCGCCTCTTTGCTCCTTAACTTTTTTGCGTTGCCGGTTATCCCAAAATATTTTCGACACATCCTGATTCACTGCCTGGGACGGATCACACCGGAAGAAAAGACATTCATTCCTGAATCTGAATATCCGGCAGTCGTCTTTCGCGCCCGAATTTATCTCCTGATTTATGCAGTTCTCATCGGATTGGCAGTTTGGCAGCGCAGCATTTTGCCTTTGATGTTCATAGGATTGCCCACGCTTTACGGATCCTGGCTGATGCCCATTTACGGTTACACACAGCACGCCGGTCTGGCTGAAAATGTCCTCGACCACCGGCTTAATTGCCGGACCGTCTACATGAACGTCATAAACCGTTATCTCTATTGGAACATGAATTACCACGTTGAACATCACATGTTCCCACTCGTGCCATATCAAAATTTGCCCCGCCTTCACGAGATCGTGAGACCCGACATGTCGCCGGCCTACAAAAACCTCTGGGTGGCCTGGCGCGAAATCGTTCCTGCCGTTCTGCGTCAGGTGAAGGACCCGGCTTATTTTGTCAAACGCAAGCTGCCCACACCCACGGTCCCCGCCGAAGCGCCGTCCGCCGCCCACGTTTTCACAGGCTGCCCTATACGCAAACACCGGTTGCCGACCTGGCGGATGTCTGCGATTGGATGGCCGGCCGGCAGGCGGCGCATTTCCGTGAATTAAAATTCGGCCAAAAAATGCATGCGAAAAGGTGAATACTGGCCGCTACACGTTGACGAACACAAATGATATACATAAGAAGCTGCAAAGTGAAAATAATTGCCATTCTGGTTGCTTTTACCTCATTCGGCGCTGTGCTTCGCGCCACTGAATTCAACGTCGCCACCAATGGCAACGATACCAATTCCGGAACCTCCCAGGCTCCGTTTCGCACCATCCAACAGGCCGCGGATGTGGCGCAGCCGGGCGACGTCATCACGGTGCATGAAGGCGTCTATCGCGAGCGCGTCGACCCGCCGCGAGGTGGAACGTCGGATGCGCACCGCATCACGTATCAGGCCGCGCCGCGCGAGCACGCAGTCATCACCGGTTCGGAGCGGGTGAAAAACTGGACGTATGTGACAAATGACGTCTGGCGCGTGATCATCCCGAATTCGTTCTTCGGCGAATTCAATCCTTATAGCGACGTCATCCACGGAGACTGGTGCAGCAACCCGCACGGTTACCACACCGGCGCAGTTTATCTCAACGGCGACTGGCTCACAGAAGCGGCAAGCATCGATAATGTTTTGAACGCGAGAGTTTTTAGGTCGAACAAAGAAGTTACGCCGCTCTGGTTCGGGCGGGTGAACAAGGAAGATACGACAATCTGGGCGCAATTTCCCGGCGTCAACCCGAACAACGCGAACGTCGAAATCAACGTTCGCCGGACTGTGTTCACGCCATCGAAAACCGGCATCAATTACGTAACTGTTCGCGGCTTCGAACTGCGGGACGCGGCTGCGCCCTGGGCGCCGCCTACCGCAGCGCAGATTGGCATTATTTCCGCCTTTTGGTGCAAGGGGTGGATCATTGAAAACAACAAAATCTGCTATTCGCCGTGCTCTGGCGTGGCGCTCGGCAAATACGGCGATGATTGGGACAACCGCGCCCAGTCCGCCGAGGGTTATGTCGGCACGATTCATCGTGCGCTAAACAACGGGTGGAACAAGGCAACTGTCGGCAGCCACCTCGTCCGCAACAACGAAATTTCCCATTGCGAACAAACCGGCGTTGTCGGCAGCCTCGGCTGCTCTTTCAGCACTGTCGCCGGCAATGAGATTCACGACATCCATATTCGCGATCTTTACGGCGGTGCGGAGATGGCAGGCATCAAGTTCCATGGCGCGATTGATGTCACCATCAGCCGCAATCATATTTACCGCTGCAGCCTGGGCCTCTGGCTCGATTGGATGGCGCAGGGCGCGCGGGTAACCGGCAATTTATTCCACGACAACAATTCGGATTTCTTTTTTGAAATGCAGCACGGGCCGATTCTCGTCGCCAACAATTTGTTCCTGTCCAAAAGGGCGACGGTGAATTCTGAAGGAGTCGCTTTCGTTCAAAACCTCATGGCCGGAACCATTGCCAATGGCCGTCACGACAAGCGCGTCACACCTTTTCAAGTGGCGCACTCTACGGAAATCGCCGGCATGTATCCGGATGGAAATGGAGACAGCGGCGACCATCGGTTTTACAACAACCTTTTCGTCGCTTCATGCGACCAGCATTCGATGGATGGCTCGATGCTTCGCTGTTTCGCCGCCGGCAATGTATTCACCCGCGCCACGCAGCCATCGAAGTTTGACAGCTATCCGCTGGTCACACCGCTTTTGACGCCCAGGGCGCAAGGCGAAGCATCGTCATTCTCAAGGTTTGATAGACATTCGCTGATCGAGCCGGATTTCGACCCGGTCATAAAACTTGTGCAAAAGTCCGGTGACTGGTACCTCACCATTAACGAAGACAATGCCTGGCGCAATGAAGCAAAATGCAAACTCGTAACAACGAAGCTGCTCGGCAATGCGAAGGTTTCCCGTTGCGCCTACGAAAATGCGGACGGCTCGCGGATTCGCGTCAATACCGATTATTTCGGCGAAAAGCGGAACGAAAAGAAACCATTTCCGGGCCCCTTTGAAACAATTTCGGCTGGGCCGCAGGAAATCAAAGTATGGCCGTTGGCAACAGTGGCAGCACATTTGGAGGTTACAGCAAATCAATGAAACCTGGACTTGTCCGCGCCGATCTTGCCTTTCTCCTGCCCATCTGCCTCGTGGCCGCCCTGGGCGGACTGCTTTTTGGTTACGACACAGGGGTAATCTCCGGCGCCATTGAACCGCTCTCTGCCCATTTCCAACTCGATGATGTGATGAAAGGCTGGGCATCAGGTTGCGTTCTCATCGGTTGCGCGGCGGGTGTGCTTCTGGCCGGACCGGTCTCCGACCGTTTCGGTCGCCGGTGTGCCATGTTTCTCGCAGCCGCCATGTTTCTCGGTTCCGCCATCGGCGTTGCATTACCTCAACACATTGTGACTTTCATTATTTTTCGTGTCATTGGCGGCCCGGGCATTGGCATCGCCTCAATCTCGACGCCGATGTATATTGCATTTTCAAAACCATGAGCGCCAGCACCGGTGTGGACGCCGGCCTCCTCACGCAAATCGTCATCAACGGAACCTGTGTGATGTTCACGCTCGTGGCGATCGCAACCGTAGACAAATGGGGACGCAAGCCGCTTATGGTGCTGGGTGCGACTGGCATGGGCTTGAGCCTCGCCGCCATGGGCCTGATGGCGCAGGTCGGAGTGAATCCCGGCGCCGCAAGCAACGGGATGTTAGTGTTTATCGTCCTCTACATCGCCTGTTTCGGTTTGTCTGTCGGCCCGGTTACCTGGGTGATTCTGTCTAAAATATTTCCAACTGCCGTTCGCGGCCGCGCCCTGGGCCTGGCGACATTTTTTCTGTGGCTGGCCGATTACACCGTCACCCAGACCTTTCCAATGATGGACGCGAAAGATTCCGCTCTGGTGAAGAAATTTCATCATGCCTTTCCATTCTATCTCTACGCGGTTTTCTGCGCTGTGCTCGTAGTGGCAATGCTCGCGCTTGTGCCTGAAACCAGGGGCAAATCACTGGAGGAGATTGAACGGCAGTGGAAAGGGCAACGCCCCGACGAAAACATCGAGGCATTGCAGAAGTTCGTGAAGAGGCCCTGAATCATTCCAGGTGATTCACAGAAATGTTGCGCCCCTGTTGCGGGTTTGTTGCGCATTTGTTACGGTTTAAGTCGTTGCTGCTCAACGTTGTAACGGATGTTGCGGGTTTTCAGACTTCATATACACACATGCTGTCAGCGATCCAATTAACACCTGTCACATTTTACAAAAATGTTTCACAGAATGTCATTTTCCGGCCCTTCCGCCGGGCCGTAACATCTCCGTTGCCGCCCCGCCATTTTCGCAACCGGTTTATTACAATTGTCACGTGGACGCTGCCAGGAGCCTATGGTTAAGTCAGGTCGTTCTCGGATGAACCAATACAAGGACCTGGCGGGTAGAGTTAAAAGCTCATAACAAATAAACTAAAGGTGATAGTATGAATACAAAAACAGATACCTATTGCTCAAAGAACATCTTGCACAAATCCATGCTTATCGGAACGGCCGGCGCTTTGCTCGCCGCGCAATTGGCCAACGCAAACGATCTAAGACCGGGCGTCCAGCGCGTGGGCGATGTCTTCGTCATAGCGCTCGAAAATCACAATTTTACGCAGCCCAACCCGTTCTCCAGCCCGCAGCAAATCCTCGGCAACCCTGCCGCGCCGTATATTAACAGTCTGATCACTCCCGGCAATCCAAACGCCGCCCAGGTCTCGTATTCCGCGGCGTATTTCAACGCCGGCGTGGGCGTACATCCTTCTGAACCACAGTATGTCTGGGCCGAAGCCGGAACGGATTTTGGATTCCATTCAGATGCCGACCCCAATGTGGCGAATGGCAATACGTTTTACTACGATTCCTCCTCGATCCTTAGCCAATTGATAGCCCCTGACGGCAAGACAGTTGTCGTTTGGCACCGCAACCATACTCCGCACTTCACCCGACAATTGAATGAAGCGGGTATCCCCTGGAAGAATTATCAGGAAGACGTGCAATTGGCGTTGACCCCCACAAACAGCGCGTCCGGAACAAATGGCCCGGTCAATCCGTATAACGGCACCACGCAATACAATTATGCCGTAAAACACAATCCTCCCGGTCTCTTCAGCGACACAGCGCTGGAAAATGTCTATCCGCTCGCCCAGTTGTTTTCGGACCTGAACAACAACACAGTCGGGCGCTTCAACTGGATTACACCCGACCAGTACAACGAAGCCCATAGTTCGTTGAACGGCGGATTCACCTACCAGGGCGTCCACTACACCGGTGATCAGTCCTCAATCGCGGCGGCGGACAATTTCCTGTCCATTGTCCTTCCGCAAATCATGGCTTCAAGAGCCTACCAGGACAATGGCGTCATTGTTCTTTGGTGGGATGAAACCGAAGGCGCCGACACGGGCGGCTATTCAATTCCCGAAATTATCATCTCGCCTCTGGCCAAAGGCAATGCCTATGCCAGCTCTGTTTCGCTGACTCACTCGTCTGACCTCAAAACCTGGGATGAAGTTTTTGGCTTGCCGCTGGTGAATAATCCCATCCCGGCCAACGAAACCAATTTTGACGGAACCTTCAACAATGTTGCCACCGCCAATGACCTGAGCGACATGTTCGTGCCCGGCGCAATTCCGTCCCCGGCAAACTTGTCGGTCTCCGAGGGCGGATTTATCGCGGAACCTCCGGAAACTATGTGCGCCAGATCGTCCGTATCACGAACAATGGAAATAGACCGGTCGTCGGCCCGATATTCCTGGCTCTGGACGGTCTCACTGTCGGCGTTACGCTGGCCAATTCAGAGGGCGGAACGCAAGTGCTTGCGCCGCTCGGCAGTCCGTATGTGAGCGTGTCCGCCGGTGAAGGCGTGTTGTTGCCAAACCAATCCACGTTCGTAAACTTGCAGTTCATCGATCCGTCTGCAGCGTCGATCAGTTATACCGCGCGCGTGCTCAACGTAACACCCGCGCCTTAATTACACCGTTCGCCATAGTTAAAAACACACTGCCCACGGGCCGGCGCATTTGCGCCGGCCTTTTTTATCCTGCCGCAAACAGTTCCTTGACCACGATTTGAAACTCAGGCAACAGCTTCTCGGATAAAATTTCGCTCCCAGCCAGGATACCCTTGAGTTGCAGGCCAAATTCCGTGCTGTGATAGATCTCTACGTTGTCATAACGCGGGTCCACCATCCAGAGCCGGGGTACGCGAATCTGCTCATAAACCTCTTTTTTAATAACGGTATCCGCCTGATGATCGTCGCGACTGACAATTTCGGCCGCCAAAAAGAGTTTGCCGGTCGCAGTGGTAATCAGGGCGAGGTCGGGCCGAATGGCCGTGTTGCGCGCCACCTGGACCTGGGTGCGTGGCGCCAGCAACTGAGTGGACGAAACGTTTGACACGCTTGCGTTCATCGTCGTGTGCAAACGGTCGCAAATGGCTTCATGCCGCGGGTCCGGCGCAGAACGCGGCAGGGTTGCCCCGCTCAGGATTTCCTCGTAAGGACGGCTCATGCCATGAGTTTCGAGCTTTCCGTTTTCAGTATCAAGTCCGATCGAACGTTTCAGTGTCTCCATTTGCCGCAAAAGCGAAAGGTGCTAATTTAACCGAATGAAAATAAGCGCCCGAAATGTACCGAAAGGCCCAAAAAGAATGCTTGCAAATACCGCCCGGCCTGCTATGTTTCGCGTCCTTTTGTAATATTTATGGCAGTTAAAATTCGTATGAAACGGGTCGGCACCAAGAACATGCCGGCATTTCGCATCGTCGTGGCCGACAGCCGCAGCCCGCGCGATGGCAAGTTTATCGAGGAAATTGGCACGTATAACCCGCTCAAGAAGGGGGATAATTTCTCGCTTAAGCTGGATCGCGCCCAATATTGGATCGGCAAAGGCGCTCAAGCCAGCGATACCGTGGCCAGTTTCATCAAAAAAGCTGGAAAGGCCGCTGCAGCAGCGCCGGCTGCCTAATCAAAATTAACTCATGCAAGAGTTCCTGGAATACGTCGTCAAAGGACTCGTGCAAAAGCCCGAAGCCGTGAGCATTACGCCGGTGGAGCGGTCGGGCATGACCGTTTATGAACTGCGGCTGGATCCGGGGGATGTTGGAAAGATTATCGGACGGCAGGGCGTGACCATAAATGCCATTCGGTCGCTTTTGTTGGCCGGCAGCGCCAAAAAAGGGCTGCGCTGTTCCCTCGAAATCATTGAGGATAAACAATAATCGGCTCCGCTGTAGTCGTCATCGTCATAAAATTGTTTGATGGCGATGAGGATGACAATGCCGTGAAAATTGACGTGCTGACTTTGTTTCCGGCTATGTTTGCCGGGCCGCTGGATGAGAGCATCATCAAACGGGCGCGGAATAATGGGCTGCTGGTTTTGAAGGTGCATGATTTGCGGAGCTGGACGCACGACAGGCACAGGACCGTGGATGACCGGCCTTTTGGCGGTGGCCCCGGAATGCTGATGAAGCCTGAGCCGCTTTTTGAAGCCGTGGAAAGTCTGCGAGGCGAGGGGACCAAAGTGATTTTGCTCTCGCCAGCCGGCCGGAAATTTGAACAGCAGGTCGCGCGGGACCTGGCGGAGCAAAAGCACCTGCTCCTGGTCACTGGACATTATGAAGGATTTGATGAACGTGCGCGCCAGTCGCTGGCGGACGACGAATTGTCCATCGGCGACTATGTTTTGACAAACGGCGCCTTGCCGGCCATGGTCGTCATCGACGCGGTGACAAGGCTGCTGCCGGGTGTTTTGGGCGATGACGAAAGCTCGCGGGACGAATCCTTCAGCCATGGGCTGCTGGAATATCCGCAATATACGCGGCCGGCGGAGTTTCGCGGGATGAAGGTGCCGGACGTTTTGATTTCCGGCAACCACGCCGATATCGAAAAGTGGCGACGCGAGCAGGCGAAGCTGCGGACAAAACAACAACGTCCGGATTTATTGAAGCCGGACAATGCGAATTTATGAACCAGACATTATTGAAAAAGATTGAATCCGAACAATTTCGGAAGGACAACGCGCAGTTTGGCGTCGGCGATTCGGTGAAAGTGCACACGAAAGTCGTCGAAGGCGACAAGGAGCGTATTCAGATTTTCTCGGGCGTGGTCATCGGCAAACGCGGCGCCGGTATAAACGAGACTTTCACCGTGCGACGTATCAGTTACGGCGAAGGCGTCGAGCGCATTTTTCCGCTCCACTCGCCCCGCGTGGACAAAATTGAAGTGGAGCGCCACGGTTCCGTGCGCCGGGCCAAGCTTACCTATCTCCGCAAGCGTCTTGGCAAAGGTGCCACTCTCGTGCGCGAGAAAGAGGAAAAAGCGCCCGCCCAACCGGCGGCGAAGTAATAGGTACTGTCCTAATCTGCCTGGTGTCCAGCCTCTGGGCCGGTCAATTTCTCTGGCAGCGCCCTGACCAGGACAAGGTCACGTAATGCCATCAATCCATTCGATGTCGCTCGCGCATCATGGATCTGACTTTAAAGAACAGTGAGGCCGCAACCCGCGCGCCATTTAGCGCGGCAGCGACCCATGGGACCTTTGCGTGAGCGTGATTATTCTCACCGGGCGCCGATGGATGTTCGGGCCGTCGTCGCAGCACCAACGATGTGACCGTTGCCAGTACTGCCGCCGATGACGCGATGGAACCGGCGGTGCGCAAGTGCTTTTTGACGCGGACGGCCTCGTCTTTGAGCGCTTCCCAGTCCTTGATCAGTTCTATGCGATTGACTTCGCTTTCGGCCAGAAGCGCCTGCTTTCGGCTTTCAAGCGTGCTCATGTAGGTTTTCTTTCCAAACATTCGCGGTCCCTTTCAAACTGCTCGCGGGTGCCCCTAAAGGCCTCCCATCGGCTGAGCAATCGCGAGAGCTTAACATAGAAGAACAGCGCGGCGATAGCATAAAAAGCAGTCAGGACCCCAAGCACCAGGAGCAAGCGATCAGCGAAGGCGCATACGATCAGGGCTGTCAGGGTGAGCGTCGCCAGCATCCCAAAGGCGGCAACGCCCACGCCCAGAAAGATCGCCGCTTGCGCGCAGGCGCGTTCCTCCTGCATTTCCACCATCAGCAATTCGACCCGGTTTTGGCCGACGGCCATCAGCCGCCAGAGAATCCTTTTTACCGCTCCGGCCAAATTGACGTCGGTTTCATGCGGTGTGTCCATGGCGGCGCCTCACGAGCGGCGCGCCATCAGTATTCCCAGCAGCGCTCCAATTCCAAACGCAAGGCCCATGGATTGATACGGATGGTCGCGAATGACTTCGTCAGCAACCTTGGCCTGGGCGACCGCCCGGTCCTGCATATCATCCCATGCTTCCCGGCCGCGTTCGAGCGCGGACTGGAGGCGTTTACGGGCTTCGATCACCTTGGTTTCAGCCATGCCGGCAGTAGCGGCAAGCAATTCCCGCGCATCGTCCGCCAGGCTCGACGCGCTTTCTTCCATGTCTGCAACAGTTTTTTTCATATGGATATTCCTTTGTTTTTTAATTCGGCCCCTTTGCCTTAGACATTTCCCGCCTGGATCAATCGCTCAACGAGAAGAATGACGGCCAGTGCCAGGAGAATGTGAATCGCTCCTTCCATGCGTCCGCTGAAATGAATAAAGCATGTTAATTTTGTTTTCCCTGGAACAAATCAGTGGCATCGAACGACGTGTCCGTTGCGCCGGGAATTGTCTCCAGACTCTCCATTCTTAGAGCTTCGTTCGTGCCGCCCGCAATTTTGCGGGTTTTTCGCCGCAAAAGCCGCCCGACGTTCTTCCGGCGATGCAACTTGCAAAGCGCCAAAATGGCATCGGTTGCAGTTTGCAAAAATAAAACTTATGGCCATCCCGAAACACAGGGCAACAAACTAATCTGGCAGGCTATTTCCGACCGGCATACGGGCTGCTAATGTTTCCTCAGAAAAAGGATGATTAAAGAGCATACCAAACGGTCAAGGTTGTTGTCACAGGAGGCCCTGGACAAAAATTTTATGAACCAAAAACTCAATTGGACGACGCGAGGCCGGATAAATGGAGGCCGGAAGGGGATTCCCGTCCGGTTTGGTCCGGATGCAATTTTTGCGGTCAAAATCAAAAATTTTGGCCGCAACCCGATGTTGAATTTCGACCCGCTGATTCCCGAATTCAGTTTGTCCGTCCGGACGAACGAACGCGAAAGGTTGAAGACACTGCTCGCGCCATTTAACAGGGCCCACGCGATGGCTTCGGTGACGCTCCTGGATGAATTGCATCTGGACGAGCGACGCCTCTACGCTGTCCTCAAGAATGCCCGAAAGAAACGGTGCTAGATCCGGGGAGCCAAGTCAGCCCACGAATTCCAGGACAATTACGTGCGGGAATAATGAGAATTTTAACGAAGTCGCAGGACGGTATTGCTGCAAGGAATGGGTGTCCGCTCCGTGCGAAATGCAAAACGGTGTTAGCCGCCAGGGCTATGCCTTTTGGTTAAAGACCTGAAATAGGGGAATGAGCTCACGCTGTCAATGGCATGAGACGAGCTAAAGATAGAGAAAGGAGACGATTACAATGAAACGCAAGCAAGGGAAACATCTGGCAGGAATTGCGTTAGCGATTATGGCTATCGCCTTTTCCGTCCAGGCCCAACAGTACAATACCTATAATGCTCCGGAAAAGGCGCAGACCGAACCATCGGATGATACCTGGGACCATTTTGGTCGTATGTATCATGGTAACCAGGTATCACTTGATTTATATGGCGTGGGCCTGTTGCATTCGAGCGACTTTAACAATGGCGTCCGGGCCAGGCACAATCTGAGATACGGCGGTGGCGCAGGCCTCAACTTTTTCTTTACAAGGTTTATTGGGATTGGAGCTGATGCCTGTGCCATTAGCTTTCACCACAGCTTTGTGGATATGACCACAGGCAACCTCATTTTGCGATTTCCTGTGCCGGGCACCGGGTTGGCGCCGTACATTTTTGGCGGGGCCGGATACCAGTTTGAAGGCATCGACCAGGTAGTGGGAGGAGGAGGCGTCGGCCTCGAAGTTCGGGTCGTGCCGCACTTCAGTTTCTTTGCGGATGCCCGGTATCTCGCGGCGGTCAAAACGGAAGACTTTGGAATGGGCCGCGCGGGGGTGCGTCTGGCTTTTTGAAGGACACAACACAATAAAGAACAAAAAGGAAAAGGAGATTATGAAAAACAAAACAAAAATAGTAAGCATGGCCTTGTGCCTGGGCTTGTTGACCACCGGCGCGGTCGGAACATTGACTGGTTGTTCCGGTAATTCAAATACGCGCAGCACCGGCCAATACATTGATGACAAAACGCTCCAGCATCAGGTCCGCGATTCGTTGAGCGACAATCCCGAATACAAATTCGACCAGGTCAACGTGGACATTTATCGCGGCACGTGCCAGTTGAGCGGGTTCGTCGACACGCAGGCGCAAAAGGACAAGGCGGGAGACCTCGCCAAAGGCGTTCAAGGTGTGACCTCCGTGGATAACAACATTACGGTGAGGCCGGCCGGAAACCAGCCATGAGGAATATCATTCTTCTTAGTCTGGCGACTTCGGTTTTGTTGCTGGCTGGTTGCGGGAAAAACTCGAATTCGGATGAGACTCCGACGTCGGCAACGAACGCAGTTCCGGCCATGCCGCCCGCAACCAATGCCATGCCCGCGACTCCAGAGGCAAACACAAACGCTCCGGCGACGAAGCCCGGAACGGGTGTCTGATGCCAATGGCAATAAATGTCTGAGATGACGTTTGCGGTTCGCCGCAACCTTTCGTCCCGCTTCAGGCGGGACGAAAGGGCCGGTGGGTTCTGGCAAATGAAAAGTCCCGAGAATCCATCAATCCACTAATCCGTTGTGCTTCCTGCTTCAACGGCCCTGGCGAGCTTAACACCAAGTCGGAGCAGTTTCTCCACGCCGCCACGCGATTTGGCTTCGGCATAAATCCGCAATATCGGCTCGGTGCCGGAACCGCGCAGCATCAGCCACGAGGAATCGCGGGCGACAAATTTCACGCCGTCATACGCCTTTATTTCCGTTACCGGCGACCGCAGGAGCGCGGACGGCGGGTCGCGTTGCAGGAATTCCATCAGCGCGGCGCGTTTCTGCAACGGAAAATGCGTGTCAATTCTCCCGTATTGATGCGGGCCAAATTCTCTTTCCAGTTTCGCCAGAATGCGCGTCACGGAAGTCTTTTCCATCGCGAGCATTTCCAACAGCATGAGCCCGGCGGCAATGCCGTCGCGTTCGGGAATATGGCCCGGGAAACCAATGCCGCCGCTTTCTTCCGCGCCGAGGAGCACACCGCCCTTGAGCATCTCCGCGCAAACATATTTGAACCCGACGCCGGTTTCCACGAGAGGCAAACCGTAGGCCGCGCACATTTTGTCCAACATAGAAGTCGTCGTCAGCGCTTTCACCACGCGGCCGGTTTGGCGCCGGTTACCATGCAAATGCCGCAGCAACAGGCAAATAATTTGATGCGTTGTGAGGTAATTTCCGCGCCCATCCATGCCGCCCACGCGGTCGGCATCGCCGTCGGTTACCAGGCAAATATCATGTGGATGCGAATGCAGAAATTTTTGCGTGGGACCATAATTTTGCAGGACGGGCTCCGGATTGATTCCTCCAAACAAGACATCGTGCCTGGCGTTGAGGGTCGTGACCCGGCAGGTTGTGCCGGCAAGGATGTTTTCAAAACAGCCCGCACCCACCCCGAACAGCGCATCGTGGGCAAATCGCAGTCTCGATTTGGCGATCATTTTAAAATCCACAAGCCTTTTCAACGCCGCAAAATGGGCCGGGCGAAGGTCCTCAAGGGAAACCTGTCCGTCGCCAATGGCGTCATCCAGCTTCGCCCGCTGAACTGGACTTCTATCCAGAAAACTCTCCACCGCTTTGCACTCGTCCGGACTGCTGGAGCCGCCGTACGAGGATTTAAGTTTGAAACCGTTGAAAATCGGCGGATTGTGGCTCGCCGTAATCATGACGCCGCCGATGGCCTTCAAGTTTTGGACCGCGAAGGAAACGGACGGGGTAGGGGACGCCGCCGGAGTCAGAATGACCTTGAATCCATTCCCGGCCAGAACTTCCGCCGCAATCTTTGCAAAGGTATCAGAAAAAAATCGGCGATCATATCCGGCAACGATTTTCAATTCCTGGCCGAAAATTTTTGATTGAGAATTTTTAGTTTCGGATTTCCAATAATCAGCCGCCGCCTGCGCTACACCGGCGACGTTGTTGAAGTTAAAATCTTCCGCGATGACCGCCCGCCATCCATCGGTTCCAAATGAAATTTTTGACACGCGCGAAGTTTGGCAAAAGTGGTGGCCGCGGTGCAAACCGCAAAATGAATTCTTTGTCATCTTTCAGTTTTTTCTGGCCTCGTCCTGGCGAACCATTTAAACCACCTCTGCCAAAGATCTGATGCCAAATATATGAAAACAATTCTTTCGACCGGCTTTTCTTCTTTGATTCTGGCATTTTCCCTGAACGCGCAAACGGCCCCGCTTACGCCCGGTGATCCCATCCCATTGCCGGGTACGACGGGCGGATACGATTTCATTCAATTTGATGCCGCGGGCAACCGGCTGTTACTCGGACACGAGAGAAATAAGTCTTTCGATGTTTTTGACCTCGGTTCGCGCCAGTTGAAAGTCGTTCCCACCGGCACGTCCCAGGACGCGGTCGCCGATGCGAAAAATGGCTTCTACTACGTCAGCGGCAATGACCCCGGCCGAATGGTGATTGTGGATGCAAAAACCTGCACAGTTGCCGGTGAAGTCCCGGTGCCGGCGGACACTGATCTGATCGGCTACGATCCGCAAACGGGCCTCGTGCACGTTTGCAATGACACCGCCGCCCAACAATGGGTCATCGACCCGATTGAAAAGAAGATTGTGACAACGATAAAGTTCGACGGCACAGGCCTTGAGGACATGACGCTTGATTTAAAGAACCGGCGCCTTTACCAGGCCGTCAAGGGCGCTAACGCGATCGCAGAAGTGGACCTGGACAATAACAAAGTCCTGGCCGCCTGGCCGCTTGCCCCGGACAAGGGGCCTCACGGAATCGCGCTCGTCCCCGATTCGAATAATCTGCTGGTCGCCTGCGCCAGCAACCTGGTCATGCTCAGTTGCAGCAGGGGCAAAATCCTGGCAACAGCGCCCATCGCCGGGAGGGTAGATGAAATGACTTACGATCCGGGCCTGCACACGGCCTATTGCGCCAGCCGCGTCGGCAAAATCTCCGTCGTCTCCGTTGGCGCGAACTCCCTGGCGCCGGCAGGCGATGTGCCCGACGTCGCGCGTACCGGAGACATTACTGTGGACCCGGCATCCCACACCGTCTGGATCGCCTATCCAAAGGGCAACAAATGCTTCGCCCAGCCGTTTACTCCAAGTCATAGCTGATCCGTGCCGTGCCATTTCAATCTCGCTTTAATGGCCGAGTGCCGTAATTGCTCCAGTTCCTTTCTCAACGGCAGCCAATGTAACTTGTCCTTTTCCCATTTCAGCGGATTCCACAAATCGCAAATTTCGTCACCCGGCAACTCGAGAGTTGTTCGGCGCCTCCAGAGTTTTTCAAATGAATCTAATCCGCGCATTTTTGCCATTACATCCAGACGAATTCTCGAAGCTTCAGGATGCAGGCAGCGAAAGCGGATGGCATGACCTTTCCATAGAAATTTTAGATCGAATGGAGGGACCGCAATCGGTCTCGCGGATAGCTCGGCGAGTACCTTTTGGAGACGTGCTAGATTTTGCGCGCTGGCCAGGATGGCAAAGTCTGTGTCGCGGCTAAACTCGGCTGCGCCGTAAAACACGCAGGCCTGTCCGCCCATGAGCAGGGCGCGGACGCGGTGCGCGCGCATCGAAGAAAGGACTTTGCGTATCGGGTTCGGGATCAAGCGATCCTCCAAGCGCCAGATAAGTTTGCCACAGTTTTTCACTTTCCAGCCAGCGCTCAACTGGACTGAGCCGATACCATTCAGCCCACTCCGCGCCGACCAATTCATCCGCCTGAATCAGGTTAAAACATTACCATAACACTGCTAATCGCAAGCAAAAAAGCACCCTATTAATCCTGCAGTTTTAGATCCGCCATCGCCGGGTCATTGGCGGTAACAATCTTCCGCATCTTCGTCACGGCGGCTTTCAGGCTCCGCGCCCCGAACAAACTCGTGCCCGCCACGAACGTGTCCGCGCCCGCCTTCGCGCACTCGGCGGAGGTTTCGTTATTGATGCCGCCATCCACGCTGATGCGATACGACAACTTCCGGTCGCGCCGCCAGGCATCCGCCTGCTGGATTTTGGGGAGCGTCTCATGAATGAATTCCTGCCCGCCAAAACCGGGAACCACCGTCATCACCAGGAGCAAATCAATTTTGTCCAGGTACGGCTGGGCCAGCGAAATCGGTGTGGACGGGTTCACGGCCAGCCCGACCTTTTTCTCCAGTTTTTTGATTTTCCAGATGAGCGGCTCCACTTGTCGATCCAGCTCCACGTGAATGATCATTTCGTCCGCGCCCGCTTTGGCAAACGGTTCGAGCAGGATTTCCGGTTTGCTGCACATTAAATGAACGTCAAAGAACAGACGGCTCAACGGCCGAATCGCTTTGACTGCCTGTGGTCCAAATGAAATGTTCGGCACGAAATGGCCGTCCATGATGTCCAGATGAAGCCATTCCGCGCCCGACTTAGAGGCGCGAATGGCGTCTTTGCCAAAGGCAGCGTGATTTCCAGCAAGCAGCGAAGGCGCGATAATCATGTAAAGCCATTGATGTTAAACGTCACGCGGCAAAGATAAAACCAATTTTTGAATTTTCGCCTTCACGCGGCAGCACCCAACGCATGCCTTGCGTCCTTTCCAGTTCCATATCGCGTAAATCGTAAACTCCGGCAAAATCGTTCTTGCAACCTGCGGCGATATTATTTTACTTAAAGTTAACATTTAAATGTTGTACGAACGCTGGCAGAGGGTAGTTTGCGAGAAATCCAATGACGTCGCATTGCGGGATTTGGCATCCGGCCAATCGTGGACTTTTTCTGACCTGAACAGGGAAAGTGAAGCGCTATTGCCAAATCGCAACGGCATCATTTTTCCGCACGGCAATACCCCGGAGTTTGTCATTTCCGTTTTACGGGCCTGGCGCTCCGGGACGGTCGTATGTCCCCTCGAGATGCAGCAGCAGCCGCCTGATATTCCGCTGCCGCCAAAGCCATGCTGTCATCTTAAAATCACGCCGGCGGGTACCGGCGCCGGGCGCGTGGTCGCATTCACCGGGGAGCAGCTTGCTGCGGACGCCGAGAATATCGTCATGACCATGGGTTTGCGTCCGGACTGGCCGAACCTCGGCGTCATTTCGCTGGCGTACTCCTACGGTTTTTCGAATCTCGTCCTGCCTCTGTTGCTTCACGGCATTCCTTTGTACCTCGCGCCATCACCCTTGCCAGTGGCGTTGCGCTGCGCCACTCATGCCGATTGGAACCTGACCGTGGCTGGCGTACCGGCGTTATGGCATGCCTGGCAAAAAGCCGGCGCCATCCTGAGTAACGTTCGGCTCGCCATTTCCGCCGGCGCGCCGCTGCCGTTATCTCTCGAGCACGAAGTGTTCGACGAGCACGGCGTGAAAATTCATAATTTCTACGGCTGCACCGAGTGCGGGGGCATCTCTTATGACGCTGAGGCTGAACCGCGCGCTGCCGATTCTTTAGTCGGAAAGCCGTTAAAAAACGTGGAGGTGGAAATTGGCGGCGACGGATTCCTGCGGGTGCGCAGTCGGGCGGTGGGCGAAACGTATTGGCCCGAAAAAGAAGACGCGCTCCTTCCTGGAACATTTCGGACAGGCGATTTCGCGGAAATTAAAGATGGCGAAATCTATCTGCGTGGCCGCGCCGATGACCATATCAACGTCGCCGGACGAAAAGTATTGCCCACGGTCATTGAGGAAGCGTTGTTGGAGCACAATGCCGTCGATGATTGTGTCGTCTTTGGTATTCCCAGCGGAAATGCCGACCGGGTGGACCTTATCGTCGCATGCGTCAACGCGAGCAGGGACGACGTAAAAGAAGAATTGAAGCAGTACCTCATGCAAAAGCTGCCGGGCTGGCAGGTCCCGCGCGAATGGTGGTTTGTAGATTCGCTCAAATCAAACCGCCACGGCAAGCTTTCCCGGGCCGAATGCCGCAAAACCTTCCTCGAATCCCGCAAACGCTGAATTTTTCGCAAACGTCCTCGTCCGTGATTAGACGTTCGGCGTCGTAACTTGGGCCTATCCGTCCCGTTTGGTCCATCGGCCCCCTTCTTCGAATTAAAGATATCGATCCACGATATGAGTGCCCGCCCCGAAAAAAAATCTTGAACATTTTCTGCATTGACTGTCTAATTTTACATTATCGTACGACGCTTTTCACTTATGGATGGTTTTACTCGCGTCTGCGCACGCTGACAAAAGCTGGCAACTGACATGATTAAAGTTCGGGATTTAACAAAACATTTTGGAACAAAACGGGCCGTCGATGGCATTTCATTTGAAGTAGCACGCGGTGAGGTCCTGGGTTTCCTGGGACCAAACGGCGCCGGCAAATCCACCACCATGCGCATGATTACTGGCTTCGTTACGCCCACCAGCGGCTCGGTTACAGTCGGCGCGTTCGACATGCTCGAAAATCCCATCCCGGCCAAAAAACTTATCGGTTACCTCCCGGAAAACGCCCCTGCCTACACGGACATGACTGTCCATGGCTTCTTGAATTTTGCCGCGGAAATCCGTGGCCTGCGCGGCGACGCCAGGACAAAAGCTGTTCACCGCGCGACTGAATTATGCTTTCTGGAGCCGGTGCTCGATCAGAGCGTGGATACCCTCTCCAAAGGTTATCGGCATCGCACTTGTTTTGCCCAATCCATCATTCATGACCCGGATATTTTGGTTCTTGATGAACCGACCGACGGCCTCGACCCGAACCAAAAACATGAAGTGCGCCAATTAATTCGCAAGATGGGGCAGAACAAGGCCATCATTTTTTCAACGCACATTCTGGAAGAAGTGGATGCAGCCTGCTCGCGCGCCATCATCATCGATCGTGGAAAAATCGTCGCCAACGGCACGCCCGAAGAACTCCGTCGCAAATCTGAATGGGCTGGTGCCGTTACTTTGCGCATCATTGGCGTCCCGGTGGAAACCGTGCGGCAAAAGCTGGCTGCTTTGCGGTCCGCAAAAAAGACGTCGGCCAGCTCAGATGGAACACGTGTGACAGTCACCATTTTTCCCCGTGCGGCCGGCGACGGCGATTTGACGCGCGAAGTTCTTGCCGCTACAGACGGTTGGCAGGTTGAAGGATTGCGGACCGAGGAAGGCCGCCTTGACGACGTTTTCCGGAGCATCACAATGCCCGACACGAAGAATTGACCTCACCTGAAAAATGAACAGTTTCGGTAACATCAAAACCATTACAAAACGCGAGCTTCAGGCGTATTTCTCTTCGCCGGTGGCATACGTCTTTATCGTCATATTTCTCCTGCTCAACGGATTTTTTACCTACATGGTGGGTGACTTTTTTCAGCGCGGCGAGGCGTCTCTGACGAACTCGTTCTTCGTGTGGCACCCCTGGTTCTATTTGTTCCTTGTGCCGGCCGTCGGCATGAGACTGTGGGCAGATGAACGGCGCGTCGGCACGCTCGAGCTGCTGCTGACAATGCCGATCGCGCCCTGGGAAGCCATCGTTGGAAAATTCGTCGCCTCGTGGTTGTTTCTCGCGCTCGCCCTGGTGTTGACGTTTCCGGTGGTGATGACCGTGAACTATCTGGGCAGCCCGGACAACGGCATCATCTTTGCCGGTTACGTGGGCAGTTGGCTCATGGCCGGCGCGTATCTTGCCGTCAGTTGCATTACCTCGGCCATCACACGCAGCCAGGTGGTCAGTTTCATCGTTTCGGTTGTCGCGTGTTTGTTCCTAATCCTGGCCGGATTTCCCCCCGTCATCAATTTGCTCCAAAACTTGAGTTCCCATTGGCAGTGGCTCGTCAGCCTGATTACGTCGTTTAGTGTGATGACGCATTTTCAAGGTTTCGAAAAAGGCATTTTGGATTCGCGCGACGTTATTTTCTTTCTATCAGTTATTGGGTTCTCCTTGTTTACTACCAGCGTCATCCTGCGAACGCACAGGACCAGTTGATTTAAATAGATGCAAAAGAAGTCGCTTCAAACAATTCTTTATTCGTCGGCGGGCGTCGTCGTGATGCTTGCTCTTGTGGTTGCGGTGAATGTCATATTCGGCGCGTTCCCGTTCCGCGCGGATTTGACCCAGGAAAAAGCCTACACGCTTTCTCCCGGCACAAAGGCCGTCCTCGGAAAACTCGACGCTCCCGTTACTGTCCGCTTTTATTGTACTCAGGGTGAAACAGCCACGCCCGAGACGGTTTTTTTAAAGGATTATGCCCGCCAGGTTGAAGACCTCCTGCATGAATATAAAATGGTGGCCGGCAAAAACCTGGTCATCCAGAAATTCGACCCGGAACCGGACTCGGACGCCGAGGATTCCGCCCGAATGGACGGGCTTGAGCCCCAGCAACTCTCCGACGGCGACAACTTTTACCTGGGCCTCTCCATCAGCATTGCCGACCAGCGCGTCGCCATTCCGTTTCTCGAGCCAAACCGGGAAAAATTGTTGGAATACGACATCACGCGCGCGATTACCGAGGTGCAGGAACCGCAAAAGCCGACCATTGGAATCATGAGCGCACTGCCGGTCTTTGGCGAACAACCAAACCCGGAAATGCAGATGCAGATGCCAAACCAGCAGGGCACCCCTCCCTGGACCCTTGTGCAGCAGTTGCGGCAGGACTTCAACGTGCAGCAAATCCCAATGGATACCGATAAAATTGACGATAGCATCGGAACGCTCATGGTGATATATCCTGCCGGCATTTCTGACAAGACAGAATTTGCCCTCGATCAATTTGTCCTGCGCGGCGGCAAATTGATTGCATTCCTGGACCCGCAATCCACTTTAATGGCCCGTCAACAGCAAAACCCAATGATGGGCGCTGGAAACACCAGCGCATCGCTCGATAAATTATTACAGGCATGGGGCATTCAATTTGACACCAGCAAAGTCGTCGCAGACCTGGACTTCAAGATGGAGCTGGAAAACGACAACGGCCAGCAAATAGAAAACCCGGCCTGGCTCGCCCTGACCCCCGACGGCATCAACCAAAACGACGTCGTGACCAGCGAAATTGATAGCCTCTGGCTGCCGACCGTCGGAGCCTTTACCGGCGAGCCTGTGGCCGGCCTCAAAGAAACCGTCCTGCTGCACAGCTCCAAAGAAGCGGAACTGACAGATGCCATGATGGCCGGCATGGGCGGTCAAGCGGTCATGAACGGTTTCAAAGCGACCGGCGTCAACTACGACCTCGCCATCCGTCTCAGTGGAAGATTCAAAACGGCCTTCCCGGGTGGCGAGCCCAAAGATGAATCCGCCGGAACAAACACAGTTGCAAAGGCAACTGATAATTCGTTGAAGGAGTCGAAAACTGAGACAAGCGTTGTTCTGATCGGCGATTCCGACATGTTGGCGGACGATTTTTCGCTCCAGAAACAGAACACTCCCCTTGGCGAAATGGTCAACGCCCTGAATGCCAATTTAAATTTTGCCCAGAACCTTGTCGAGCAAATGGCCGGCGATAGCAATCTCATCGGCTTGCGCAGCCGCGGTTCGATCAGCCGTCCGTTCACCCGCATTAAGAAACTCGAGGCCGCCGCTGAGGCGACCGGCCAGGAAAAGATCAACGAATTACAGCAAAGCCTGCAGGACACAGAACAAAAGCTGAACGATCTGCAACAGCAAAACCCCAACAAAGACCAGAAGCTCATCCTTTCACCGCAACAACAGGCCGAAATCGACAACTTCCGCAAGAAACAGGCGGAAGTCAGCCGCGAACTGCGTCAGGCCCAGAAAGACCTGCGGCGCGAAGTCGTTTCGCTCGAAACGCGGCTTACGTGGCTGAACATCCTCGCCATGCCGTGCGCCATCACAATGGCAGGCGTTACAACGGCGTTGATCAAGCGGAAAAAAACTTCTGCAAAATGAACGGAAAACAATTCATTGCTTTGGTCATCCTGGTCGCGCTTGTGGGCGCGGCTGGCTGGATCATTTACCAGCGCAACAATAGTTCGTGGCAAAGCGCCAGTCAAACGATTGGCGGCAAGCTGCTGCCGAACCTGCCGATCAACAACATCTCGCAAATCGACATTCAATCCGGCACAAACCAATTGACCCTGGCGCGCATCTACGGCCTTTGGACCGTGCGCGAACGCGGCAATTATCCCGCCAATTTTTCCCAAATCAGCGGTCTGTTGATGAAACTCTCGGATTTGAAGGCCGTTCAACACGTGCAAGCCGGCCCCTCCGAACTTCCCCGCTTTGGCCTCTCGCCACTCGGCACAACCGCCGCTGATTCCGGCACGCTGCTTGACTTGAAAGACCAAAGCGGGAAATCGGTCGCCTCGCTTCTCCTGGGCAAACAACACATGAACCAGCCTGCCAACGGCCAGGGCTGGCCCGACGGTCGTTTTGTGATTGCCAACAATAATAACGCGGACATCGCGGTCGTCTCCGAAACATTCGACAATGTCGCGCCCAAACCCGCCGATTGGCTCGACAAGAGCTTCTTCAAAATTTCCGATCCCAAATCCATCGCCGTGGATTTTACATTGAAGACCAACTCGTGGAAATTGACGCGCGCTTCCGAAACGAACGATTGGCAACTCGCCAATGCCCGGCCCGGCGAAAAACTCGATTCATCCAAAGTGGATGATATAACTGGCTCATTCGATTCGCTGCAGTTCAATGACGTTAAACCCGGCATTACCACTCTGGATACTGCCGCGATTGTCACAATCGACACCTTCGGCGGCACCAACTACGTGGCAAACATTTGGCCGTCCGGTGACGACAACGATTCCATGGTCATTTCAATGGTAATGCCAAACGGGAGGCCGGTTACAGAAAGTCAATATAACCATTTCACTTTCGAGATTCCGAATTACACCTTCGAATCCCTCCTCAAACCACGGACCAATTTGTTGGAATCAGTAACCGCCAAAAAAGGCAGCTAATCCGATTATCCATTAATCCGATTATCCGCTTTAGCCGTGTTTGACCTTCCCACTCGAAGTCATCGGCACCTGCGCTACAAACTCCACCGTCACCGGCACTTTTTGACTGGAGAGACGTTTACGGCAAAACGTCAGAAGCTCGTCACTGGTCACAGGCGCAGTATTGCCATTGCGAAGCTGCGCCTCGGCGTAGACTGCTTCGCCCCATTGCGGATGTTGCCGGCCAAAAACGCGCGAGCGCAGGACTGCCGGATGCGTGTCCAGCACGGCGGCAACTTCTTCAGGAAATACTTTGTGCCCGGCCACGTGAATGACCGATGACGTCCGCCCATCAAGGAAAATACGGCCGCCGCTATCGCGATGCCCCAGATCGCCGGTCAAAAACCATCCGTCGCGCATGATCTCCGCGCGCAGCCGCGGCGGATTCAAGTAGCCCGAAAATATTCCAGGACCGCGCAACGCCAATTGTCCTGTCTCGCCCTCTTTGGCAGGGCTGAGCTCTCGCGGCGCCCTGGCATTCTTCACATCCGATGACTGCGGCTCTGCTTCAAAACGATCAAGAGCGTCCGATTTCTGTTCCCGCTCCGCTCCCATCGAATGGGAGGGGAGAGGGTTAGGGTGAGGCAAGGGTTCCTTGGGCGTCCCATCCTGCACAATCATCGCTTCAAATGCCGGCACTGGCCGCCCAATCGCCTCCGGATGATCAGCCGCCTCGTCAATATTCATTATCGGCAGGCCGACCTCGATAATACCGTAACCCTGGCACACGGGAATTTTGTATCGCGCGTGAAAATCCCGCGCCGCCTGCGGATTCAACCTGCTGGATACGGACATCACGCGTTGCAGGGAAGGGGGCAGGGCACGCCCGGCGGCTGCGCTGTTCAGGAGCCGAATATGCATCGGCGTGACATAGAGAAACGTCGCTCGATGTTGCGCCGCGGAATCCAGGATGCTCTCGGCGAGATAATCCCCGCTCAACAGCACCGTTGCGCCGGCTTCGAGATAAAGAATAATTGAGACGTAAAAATGATAGGCCATGGGCAGCACCCAGAGAATCGTGTCTTCATGCGTCAATTTCAGGCCCGAATTGGCCGCGGCGATGCGTTCCAAAATGTCCCGATGCGTCAAGACTACGCCCTTGGCTTCACCCGTCGTGCCTGAAGTAAACCGCACGAAGGCCGCATCCGCAATTTCCGGCGCAAGCGGCGCCTGCGAATTCTCCAATCGCGTAAAACGCAACCCATTCGACAGCGCCTGGTTCGGTGTCCACCCTTTAGGGTGCTCCGAGCGGTTCGCCGGGACCGGCCCTCCACTCCCATCATCCAGAATCACGCACAACGGCGCTTTGGCCAGCATATCGTTTAATTCATCGGGCTTGATCTGATGATGAATCGGCATGACGGTCGCGCCACAGCCAAGAGCCGCCAGCCCGCCGATAACGAAAGCCCTTCCATTGCGCGCGCGAATGCCCACGCCTTGTCCAGGCTTGAGACCCAGGTGATCAAGCTGCGCGCGGAGCGCCTCAATCTCCCGCCAAAGCGAGCGATAATCCATCGTCCCGCCGGCATCAATGATGGCCGTGCGCCCGGCAAACTTTTGCGCGGAGTGCGCAAGCGTTTCAAATACGTTCATGGTTTTGTAATTCGTGCTCCATTTTGAATTAAGAATTTCATGCGCGCAAACCACTTTTCCATAATAGCGGCGCGTCAGCGCGCTCTAAACGGAGCCCCGACAGTGAGGGAGCGGGTTGTCGGGGCAGGCTCTACTATAAAACCTTCGCGGCTTTGCGCCTTTGATGTTCAAAATCCATTTCATTGGCTTAACGCTTGAAAACTTCAACCCCGAAATGCCGGCAACGCCGCATCACGCTACCCGCCCATTACGAGGGCCACGGGCGTGTCCATTCGCTCCGCTTCAACGAACTTCGCCACATTTCCTATAGACAGTCCCGGAAACGCTGCTATGGTAGGAATGCTGGGTTAAGTTAACAGCCCATAGTTGTTTTAACGGGCAGTCATGGGAGAATTATATTGTGCAAACGCAAATGAAAATTGCCAATGCCAATGCCGGCGAGACCGCAAGTGGCGCTGCCACCGCAAATTTGCCGATATCATCAAAGGCGCCGCACCCGGACGGTGAAGGAGCGAAAAAGACCGACGCTCGACCACAACGGCGCGCCGCAATGGCAGAAGAACAACCTGGCCATCAGGATCATCCCCACGCCCATAAAGTGAAGCGTCCCATGGGCCTCGAATTTCAAGTCATTCGCGCGAGCGACTTCGTGTGCTTCGACGCGGAGGAACACCTCGACTTTGAGGCAAGCAAGAAGGTGCTGGAAGAACTGGCGGTGGCCTGCCGCAGGCGGGGACTCGACTGCGCCATGGTTGATTTACGGGATTTGCCCGTGCCCGAAAAACCGCGATTTACCCGGGCAGAGTTGGCTGAGATGGCCGGCGCATTTCGCGCGGCTGGCTTCTCAGTCCACCAGCGGCTCGCCGTTCTTCATGCCCACGATACTCACGGCACTATTCGCGATTTCGTATCCATCAGCCGGGCCGGCGGTTTGCAGGTCGCGGCATTCCTCGAGTTTGATAAGGCCGTCCATTGGCTCGGGAAGCCCATGGAAAAAGAACATCCGGTGGAATGCAAACACGGCGATGAAGTCCCAATCGTCCGCAAGGCGAAGGCCGCGCATGGCAGGGAAGGCGCTCGTGGCAAGTGGCGCGGCCACCGCCATCCGCGCCGCGTGCAGCAGCGCAAGGAGACCTTGACCGAAAATTCTGCCGCAACCCATGCACTCGGGCCAACGCGCAGATTTAAAAGAAACTAATAGGAAAAGAACAGAGCCGCGACAGTGAGGGAGCGGAGGAAGCCTGGAGAGGGCGAACACTGAACATCGGACATCGAATGGTTGTGTCCACTATGTCCATGACTTCCACCCACCCTCAATTTTTATGATAACAACCGAAATTGAAACCGAAACTCAAACTAAAACCGACAATCTTCGCCACACGACGTACGCTCTTGCAAACGGCGCCGGCGCGCTCCCGGCCCTCGGATTTGGGACGCTGATTCCCGACCCCATCGCCACCAAAAATGCGACCATGGCGGCGCTCGAGGCAGGTTTTCGCGCGCTCGACACCGCGGAACGTTATCGAACGGAAAAAGAGGTCGGCGAAGCGATACAGGACGTGATCAAGTCGGGGAGCATCAAGCGGAAGGACGTATTTGTCGCCACCAAACTTTGGAACACCAATCATCGTCCTGAGCGCGTCAAACCTGCCTTCGAGGCCAGCCTCAAGAAGCTCCAGCTCGACTACGTCGACCTTTATCTCATCCACACCCCGTTCGCCTTCCGACCCGGAGACAACCAGGACCCGAGGGACGCGAATGGCAATGTAATTTATGACAATGAGACGACGCTCTTGGATACGTGGCGGGCAGTCGAGAAACTCATGGACGAGGGCAAGTGCAAAGCGATTGGACTGTCCGACATCAGCGCGGAAAAGGTGAAGGAAATTTTTGATGCTGCGCGTATCAAGCCGGCGGTGGTACACGTCGAATCCCATCCGTATCTCCCCGAATGGGAACTTCTGGATTATTGCCGAAAGAACGGAATCGTGTTTCAGGCGTTCGCCCCTTTGGGTCACAGCGGCCAGCCCAACCTGCTGGCCGATCCGGTCATCACTGCGATCGCCAAACGGGTTGGCAAAACTCCCGCCCAGGTCGCGCTCGCGTGGGCCATCCAACGCGGAACCGCACTCCTGACCACCTCAAAGACTCCCAGTCGAATTAAAGAAAACTTTGAAATCTCGACTCTCCCCGAGGACGCCATGCAGGAGATGAACGAAAAAATCACGACGCGCATGCGTTTCAATGCCGTTGTGCAAACCGGTGTCCCAGGCTTCATTCCCAGAAAAACGTAAAGGACCGGAGCGGGGCAGCTTGACCTCAACACCCATTTAGCCTCCCCGCGGCCAGTGTAAACGCTTAAAACATTATCCTTCAATGGTTTATATAGTCGTGTAAACCCTCTGTAAACGGTTTGTAAACATTTAAGTCGTTGATTTACAGCGATGTAAACAGTTGTAAACACTTTAAAACTTCATCTTGTCGTTATCCGCAGATTGGCTCCGATTTTCGCAGATCAGAACGATCCGGAATACGGTTTCCGGCATAAAGTTTTCACGTCCGGTCGTTTCCAATGTCCAATGTCATGAAACCCAACAAACTCGGGCTCGATATCAACTAAAGACGGCTTCGTTTCTCGTTTCCACCATATAGGCACAAAAATGGAAACGACGGTAGTGTGGTCTTCAGCCCTTACCATCAAAAAATCTGTCGCAGTCTGCGTGACTCGCCCAGCCCGTTCAGGGCGAAGCCAATCTCAACTCCACGTCGGAATCAGAACTGAATGCGTTGGTGTCGTCGACGTGCTCGAGCACGAATTCCTGAAGGTCTCCGGTGTCGGCGGTCAGATAAAACATGTTTCCGTTATTGGTGGCCGGGCCTGGCTGTTCCGGCACCAAGATATGGCGCAGGACGCCGGGATTGGTCGTGAGCAGACTCGACAACCAACCGTAATCCAGAAAGTGCAACGAAAGATTTGTATCGCCGCTTCGCGTCACTTTGCAGATCAAATGCGCGGGAATTTCAAACCGCGTAAGCTCATCGCGATTGGTCGTGAGCAGATCCATAAAGCGATAGTGTTTGAGTTGAAAAAGATTTGCTTCAAGAACGTTGGTCGTCTGGTCGTCCGCGACGGTAAGCAGATAAAATTTTCCGCCGACGTCGTCGAACTGCCAGACTTCGTTGGTGGATGTGATTTTGACCCAGCATCCGGTCAAGCCGGAATCAAAAATCAAATCGCGTGAAGTATAAAATGGATAAGCCGAAAGAACAACGCAGCCGGCGAGCAGGGAAAGAGCCGCAACGGCCGCAAAAAGTTTGAGGGTATTTATTTTCATAAGTCATTTGGCTGCCGGGCCATTTGACACCACCATCCAGATTTTTCAATTCAAAAAGACACTTAACAGAGCCCCGCCGCAAGAGAGCAGTACCCATCAGGGTTTATCCGGGTCTATCCGTGGTTAAACTTACTGTCTTCCTGTATTCGTCATTCAAAATCTGCAGATCCGAACGCCCTTCCAGTCTCCGCGCGAATGCTTTTGCAGGCTTGCAAGATCATCGCGGGTCGGCGAGTTTATTCCCAATTATCTTTATGAGATTCATTTATTACTTGTGTTTTGCCCTAACGCTGCTGGTTCCCTGTGTCATGGGGTCTCAGAAGACCGAGAGCCAACCGGTAACCGTCACCATCGCAAATGCGATTGGAGGTGGCACTGCCACCGGTTCCACTCTAAGTCCTGATTTTTTGGGCCTGAGCTACGAATCATCCGTGCTATTGCCCCAGGATTCGAAATATTATTTCGATACGGATGATCGCGCATTGATCAATACCTTCCGGACTCTCGGCATCAAAAACCTGCGGATTGGCTGCAATGCGGTGGACGACCCGCGCGTCCAGGTTCCGGGGGCGAGGGACATTGACGTGCTCTTTGATTTTGCCCGGGCCGCAGGCGTGAAAGTCATTTATTCGTTCCGCTTGAGAGACGGGGACACGCCTGCCTCTGCGCGATTGGCCAACTACATTGCGGCTCACGATTCGGATGCCCTTGATTGCTTCGCCATCGGAAATGAGCCCAATTTTTATTTCAATTCTTTATCGGAGCTGTTTGCCCAATGGAAACTGCGGTACACCGAAATTCTCAAAGCAGTACCCAACGCGATGTTCGACGGGCCGTGCGTGGCCGGCAAGGATGATTACACTCTCGAGTTTGCCAGAGCGGTTAATCCCGGCGGCCACTTGGCGATGGCCAGCAATCATTATTACTTTTTGGGTTCAGGCCGTGCCGGTGAGAAAGATCCCGCCGCGACCCGGGCGCGCTTCCTTCAAGACAGTCTCCATGCCGAATACAAGAATGACTTTGCCAATGTAGGCGCCATCCTGGCCTCGCGAGGCATTCCGTATCGAATCGATGAAATGAACAGTTGCTACAACGGCGGGGCCAAAGACGCCAGCGATACTTACGCATCCACCTTATGGGCTCTCGACTGCGCCCACTGGTGGGCGGCGCATCATATCATGGGAGTGAATTTTCACACAGGCGAAACGGTGGGACGGGACGGCGGCTTTGGGCCGGCGAATTATGCGGCGTTCGTGCACCGGGAGGACGGCACGGGGATTGATATGCGCCCTCAAGCCTATGCTCTGTTGGCTTTTACCCAGGCTGCGCGCGGTCGGCCGCTCGACGTAAACGTCCAAACAGTGCCCGCCCTCAATTTCGACGCCTACGCGTATCGGGATACCAACGCTGTCTACGTGACCCTCATTAATAAGAGCTATGGCAACAACGCAAGAACTGCCGCTGTCTCCATCGCATTGCCGCCAGGCTCCGGACGAGCAAAATACTACCGCATGGATTTGGTCCAGAAAAACCACGATATTGCCGCCAAAAGCGGCGTGATGTTGGGCGGTGCCGAGATTAGTCCGGATGGACTCTGGGAAGGTGGATGGAAAAAGGCCGGGCAAGTAAAAAGGTCCGGCAAAATTATCGTCCAGGTGGCGCCCGCCTCGGCGGCAATCCTGCGATTCGCGCCGGCAAAGTGAGCCTGGCATGCAAGATGACGATGTCCCTCAATTCCCGAGCCACACTATGTCCGAAAGGACGGCGTTCGAGCCCTCTCGGGCGTTGATAATTCTAATCGGCAACTTGCCATTCGCTGTTTTATTGGAGTTGATCGGCACATCAATCCAGCGGCCTTTTTGAAAATTCTCGAAGGTTCCAACAGTGTCGCCGCCTACCAAGATTGTTTCCTTTCGCCCGCCTTGGTAATTATCCGGATCGGCGATGTAAAGCCGGAGGGTGCCGCTGACGCCTTTTGGCAGGTTAAGATCCGCTTCGAATTGTCGCGGGGCCATGCGGCCATAGAAGTACGGGTCGGGCCAGATAACCCATTGCTGAATTTTGGGGTCCATAGCGACGGAATAGCCGGGCGCATTATACAGAGTTTCAGCGGTGGATAATCCGCAGCCGACCAGGAGCTTGCCCCCGGCAGCCTCAAAATCCGCCGGCGATGCGTAAGGCAACCCGGCAGGCCAAAACTGCCGTCGTGGTTCCGGCGCGCGTTGATCGACCGGCAGCATTTCCGGCAATTGCGGGCGCGACCCAACCTGATACCAGTAGACCGTCGAGGAAAATTGCAGCGTATTGATCGGGTGCGAATAATTCCATTTCCATCCGCCTTCCGTATTTCCAAAGCCGATAGTGACTTTCAAGGATTCGTGGAAATTGATGGCGTCCTGGGTGAAAAAGCGGTAAGCAAAAGCGCCGTTGCTGTGAAACGGAAAATAGCCTGTGAGTGGAAACAGATTTTCCGTGGGCGGGAATCCCCAGCTAAAACCAAAAGAATCCTCCAGCCCCTGGAATTCTACGGATGCATTGGTTTCGCCATCGATGAAGAATTTCTCATTTTCATCTACGCAATAATGCTGCAGGTAGGGGTTTCGGACCGTGACGTTCCATCCCACGAACTTGCCGCGTCCGGTGGTTTGCAGGGCCACGTATTCCTTGAGCCCAAGGAGCAATTCCTCCTGCCGCCAGGTCGCGCAAAAATAGCCGGTATCGCCAGGCACGTGCTTTAATGTGTGGTAACAGACATAAGAGTAGCAGGGCATGGTCTCTTCCAGGTCCTGGCCGGCCGGAAGCCGGCCGTCGTACAACAGTTCGACTCGGCCGGATTTCCGAAACGGCATGGGGAAATACGCATTAAATCCCTGGCGAACATTTACGAATGCGGAGTTGACGGAGTCGCGCTCGCCGTTTGGGTCGCAGAAAAAGTCCACCATCGGGCAATCCACACTCGGGCTGGATTCGCCGTCCCAGAAGATGCGCAGACGGACGTCGCGGTTGATGCAGCCCGAATCGGGGTCGCGTTTTTGTGGATATGCGAAATGGATCATCGTGATTTCGGCAGGTCCTTTTATGTCGGCCACGACGACGTTGGTAGTGCTCCGAAACTGTACGGCCAGCGGGTTCTCGCGCCACAGCGCGTTGACCGCTTTAGTATCCCCGGAATCCACGCGCGTGAGGTCCGCGGGCAATGATTGCGCATGAGCAGATTCCCAGGAGAAAAAGGCGGTGAAGATAAATGCGGAAAGGACCGGGAAAAAATATTTCATTAGAAAATGGTAACGGGGAATGCAGGAACACAGAAAGAATTAATTTTCTCTTCGACGGCCTTCCTCTTGTTTTCCGTGCTGCTTTCCTCATTCACAGCATTTAGCGAATTGAGGCCAGGGCACGCTCGCGTTCCAGCAAGGTTGGGTGCGAGTAATAAAAACCGCTGTAGAAGGGATGCGGAACCAGGTTACTCAAATTCTTTTCGTTCAATTTACGCAACGCGCCGACCAATGATTGCGCCTGACCCATGGCCTGGGCGGCGAAGGCGTCGGCCTGATATTCATAGCGTCGCGACCACCAATGTGCCAGCGGCCCAATCCAAAATCCGGCTGTCCCGGCCAAGAGTCCGAACAGCAGAAAGGCCGGAGCAATGTTTTCCTGTTCAAATCCAAAAGCGTGGTAAAACCGCTCCTGCCGGGCCAGCACTGCCAGAATATAAAAACCAAAAAGCGAACCGACCGATAATAAAAACAGCATCCTGGGAATATGTCCTTTCCGGTAATGGCCGATTTCATGCGCCACCAACGCTTCCAGTTCGGATTCGGAAAGTTGCTCAACCAGAGTATCGAACAGCACGATTTTTCGAAACCGGCCAAACCCCGTGAAGAACGCGTTGGAATGGCGCGAGCGCTTGCTGCCGTCCATCAGTTGGATGCTTCGGGCGTGAAATCGGGTTCGTTTCGCCAGATCCTGCAACGCATTCGCAGGCTGCCTTCGGGCAGAGGCGTCAATTTGTTGAACAGAGGAAGGATCAGGACCGGCGCCAACACACTTAGAATAAGTTGAACGGCCATGACTGCGCCCCAATCCCACAACCACCACCAGGAGCCCGCCCATGCCGGCACTTTCAGGAGGAGCACCAGTAGCGGATACGCAAGGACCACCGAGAGCAGCAACCCCTTGAGCCGGTCCAGCCACCACGTTCGCTGCGTCGTGGTGTTAAAACCAAATTTCTGTTCGAGGCGGAATTGCGAAATCCATTCCAGCGGCAAGCTCAATACTGACAGGGCCAGCCCAATTGCGAATAGATACGCCGCCATTGCCCAGGCTGACCGACCTAAGCCCTGCGCAAAGAGCCCAAAAGCCGACGGCAAAACTCCGCTAAATAACACGATGATCAGGAGGATGCTCGTGTAAAGGTTTTCTATATTTCCAAATCGCTGCCTGGCCAGCGTATAGGCGACAGACTTTTCGTAAACCGACTTTTCAATGAATCCCTGGAACGCCGGCGGAACCTCTCCAGCGTGCGCCAAGACGTGCCGGCGATTCAACTCTGACAGCCATAATTCCGCTGCCAGCCGGGCCAGTATCATTCCCGCGAAAATCCAGGCAACTGTGGTTCCAAAATACATTGGATCCCGTTACCCGAGAATCGGCGTCAGCGCATCCCTGGCGCCGATGCTTTTTCCGCCCGTGAAAATTTGTTTCATTTCGCCGTTCTGCCACCGGTGGACACGGTAGAGTGTGGCGAAGACAAAATCCGGCGCGGCGCCGCCCTGGCCGCCGACGAGTTCCGCGCCGCGGCGCACATTGTCCTGCAACCATGCCGGCATTCGCAGATGATACGGGTTGCGTTGCAGTTCACCCACATGAAATGAGAGCGCAGCCAACAAATCGGCTACGTCTGCGGCGCTGAGCTCAATCATTACGTTGGGCGAAGGCATTTGGCCCCAGAATTCGGTTTCAATGAGCACAGTTGAAAACGCGGGCGGCAACGTCTTGAGCGCATCCTTGACGAGAAAATGCGTTCCCACATGCGTGCTGTTCCAGTCCAGCTCGTGCGGAAATAAAATTGCGGCAGGCTGAAATTTTGCCAGCAGCCGGGCAATGGTCCTGGTGGCTGCCATCCAAACCTCGGGCTCTTTGGCGCGCGCGGAAGGGGTGATTTTTTCGAGCCCCGTTTCGGCAAGTTCAAAACCGATCCAATGACAGGCATTTTTAAGTTCCACCAGCCTGGCCGCGCGCCGTTCCGAATTGCTCCCGAGTGTCACCGCGACGTTGACGATGCGAAATTGCCTTTCGCGCATGAGCCGCAAAGCCAGACCACCGATGATGCATTCATCGTCCGGGTGCGGAGAGAAAATGAGGGCAACGGGGGCGTCGAGTCGCGGCGTTGAGAGCGGTGGTGGCGAAATGGCGCCCAGCGGAAGCGATTTGCCGTCGGCAGTCAGTTGAACCAACGCTGAAACAAACTGTTGATATGGATTCATTGCGTTGGGGCCTGAGTTTTTCAGGAAATTTCGTTCATGCAATCCTGAATTTTGACGTGTAGAATTTTTCGGCAATGACCGAACCGATTTTGCTCGTCCTCGCCGCCGGCGTGGGCAGCCGCTACGGCGGATTGAAACAAATAGACCCGATCGGCGCAAATGGTGAAACCATTATTGATTATTCCATCTATGACGCGATCCGCGCGGGCTTCCAAAGCGTCGTTTTCGTCATTCGACGGGACATCGAGCAGCAGTTTAGAGAGGTCATCGGGGCGCGATTTGAAAGAAAAATCTCCGTAGAATACGTCTTTCAGGAACTCGATAAATTGCCACAGAGATTTTCCCCTCCAACGAATCGAACAAAGCCTTGGGGCACAGGCCACGCCTTATTAATGGCCGCTGACGTCGTTCACGGGCCATTTGCGGCGATCAATGCCGACGATTTCTATGGCGCAAATTCATTTCGGGTTTTGGCGAAACATTTGAAGTCCGGAAGCGCGGACTTCACGATGGCGGGGTTTGTCCTGCGCAACACACTTTCGGAATTTGGGAGCGTTGCGCGCGGCGTCTGTAAGACGACGAGCGACGGATTTTTGGAGAGCGTAACGGAAATGACCCGGATTGAGCGTAGTGGAGATGGCGTCACGGCCGCCGGCCCGGATGGGACCGTTCTTCGGCTCACCGGCGATGAAACGGTCTCAATGAACATGTGGGGATTTACGCCGTCACTCTTTGGCGAATTACGGGAAAGGTTCGTCGCGTTTTTGCGACAATATGGCACTGGGGAAAAATCAGAGTTTTATATCCCGACGGCCGTCAATGAAATTGTCCAGGCCGAACGGGCCCGGGTAAAAGTTCTTCGTTCGCCTGACTCCTGGTTTGGAGTGACATATCGGGAAGACCGGCCATTTGTCGTGAAGAGCATTCGCGAGTTGATCGCCCGGGGCGAGTATCCTGAAAGATTATGACCGTATCAGAATTTCATTGTTCCTCCAGGCGGCGCGGTCATTGAGTTGTGTCAGCCACGAGGGCGACCATTTCGAATGACTCTCGTAGCCCATTTTGGGTTCTCTTGCTCCGGAATTCTTGCCGGGCAACATGCGATTGATGATGGCTGCCATCTTTGCCGCGACGGCGGGCGCCATCTCGTTTAGCAATAGGGCAAATCGTGTGTGGGCGCCCACAAGAACGCGCGAACGGCCGCGGCGGCAGCCATCGATTATTTTCGCGGCGGCGCGTTCCACGCTCGTGGATAACAAGGGCAGGGAACTGGAGATTGAAAACCAGGCGAATTCCTGACGGTATTTGCCTTTAATCACGGCGTTCCGCGGCGAACCCGTGCGTATAGGACCGGGACAAACAGTGGTGACCAGGATGTTCTTATGTTTCAACTCAGCCCGCAGGCCATCGGAAAATCCGGCTAGCGCAAATTTACTTGCCGTATAAGGCAACAGATGAGGCACGGCAATCTTTCCGCCGATGGAGGAAATATTGACAATCCGCCCGCCGCCGCCGGCTTTCATATGCGGAAGCGCGGCCAGGGTAAAATAGAGCGGCCCGAAAAAGTGCACTGCCATGGCGTCCTCAAAGTCCTCGAGTGACATTTCGTCCATCGGACCAACCTGGATAATGCCGGCATTATTGATTAAAACGTCGACACGCCCCATGATCGTGACGGCCCGCGCTACGGCTTCGACTACTTCCTTTTGCTGGCGAACGTCGCACGGCACGGTCAGAACTTCAGCGCCCAATCCCGCAAGCTCTCGTTCCGCGCGCTTGAGTTCCATCAGGTCGCGGGCGATGAGCGTGAGCCGCGCTCGTTGCACGGCCAACTGCCTGGCCAGTTCAAGTCCCAGTCCCCGCGAGCCGCCGGTGATGATGACTGAGCGTCCGTGAAAGGAAAATTGTTTGCGCGGTTTGTCGAGGCCAATTCCCGCAGCGGCCCCAAGCACGAGGGCGCCGGTAAGAAGAGTAATCCTGTTTTTCATTCGGTTTGCTGAAGTGCGTGCGGTTTAAGGACAATTTTGATGCATTTGTCCGCTTTTTTTAAGAATGCCTTGTAGCCGATAGGCGCATTGTCCAGCGTCAGGCGGTGCGTGATGACAAACGATGGATCAATCTCATTCTTTTGGATCTTTTCGAGCAAGGGCCGCAAGTATCGCTGCACGTGCGTCTGCCCCGAACGAATGGTCAGCGCTTTGGCGACGACGAGGCCAAACGGAAATTTGTCGAGGAAACCTCCATAGACGCCCGGCACGG
Organism: Verrucomicrobiia bacterium; assembly: GCA_035933915.1. Classification (GTDB taxonomy): domain Bacteria; phylum Verrucomicrobiota; class Verrucomicrobiia; order Limisphaerales; family UBA11358; genus UBA11358. The sequence goes on from DASYYL010000087.1 coordinate 35,833, forward strand.
ACACCGTTCCGCCCTTTCGACAGGAACGGAGTGCCTGCCGCAACACAGTGGGCCGGTCCATCGAAAGTTTCATGGCTTGTTTGACCTTGTCCACCCGTGCGTCCATCGTGAATCCGTGCGCTTCCATGCCCACCGCGTCGATGCAGCCATCCGGGCCTATTCCGCCGGTAGCCTCCTTCAATTCTTCGAAGACAGCCTCGCCATCCGCGATAATCGTCTCGGCGCCGCTTTCTCTCGCCATTTCGAGCCGCTCCGGCACGTCATCAATGGCGATCACGCGCTCGGCGCCCAGCAGGAACGCGCTGCGAATCGCAAATTGGCCCACCGGCCCGCATCCCCATACGGCAATTGTATCGCCGCCTTTTATGTCGCAATTTTCCGCAGCCATGTAGCCGGTCGGAAAGATGTCGGACAAAAAAATGGCCTTTTCATCCGGAATGTCATCTGGAATTTTTATCGGCCCGACATTGGCAAAAGGTACCCGCGCATACTGCGCCTGGCCGCCCGCATAACCGCCATAGAGGTGCGAATAACCGTAAAGGCCCGCGCAAACGTAGCCATTCATCATTTCAGACTCGCGCGCGGCGGGATTGGTATTGTCACAGAGCGACCACAAGCCGCGCTGGCAATAAAAACAATTCCCGCATGACATGGTAAACGGCACCACAACGCGGTCCCCGGCGTTGAGATTTTTGACCTCGGGCCCGGTTTCAACCACTTCGCCCATGAATTCGTGTCCGAGTATATCGCCCTTTTCCATTCTGGGGATTAAACCGTCGTACAGGTGCAAATCTGATCCGCAAATGCCGCTGGTTGTGATTTTAACAATCGCATCATGCGGATTTAAAATTTTTGGGTCCGGGACTTTTTCGACACGGACATCGTGCTTGCCATACCAGCAGAGTGCTTTCATAGATGTGTGCTACGCGCCACCGTGAGGCTGGCCTTCGGTCGTGGGAATTTCGCCGGTTTCAATCAGGCTTTTGAACCGAAACAAATCCTCTTCCATGACGGCCTCGGCATCCTTGCCAAGAATTTTACCCAGCTTCGCGGCGGATTTGCCTCCGGCCGGTGCGTAACTGAGGCTGACTTTGACGACGGTTCCCCGGTTGCCGGCCGCGGGCCGGAACAGAATAGAACCCGCGCTGTCCACGGTCGCAGCCGGCAGAGATTGCCAGGAGAGCACCTCGTTGGCCCGTGCCTCAATCGTTTCAGCGTCCCATTCGAGCTTTTCACCATCCGTTGTCACCACCCAATGAGTAATGTTTCCGCCGTTGGACGTGACAGCTTGAACAAATCTCATGAATCTGGGCAGATTCTCGATGTGTCTCCAAAACGAAAAAACCTCCTGCACAGGACGGTTGACCGTAATGGTTTTTTGAAACGTGATTCCACGACCGCCTTTCACCGCGGACGCCACCCGGCGCGGCCGTGTGCTCCGGGCCGCGTCTTCATCCCTTGCCGCCATTTTCATGCTTACTTCGTGAGCTAAAGGAACGCCAAAGTACAAATAGTCAAAACCCCTTATTTTTTGGAGCGACCGGATTCAGGGCAGGGGACCTTTTGGCAAATAGCAAGGCCCGGCGCGGTTTTTGCACGATGCAAGGAAGTGGATGGCAGACGGGCTATTCGCGGGTACGAGTTCGCTGAACCTGTTACTTGAGAAGCGCTCCCGGTTGGGGTCGCCCGGCCGGTGCCCACAACAGCTTGCGCGACGCGGGTAACGGCAAATTATAAACTGGTATGTTATGGATTGTTGATAACTTATTCAGAGATTTAGATTGACATTATAAATGTAACTGCTAATGTGGCGGCACTGGTCAAAAAGAGAGCTTGAGACCAGACTGAAGAATCACACCGGGTCGGACCCGGCGTACAGGAGAAACTGTTGCTTATTTCGAAGCTCTGTATCCGTTTTGAATCCAATAGATGCCAACTCAAAGGACCTATGAAAATCCAATCCGTTCGTTTACTCGCGGGCACGCTGGCCATCCTGGCCTTCTCAGCTATAAACTCAACCGTCTTTGCCCAGGGAACGGCCTTCACCTACCAGGGCCAGCTCCAAAACACGGGCAGTCCCGCTTACGGAACCTATAACCTGCAATTTACGCTTTATACGATCAGTTCAGGAGGCGCAGCCGTGGCTGGGCCCGTGACCACCAATGGCGTCGTCATTTCCAACGGCCTGTTCACGGTCACGATTGATTTTGGCGCCAGCGTGTGGAATGGTGAAACCAACTGGCTGCAGATTGGTGTGGAAACCAATGGAGGTGGCAGCTTCACCAGCTTGACTCCGCGCCAGCAACTGACCCCGACGCCCTATGCCATTTATGCCGAAGGCGCCAATGCGCTGGGATTGTCCGGGACGATTCCAGCGGGAAATCTGACCGGCACCTACGGGGATGTGGTCGATTTCAGCAATCCCGGAAACATTTTCGTCGGCAATGGCGCCGGCCTGCTGAACGTGAATGCGACTCTTTTGAACGGACTGACCTCTTCCAACTTCTGGCAAACGACTGGCAATGCCGGCACTACGGCGGGCCCGAATTACGTAGGCACGTCGGACAATGTTCCACTATTCCTCGATTCATTTGGGGAGAGGGGTTTGGAGCTTCAATTCACTTCCCGTTCGCTCTATCCAATTGTCGGCAACCTACAAGCAATGAATATCGCAGGAGGATACTGGGGAAACACAGTTTCCAACACTGTAATAGGGGGCACGATTGCCGGCGGCGGTGACCAGGAGTTTATCCTTCAGCTTGGCGGCGGCGGCGAGTCCTATTATCCGAACATTATCGGCGGTGACTTTGGCACGGTCGGGGGCGGATATGCGAATACTGTGACGGGATACGGCGGGACTATTCCGGGAGGCTACGAAAACCTTGTCACCGGGCAGGCAGGTTTTGCGGCGGGAAGTTATGCGCAAGCTCTGCACAGCGGCTCGTTCGTCTGGTCAGATGGAACTGCCACGTACGCTTCCACCGGTCCTAATCAGTTCCTCGTCCGTGCCACGGGCGGCGTGGGGATTGATACTGTCGCGGCGCCGCAACAGGACTTGAGCGTGCGCGGCGGCCTCAATATTGACCAGGCGAATGATAATAGCGGGTTCATCAACAACGGCAGCACAAACGGCTACGGTCTGACGTTTGGCAGCGCCAGCGGCGAAGGCATTGCTTCTAAACGCACCGCCGGTGGCAATCAATATGGGCTGGATTTTTACACCGGGTTTAGCGACAAAATGTCTTTAGACAATGGCGGGGACTTGACCATCAATGGGGGACAGTTGTTTTTGACTTCGGGGTCGACTACCAGTGTCGGTAATGGTTTGGGTTACTGGTTCGGGCTGCCTCCAAATAACATTCCCGGTGGCAACGGTCCATTCCTTTACGGTCTCGACGGCGGGGCCCTGGGGGCAACGGATCCGACAACGATTTGTCTGAGCTGGGACTATTCCGGCGATGTGTGGGTGAGCAACAATTGCTCCGTTGCGTCATTGACCATCCGGGGCGGCGCCGATTTGGCTGAGCCGTTCCCCATGTCAGCGGCGCAATCGGAAATGCAACCAGGTTGCGTCGTCGTGATTGACGACCAGCATCCCGGCCAATTGAAGCTCAGTGACCAGCCGTATGATACGCGTGTAGCCGGAGTCGTGAGCGGTGCTAACGGAATCCATCCGGGAATCCAGATGCAACAACAGGGCTTGCTCGGAGGCGGCAAAAATGTCGCGCTCACCGGCCGCGTCTATGTGCGGGTCGATGCTTCTTACGGCGCGATAAGGCCCGGTGATTTTCTCACCACTTCCGCGACGCCGGGCTATGCGATGAAGGTGACCGACCGCGGCCGAGCCCAGGGCGCGATTCTGGGCAAGGCGATGACCGGCTTGAGCCAGGGTACGGGCATGGTGCTGGTGCTGGTCACGCTACAATAATTCAGGATTTCTCTTGAGATTTATGAATTTGAGGCAAGTATGAAAAACAACACGCAACGTGGCATACTTCGAAGGATACTCGACCGCTCGCCATTGGGAGCGGCCTTACCCATGACAATGCTGACCCTCTGCGGGTTAGGGGCGACGGAAAGGGCATTTGGAACGGGCAGTTGGGTGGCCATGTCAACCTCCAACCCTGCCGGCGATAGTGTCGGCATCTGTGTGCTCCTTCCGGACGGCACGGTTCTAGCAGAAGGTTCAAGCAGCAATTGGTATAGCCTGGCCCCGGACAGTCTCGGTCATTATACCGACGGACCGTGGAGCTATCGTAACAATTCGACCTGGGGCCACCAGACTGGATCAACAGCGGTCCTCAAAAACGGCAATGCATTTGTGGCCGGGGGCGAGAACGGCAACGGAAGCCCCCAGGTGGAGATATATCACACCGGCAACGGTACTTGGAGTACCGCAATTAACCCGGCCTATTTTGGGAAAATTCAGGATGGCAATGCCATGGTCATGCCCGGCGGAGATGTCCTCATCGAACCCCAAGGCGCAGTCAGCCCTTATTCCTATGATACCTTCCTGTTTGATCCGAACAACAACTCATTCTCTCAAACGGTCGGAGCGCCTCTCCAGGGAATCTGGGAAGCGTGCTGGGTTAAATTGCCGGACGACAACGTGCTGTGCATAGACTCGGACGACTCCAGCACTGGCGGAACGACAGCGGAGCAGTATGATCCTTCCTCCCAGACCTGGGGGAATGCTCAAAGTGGAATCCCGAACATCTGGCCCAATGTTAGTGGCACCGGAAAAGTCAGTGAGTCCGGACCGGCATTTCTGCTGCCCAACGAAAATGCAATCTTCTTCGGCGGAAATGGTGCCGAGGCAGTTTATAATTATTTCGCCGGCACGTGGTCATCCAGCGCACAACTGCCCGGCACCCTGGGCCAGAAAGATGCCCCCGGGGCCATGATGGTCAATGGCAAAATCTTGCTGGCAGTCAGTCCGCAAGGAGTTAACAGTTCTGTAGGCGCAATCAACGGGGTGGGCCCTACGTCATTTTATGAATATGACTATACGGCTAACGGCGGCACGGGCGGTCTTACCGCAGCGCCAGTTGCTCCGTCGGGCTACTCGCAATTATCATCCCGCGCGCAATCACTGTTTATGCTTGACCTGCCTGACGGCACGGTCTTGTTGTCCGGCCTGGGAAGCCAGTGTTGGATCTATCAACCGGATGGTTCGCCGCTCCCGGCCGGCAAGCCAACCATCTATAGCGTCTCGTGGAATCTCGACGGTTCCATCCATGTCACTGGAACGTTGTTCAACGGAATTTCAGGGGGCGCCTCGTATGGTGACGATTCCCAAATGGACAGCAACTATCCACTCCTGCGCTTCACCGATGGCAGCGGCAACGTGACATATGGCAGGAGCTTCAATTGGAGCAGCACCAGCGTCGACAACGGGAATGTCGTTTCCACCGAAGCCGCCCTGCCATCCAACGTCTTCAGCAACGGCGGAGCCGCCTATTCACTCCAGGTGGTCTGCAACGGAATCGCCTCTGACCCGGTTACTTTTTACGGACCGGTCTGGGTTGACTTCGTCAACTACAACTCTATCTTTCAGTTTGGCACGTTCTCTTTTCCATACCCCACGTTGCCTCAAGGAGTTTCGGCTGTAGCCAGCGGAGGCACCATCGCGATCGATTCCAGTTCCCAGCCCAGTGTTGGCACTGTTACTGCGCCCTATACTATTACAAAACCCATGAACATCATATCCGTCTACGGCCCATCAACCGTTCAATGACCCCGCGAATTTCAGCAATGCATAAATCCAGGAGCCGCTCATGAAAAATCAATTCATCACAATCTCGGTTTTCGCCGTGCTTTTGCTCGCGGTCACCGCCCGCGCCCAGAATTACTCCATTAACTGGTATAAAGTTGCCGGTGGCGGCGGCACGAGCACCGGCGGCGCTTATTCTCTCAGCGGCACCATCGGCCAGCCGGATGCCTCCACGCCTATGACCGGGGGCAATTATTCTCTGACGGGTGGATACTGGGCGTTCATTTCCGTGCTGCAAAATCCCGGCGCCCCAACCCTTTATATCAGCATCAGTGGCAACACCGTCTCCGTCTATTGGCAGAACGTTGCCGGCTGGAACCTGGACCAGGCCAGCAGCATTAATCCGCCTGTTTCCTGGAGCCTAAACTCCAGTTGGACAACTACCGGCGGCACGAATTACCTGAAGCTCACTTCACCAACTGGCAAGATGTTTTTCCGGTTGGAAAATCCATGACAAGACGGCGATCCAACCCGCCCGTTACGATTGAGTGACAGCCGTATTTTTCAATTGCCTTTAGCCGGTTTTCCAGCAAGTCTGGTACAATGAAACAGACACGCCGCGACTTCGTCCGGACACTATTTGTAGCCAGCCAGGCCGCTGTGGCCAGCCGATTTCTGCCCGTAAACCTTCTTGCCGGCGGGGTCCCGTCGAATACTTTGAATTTCCTGGTCTTGGGGGATTGGGGACGCAAAGGCGAATTGGACCAGAGAGAAGTTGCCGAACAAATGGGTATCGCGGCGCAAAATGTCGGCGCCCGTTTTGTTATCGCGGTCGGCGATAATTTTTACGAAAACGGCGTCACTTCGGTGACCGACTCTCACTGGCAGAAATCGTTTGAGGAGGTCTATACTGCGCCGTCGCTCCGCATCCCGTGGCACGTCATCCTGGGCAACCACGATTACCATGGCAATTGCGAGGCCCAGCTTGCCTATGCGCTCAGGAGCCCGCGCTGGACCATGCCGGCGCGTTTTTACATGCAGTCTCATCAAATTGATCATCAGACCCGGGCCGATTTCTTCTATCTCGATACCACGCCCATGATCAAGATGTATTACGTGCGCGAATTCGAGGAAAGAATCCGCGCCAATGTCATTACGCAGGATGTTCACGGGCAGTTTGCCTGGTTTAAGGCAGCGCTCGCCGGGTCAAAGGCGCAATGGAAAGTCGTTTTTGCGCACCATCCCATTTATTCCGGCGGTGAGCACGGCGACCAGCCGGAATTGATTCAAAGCGTTCTTCCTCTGCTCCGCGAACACAATGTCCACGCCTATTTCAACGGGCATGACCATGACCTCCAGCATCTGGTTGCCGGCGATGTCAACCTGTTCTGCACCGGCGCTGGTTCGCAGGTCCGTCCCACAAAAAAAATTGAATATACCCGGTTTGCTAAATCTCAGTCTGGTTTTACCACCGTCAGTCTTGGCTCTGATAAAATGGATGTGGCCATGATCGATTGGCGGGGGACCGTAGTTTATTCAACTGCCGTGTCCAGAAGTGATGCGGCGGTTCCGGCTTAGGGGACGCGTACTGACAGAATTGGGACATGCAAAGTCTACTTTAGGGGTCAGATTTCGATTGTATTTTTAGGTCAGAAAGGTTAAAATTGCTGCAAATGCGGCAGTTAAGCCGCCTTCAAGAGCCCTAATAACTGCCGTGAACTCGGAAGACATCCGAAGCTTCCTGTCCCAGCGCGGCCTGCCCGTTTTAATGGCACTGGCCATTGTCATGTCGGCGCACGGCGGCCAACGTCAGTTTTTGTCCGGGCATGTCCCTCCGGCGATAGGGCGATTTCATTTGCAGCCAATTGGCCGCCTTCCGGCCCAGGAACGTTTGAGCCTGATCATTGGGCTTCCTCTGCGTAATAGCGCTCGATTTCACGAATTGGTTGGCGAGATTTATGATTCTGCAAGCCCGGAATATCATCATTATCTGACACCGCAGCAAATTGCAGATAGGTTCGGTCCTGCTGAGCAGGATTACGAAGCCGTCGCGATTTTTGCTCAGACAAACGGTTTGGATATTATCCGAACGCACGGGGACCGTACGCTTTTGACAGTCGAGGGAACCGTCGCCGATGTCGAAAGGACGTTCCACCTGCATATGCAACTTTATCAACACCCCTCGGAGGCACGTACCTTTTATGCGCCCGATACTGAGCCCTCGGTAGACTTGGGTGTGCCACTGCTGCACATTAGCGGACTTGATAATTATTCTTTGCCTCATCCCGGAGGCCATCCAGGCGAAGGACGGGCCGGGACTGGCGCGAATTCCGGAGGCGGCTCTGGCCCCGGCGGGTCCTATCTGGGGCAGGATTTCCGGACTGCGTACGTTCCCGGCACTTCGCTTACGGGCGCCGGACAATCCGTGGGATTGCTGGAATTGGACGGATATTACACAAACGACATCCTGAACTATGAGGCACTGGCTGGTTTGCCGAATGTGCAAATTACGAATGTCCTCTTGGACTACGCATCCGGAACGCCTGATACCGATGGCAGTTGGGTAGGCGAGGTATCGCTCGATATGGAAATGGTCATGGCCATGGCGCCGGGCATTTCCCGACTGATCGTCTATGAAGCGCCGAATTGTTGTTCCTATTGGGAGGATATTATTAAACGAATGCAGGAGGATGACAGCGCCAGCCAATTGAGCTGTTCCTGGCTTTGGGAACACGACGATGCTAACTTGGACACCATTTATCAGGAGCTTGCAGTGCAAGGGCAATCATTTTTTCAATGTTCGGGCGACAATCTGGCCTTTTATAACGGTGACACGGGCCAATGGACTGATGACCCATACGTCACGCTAGTGGGCGGAACAACATTGACCACGGCCAGTAGCAAATCATGGTCCTCTGAGACCGTCTGGACCAATGGAGATGGTGTTACCGGCAGCGGAGGAGGTGTCAGCACCACGAGTATCCCGAATATGGGAGGTTATCCCATACCGAGTTGGCAAAAGGGAATAAACATGACGGCAAATGGTGGCTCGACCACGAATCGCAATGTTCCGGATGTGGCGATGATTGCCTACAATGCCTGGGTTGTTTGGGATGGCGGAAAGACCGGCTGGTGGTGGGGTACGAGCATCGCCGCGCCATTATGGGCCGGAATGACGGCGCTGGCCAATCAGCAGGCCGCCGCCAGTTCTGAACCGGCACTCGGCTTTCTCAACCCGGCTCTCTACGCCATCGGCAGCGGCTCTCTATATTCCTCCTGTTTTCATGACATCACCACGGGAAATAATGTCGATAGCGGAAGTCCAGGCCTCTATTTCGCTATGCCGGGTTACGACCTGTGTACCGGATGGGGTACGCCAAACGGAGTCAATCTCATCAACGTTCTCACTCAAACGCCGAACATTTACGGCGCTGTTCGCAACACCAACGGCAGCGTGACACTTTTGTCCCTCTGCGTGCCGGCTTCGACTAACATCGTCTTCGCAGCCACAAACCTTGCATCACCAGTGGTTTGGAAGCCGATTTCGACCAATATTGCCGGCTCCGCAGGCGCCTGGCAGTTCACTGACACCAACGCCTCGCGTTACAAAATGAGGTTCTATCGGCTCCAGAGCTTTTCGCCGGGCCAATGACGCTCGCTACGGCGGTGCGCCTGCTTTATTGGTTTCTTCGGTCGATTGCAGCAAGGTCGCGCCGTGCTTTTCTTTGGCGGGCGGCTCTTTCGGAAGTCCGGTGGATCTCGTGCCCGGCAACGGCGTACCGTTTGTGCTCGCGTTCGGAATCACGCCCGCTTTAACATTCTGTGTCACCTCGGTCGTCGTAATCTTTTGGTCATATTTTGGAATCAGAGCGCGAACGAAGGCGTTGCGCAACAGTGAGCCAATCGTGCTCGTCAGGTCAACACTTGAATTTGTATTGACCCCCGCAATAGGAACTTTTACGGCCAATTGGTCTTTCGGCATATTCCGGAAAACTGTGGAAACAGTGCCCACGATTGCGTCCCAAAATATTTTCAACGCGCTCTTATGCTCTCGTTCTTCCTTTTGCCACTCAAAGACATCGAGATTGTCGAAAAAGATTTTGATGTAGCCCTGGTAGGCGTTGTTGGTGGCGGCGATCGACGTGAACATGGCGAAATCGCCGCGCGCTACGTCAAATTTCCCGTAAGCGCGAAGAAAGCTGTTAAGCGCGGGAAGGTTGACGTTGGTGAGCGAGGTTTGCAATTGGTACAGCGGCGCGGGCGCCATTGGATTGAATTGCAAATGAAAGTCGAGTGTGCCGCCGCCAATGGTTTTGCCGTGCGCCCGAATGCCGGCCGGTAATTGGAGTGATTGCTCTTGCGCATTCGAAAGATTGGTCGCCGAAGCGCCGAGCCTGCTGATATAGAGATCCATCTTGGGATCGGAGTAATCGTCCTTGTAATGAACCTCGCCGTCGTAAATTTCCAGCTCATTTATTCTAAATGGGGTCAGGCTTTGCAACATTTGGATCCATGACGTGCTTTCACCGGTTTGGGTCTGCTCCGCAGTCGGCCCTTTGACGAAATTCAGGTGTGGCTGCTGCATATAAATTCGGGCAACGATCCGATGATGGAACAGCGCTGGCCATTCCACGGACAGATCCATATAAGGCGCCGAAAAGAATGGATCCTGGATTTTGCCGTTTCGCTTGAAGATGTGGATGTCTCTGATTTCGTAGGCTCCCCGGTAAAGTGAAATCTCAATGCGACCCACGCTGCCGGCGTACGCGCTGGACTTTTGGAGTTGGGCGTTGACGTAATGCCTGACAAGGTGCGGCAAAGAAATCCGAAGGAGGACGAAGATGACAATGGTTGCCGCTACAATGGAAAACAAGAGTCGCTTCCGTGCCAGGATACTACTATGGGAATCTTGTTCGGCTTTATTGTGTCGTCGTTTAAAATACTTCCTCATGGCTCGTTAAACGGCTTTCCTCCTCAAAGTCTTTAGCTGTTGCGATGCCAAAGGGAGTCGGTGGCAGCGTTGAGGTGCTAAGGCATTGGCGCTCTATCTGGAGTTTATGATGTGCGACGATCGGCCATGAAAACGGCTCACAAGAAGTCCGATTGGAAATTGCGCTTTCTTTGTCCTGCGATGCAATTTGCAATAATCACTATGACTTGGCTCAGGGCATTTGCAGGCGGTAATAGATCGAACCTGTGCTTGGCATTGTCTGAGTCAATATGTTAGTAGGACCAAGTTTCCCAAGGGTGAACGTCAGCTTGGTCCACGGCCCATTCACGGCAGGCGCCGAATAAAGAGCGTATTTGTTCCAATTGGTTGTCCACATAAACGTCATCTTGTTCCCTGAGCGAGTCGTCCAGAGAGTTGGGTAGTCCAAAATGTGTATCAAATGCCAGACCCACGAAGAAGACGTCGATTGAAAATATGTTGGACCGACATCCTCTGCGGAAACGGCGTGAGAGGCCGTTAGATTATTGCCTTCATAAAGAGTCACGTGGTCAAGATTACTGATGCTTGTGTTGCCCTCCCAATTCCATCCAATAACGTCGCCAGGCTCGAGCTGGCTTAGTGACGAGACTTCGACTGCGTAACGCGGGTTAATGAGACACGCCGTGACGAGTCTCGCCGCGCCAGGTTCGCCATAAGTAGGCGTGGCCCGGCTTGGGATACCAATGCCGCCGCCACGCACATATGGCCCGTTGCCAATGCAGTAGGACACGAAGTGCGCACAATCGTCGCCGACTCCGCCATCGATGCCCGCCCCTGTTGGCACAGGTGTAAATGTATTTGGGGTCACGGTGGACCAGTTGCCGCCGTTCGTCCAGAAATAGCCGTCTGGGCAATAGTAAGCCGCGTAGTTATTCGCAAAGGAAACAGTCCGTGAACGGTCAAACACATTCGTATTTCCACCTGGCTCGACGGCCGCCTGCACTGTCACAGTGGGCCCAAACCAATTGGTGCCGTTGAGCTGAAAGCTGTCCGTATAGGACCCGGAAATTTCCGGCGCGATAAAATCCATGCTGTAGGACGCTATGCCTCCCGGACTAATCTTCTTGCCGCTATTGATGGCCGCGCGCGGAAAATGGTAGGTCCCGCCGTTAACGTTTGTGTCCAACGGTATCGCGCCGAGGCGATCCAATCCTACCATGTCCAGCGTGTAACCATTCGGTCCCGGCGTCCAGGTTGTGGTCCCGTTGTTGGTAAATGTCCATGTCTGGATAAACATGGATCGTGGCACTACAGGTGTCCCATTGGTGATCGAAACCGAAAGTAAAAGCGCGCTGTCTCCGGCAAAACCGGTGTTGGTGGCTAGAAACGTCCCGATACAAAAGAGTACAGCTCCGAAATGTTTGTGGGGTTTCATTGCGGAACTATAAGCGTTTTAAAAGTAAAAGACAAATTTTCAATCAAAAAATTGTCGAAATTCGTCGTGCCTCTCGCTTGACTTCGCCGCGCACGGTGCAAAATTTCCCTCCTATGGATTTACAACTCACAGATAAACTCGCCCTCGTTTCGGGTTCCACCAAGGGCATCGGCCTGGCCATCGCCATGGGCCTGGCCCGTGAAGGCGCCAGAGTCATCATCAATGGCCGCTCAGTCAAATCCGTTTCGGAGGCCATCGCGAATATTCGCAAGAAGGTCTCGACTGCGAAATTGGAAGGTTTTCCCGGCGATTTGTCCACCGCAGCGGTTGCTGAAAAATTGGTCAAACAATTTCCCGACGTCGAAATCCTGGTCAATAACCTGGGCATCTTCGAGCCAAAGCCGTTCGAGCATATTCCCGATGACGACTGGCGGCGATTCTTTGAGATGAACGTCCTGAGCGGCGTACGCCTGAGCCGCGCCTGGTTGCCGCGAATGAAGCAACACAATTGGGGCCGAATTGTTTTTATCAGCAGCGAAAGCGGCATCCAAATTCCGGCCGAAATGATCCACTACGGCATGACAAAGACCGCGCAATTGGCCGTCGCTCGCGGCCTGGCTGAAACCTGCGCCGGGACGGGCGTCACGGTGAATGCCGTCCTGCCGGGACCGACGCGGTCGGACGGCGTGGACGAGTTTGTAAAACAACTCAGCGGTGGGAAGCCATTTGCCGAATTCGAGAAGGAATTTTTCAAAAGCGTTCGGCCGACTTCCCTCATCAAGCGTTTTGCCACCACGGAAGAAGTGGCCAATCTCGTCGTTTATGTGGCCAGTCCACTTTCCTCCGCCACAAACGGCGCCGCATTGCGAGTGGACGGCGGAGTGGTGAAAGCCTGTTTCTAAAATTAAAACTATGAATTATAAACTTCTTGGCAGATCTGGTCTCCGTGTTTCGGAGTTGTGTTTGGGAACGATGACGTTTGGTGAAGAATGGGGTTGGGGCGCCAACAAAGACGAAAGCCGCAAAATGTTTGACGCGTTCGCCGATGCCGGCGGGAATTTCCTCGATACAGCGGACGGTTACACCAACGGCACGAGTGAGAAAATGCTTGGCGAATTCGTCAAGGCGAACCGTGAACGCTTTGTCATCGCCACGAAATTCTCCTTTAATGCTTTTAAACCGAACGACCCCAACGGCGGCGGCAACCATCGCAAGCACATGCTGGAAGCGCTGAACGCCTCCTTAGAACGCCTTGGCAGCGATTACGTGGACCTCTATTGGATGCATGTTTGGGACGAATTGACCCCGATGGAAGAAGTCATGCGCGCCTTTGACGACATGGTTCGGGCGGGTAAGGTCCTCTATATTGGTATTTCGGACGCCCCGGCCTGGTGGATCGCCCGGGCCAACACGCTGGCCGAATGGCGTGATTGGACTCGCTTTGTCGGATTGCAGATTGAGTACAGTCTCGTCGAGCGCACCCCGGAGCGCGAACTGCTGCCCATGGCGGAGGCGCTGGGACTCACCATCGCCGCATGGTCGCCTCTGGGCAGCGGACTGCTCACCGGCAAATACGCCAAAGGTTCGACCGAAGAAAAGCGCCTCGACAAAACGCCGCAGTTTAAAGAACTGTCCGAGCGCAACCTGAAGATCGTCGATACCGTTATTGCCATTGCCAAAGAAGCCGGGAAATCGCCCGCACAGGTCGCGCTAAACTGGCTGCGCGCCAACCGCAACGTCATTCCCATTATCGGCGCGCGAAAATATTCTCAATTCGACGACAACATGAAATGCCTCGACTGGACCCTCGATGCGCGCCATATCGGCCGTCTAAATGAGGTCAGCGCCATTGAAATGGGTTTCCCGATGGATTTCATTCGTCGCAAAACCGTTCGCGAATTTCTGCACGGAGGGATGTTTGAGAAAATTCTCCGCGCTTGATTTTCCGGCCGCTCTATCGCAACTTGGCTGGCGCTATTTGAACCAAGAATAATAACAAAAGGAAATATTATGGCATTTGAATTACCACCGCTTCCGTACCCCTCTGACTCCCTGGAACCCAATATTGACAAAGCCACCATGGAAGTCCATCACGGCGGACATCACAAAGCCTACGTCGACAATCTCAACAAGGTCGTGGTTGGGACTCCACTGGAAAGCAAATCCCTGGAAGCCATCATCGGCGACCTGGCATCCCTGCCCGACAACATCCGCGGCCCTGTTCGTAACAATGGCGGCGGACATTGGAACCATTCGTTCTTCTGGAAACTCCTTTCAGGCAAAGCCGCCAAAGCTCCGGAAGGAAAACTCGCCGATGCCATCAATGGGGCGTTTGGAAGTTTTGACGGCTTCAAAGAGAAATTCGAAGCCGCCGGCCTGGCGCGCTTTGGCAGCGGATGGGCCTGGCTTGTCTCTCACAATGGAAAATTGGAAATTGTTTCGACGGCAAACCAGGATAACCCGCTCATGGGCAAGGCGATTTCAGGCGTCGAAGGCAAGCCGATCATCGGCGTGGATGTCTGGGAACATGCCTATTATCTGAAATACCAAAACAAACGCGCCGCCTATCTAAAGGCCATCTGGAACGTGATCGATTGGAACGCCGCCGCGAAAAACTTGTAGGATGTTTGGTCGGGGCCGCTGCCGCGCCGCCCGAACATTCACCAGTCTTCGACGTTACAAACCATCGGACTCTGATTCTCCCTCTCCCAGCGGGAGAGGGTTGGGGTGAGAGAGAGTCTTTTCGACAATGCTGTTTTAACGGATCATGGGGAGGGGGAATCTTTCGAACGATAATTTTCTATCGGGATATGAAGATTGGATCCCGCATCCTGTCTTCCATCTCCCACTCGCTACCTCCGCCGCATCGTCGCCCGCTTCATTTCGCGGTCGGCGTCGCGATTCTTCAAATCCTCACGTTTGTCGAATTGCTGTTTTCCTTTGGCCACAGCCAGCGCGACCTTGACCCTGCCGTTCTTCCAGTAAAAAGACAGGGGAATCAGGGCGTTGCCTTTCACTGCGGCTAGACCGAACAGCTTCCTGATTTCGGACTTGTGAAGGAGCAGTTTGCGAGGAGCTTTCGGCACATGATTTTGGAGATTGCCGTGCGAGTATTCGTCAATATGGGCATTGTAGAGCCAGACCTCTTCCTTTTCAACTCGCGCAAAGGCGTCGGCAATCTGCCCCTTGCCGGCCCGCAATGATTTCACCTCGGTGCCCTGCAACGCGATGCCTGCCTCAAACGTTTCGAGGATATGGTAATCGCGCCGGCCTTTATGGTTGGTCACTATGTCCGCCATGACCATTCAATTTAACGCGACAGCCCGAATATGTCGGCCAAAATCTTTCCCAATCGGTGGCAGGGCGGCGCGCCCGCGCCGCCGGATGAAAGAGACTTCCTGGCTGGAGTACTGAGGATTCGGCGAGCTCGTTTGGTGTCCACGCTTTAGCGTGCTCCGGAATCTCCACAATCTGAAATCGGGTTACGCTATCTCTTCTTGCGTTTTCTCGGAAGAGGACGGACCAATTCTGTGACTTCGGGCATTTCCCAGCCAATCTTCTCTTCGATAATCTCGCGTAAGGCGATGTCCGCCACGCCGAGCGTGGTCGCATTGTCCACAAGCGGACGGCTCAATCCGCCGCCGCCCGAGTTCAGTTGCCGGACGCGACGGGATATCAAGTTAATGAGGACGTTAGGGTTGCCGACTTTCTCGGCGGCCTTTTTAGCAAGTTCAGCGTTCATCAAAAAAAGAGCTAGACAGAATAACCGATGTAGATTTTAACGCAAGTGCTAATTTGAGTCAGTTAAAATGCCATCAACGGCTGATTCATCTGGATTTTGGGAGGGAGTCGCATAGCGTGCGTGAAACGGGCTTTGAGCTTAGCCTTGCATGAGAGTCGGCGTGCCGTGGCTTGAGTCGCCTGTGCGGCGCCCTGACACTCTCGCGGGCCGTATTAGGTCGGTTGAAGGGGGGGTGGCGCGACTGATCGGGTCGGCCGGACCCCTCAAGAACAAATGGGTTATGGTTTGAAGGTTCACCTGTTGATCTGCGACCAGGCCATTGGGAAAGTTTGTTGCTGGCACCAGGAACGCAAGGAGTCAGCCGTCGTCTTTTTTCGCCACTTTTGCAGTTCGTAAATGCCGTTGGCCA